>DASXMM010000208.1:0-33873 GCA_036495665.1 Candidatus Acidiferrum sp. | reverse complement strand
GCCCAGCGACGCCGCCAAATCCGGGTTCTTGAATACTTCTCCAACCTTCGGCGCGCGATCTCCCGGCAAATAAAGACTCGTCGCCGCATCATCCGTCCGCAAAAGGTCCACTTCCGCTGCCCAGTACGCCGCATCCCACTCCGGCACCGGAAACCCATCCTGCGCCGTTCGAATCGCCGCCGCCAGATCGTCATTTAATTTTTTCCGCCCAAAGCGATCCGCCAATTTCTGCCAACCGTCCACGACACCCGGCACGGTGATCGAGTTCACTCCGCTCTGCGGCATGTCCTTCAATCCCTGCTTGTGCAGAAATTCAATCGTCAACCCGCGCGGTGCCCACCCGCTCGCATTCAGCCCATAGAGCTTGTTGGCCTTCGCGTCATACACAATCACGAATAAGTCTCCGCCGATCCCATTCATCATCGGCTCGACCACACCCATCATCGCGTTGGTGGCAATCGCCGCGTCCACCGCGTTCCCGCCACTCTCCAAAATCCGCACACCCGCCTGCGAAGCCAGCGGCGATTCCGACGCCACAATACCGCCCTTCGAAATCACCATCGACCGCGTTTGCCCGCGGTCCTGCCCATTCGCGTCCACGCTAATCAATGCCAAGCCTCCCGCCAAAACAAAACCCGCGACGCCGCGCATCCACCAAAAATCTCGCATACTCCCCCTCAACTCGCCGTAAACAATGCCCCGCATCTTACATCCCCCGCCGACTCAAGTCTCCAATAACTCACGAGCCCTCGTAGGGGCACGGCATGCCGTGCCCGTCCGCGAACCTGCCACCATTCCCCACCCGGTCCCGTCGCTCACGAAAGGGCACGCAAAAAAAACTCACCGGGCAAGAAAAATTGCCCGGTGAGTTTTTTACTCTGTTTCTCTCGTCTCAGCAATTACCGCCGATCAATGATCGTCGCCATGATCCACCGGTGCCAACGCCACGCCACGGAAAACTTCTCCCGCGCGCGCCGACCGGATTGTCCGGAACACACCGATCTCCTTTTCGCCGACGCCGGTGGGCAGCGTAGTTGCCGAGATCACGTCTGTCACCTTCACCAGCTTGTTGGGATCAGCTCCCGTGTCTCCATTGGCGCTGATTGTCGAAGTGATCGCCCAGATTGTTACGGTGCCATCGCCATTCACACGTCCTGCGATGTTTCGGCAACCGCCGGTCGCTGGATCGATCGCCGCCGGATAGTGGTCTACGCTGTAGGGAATGCCGATGTTCAGGCCGCTCTGCAATACATAGATCATCGTCCACGTTCCGTTTTGCAGGACCCACTTCTGCAAGCCCGCGGTTGCCTGCGATCCATCCGCCACATTTCCATTCACCGGCGGACTGACGAAGGTTCCGTCGCCTTCATCGCAAACATACAGGGTGCTGGCGTTCGCGAAGAACATCCCAAATGGGAAGCTCCCAAACGGGGGATTCGTGTTCGTGCTTGCCGTGGTGTTCGGGAAACCGGGCAGAATGGTCAGCGGTACGTTCGCTAGTTCCGCCGCGGTCCCGGTAGGCAACGTGCCCGGCGTGCCCGCCTGATAGACCGTGTTGATGCCGTTCCCGCCGCTGCCCTTGCTCAGGTACAGCGTGTTATTGAAGATCGTTAGACCACGGAAGTTGGTGTCTTTGCCCGGCTTGTCTCCGGGGATCAGAAACCTTCCGATCATGGCGATATTCGGCGGTAGCGTCGTCACCCCCGGCGTCAGCGTTTCCGCACCCGTTGCGTTGATCAGTTCCACGCCCGGCGTCGTGAGTGTCAGCTGCTTCTTTGGGATATTCCCACTGTTGTCGTTCCCCGCCATGTAGTAGTTACCGTTCGCGGCTTTCATCGCCGCGCGCCCGTTGTCGCCGCTGTACGCGTTTCCGTCCGTAATGCTGAGATGGCCGTCCCCATCGACTTCCGCCACCGCTCGATAATATGCTGTTGGAATATTCGGCGTGTTCTGCAAGCTTGAAAACACCGGATTCGTAGGATCGCAAATCCCCGGCGTACTGGAAGCCGAAACATCAATTAGATTCGGCGCCGTCGGAGAAACGGCGGTGCCGCCGCACCCCACTCCGCCGTGATACCCCATGAAGGTGATCGACTTCCCATCCACAGAGCGGTTCAGCGCCAGCTCCGACTTCGAGCTAAAGCTTGTCACGATGTGGTCGGTGGGAATTGGCAACGTACCCAGCACCCAACCATCTTCCGTCATGTTATCCAGAAGAATCGGCGAAGTAATGCCAAAGCTGCCGTCCGAGCCAGAGTTGTTCCAAACGTTGTGCGAGTCTTGATCGTTCGGAAATTCCCCGTTATCGCTCGCGAATCCACATGGAACCGCCACCGGTGTCGTCCCGTTCGCAATCAATGGGACTTGGACCGTTAGTCCTGTCGCGCCTCCCATGCATCCCGGAGGCAAAGCCTCGCCCGCGATCACCGTCGAAGCGGTCCCTTCATATACGCTCCGGCTCAGCACCAAACTCCCCTCTGCAAATTTGAAATGCCCCGAATGCTGATCGTCGTCCGCAACAAGCTTCTTCGCAAACATGCCCGCCGCAAACACCGCTGCCCCAACCAATAACACCACTACCGCATGTTTTTTTCTCACCGTATGAGTCCCTCCAAGGACCATAACACTCCTATGGAAAGACGGGCCGATGGGTTGCCCCCATGTTAAGAGTCCATGAACGCTGGATTGCAAGTACTAAGAGGCGTAGTAGGACGTGTCCCTTGGATGTATCGCTTCAATGCCGGCGTATTTGGCGAAGTCCTTGTTGTTGAACGCCAGGACGCGCGTGACGCCGTGCGACCGCAGAGCCGCTACCGGGCACGCTCTTCCTGGTTGTCGTCCTTTCGAAGTCTGGTCTGCGGAGACAAAGTCATCCGAACCACCGGCGTTCGATAGGAGACCTGCAGGTGGCCGGCAGGGCAGAGTCGCGTTGCCGAGGGAAGGAAGAAATCGATAGAAAGCTGTAGACGGCAGCCGTTAAAGGCTATAAGAACCGTCAGGGCTGTGGAAACAAGCGCGCGGCGCGAAGAAACAAACGAGGCGCGACGGCAAGAGCGCGCAGGACGTGCATCGAGAGGAGGGATGCGTGAAATCCACGAAGGACAAGACGGGTCCGCAAGTCTCAAATCCCGATAAAATTTTTTGGCCAGAAGAAGGGTACACGAAGGGCGATCTCGCAGCGTTCTATACGGAAGTGTTTCCGTTGCTTCAGCCCTACGTTGAGGACAGGATTTTGACGATGGAGCGCTGCCCGAACGGGATGCTGGGACAGTGTTTTTATCAAAAGGAGGCACCAAAAGGGCTGCCTGCGGGAACGCCCACGAAACGGATCGCCACGAGCAGCGGCTCGCGGTCGTCTACGAACTACGTGGTCGGAGGAGCACTTGAGACGCAAATCGCGCTGGTCAGTTTCGGGTGTATTCCGATTCATGTGACTGGTTCGCGGTCCAAGACTTTTCCGAAGCCGGATTGGGTGTGTTTTGACCTGGACCCGATGTCGGGATCGTTTCAAGACGCGGCGCGCGCGTCCAAGTACGTAAAAGAAGCGCTCGACGAATTGAAACTGGTTTCGTTTGCAAAGACGTCGGGAAGCCGCGGATTGCATATTTTCGTGCCGATCAAGGTGGGGCCGACGGCGGACGACGTCTTGGAATTTACGGAGAAGCTGTGCGCGCGGTTGGCGAAGGCAAATCCAAAGGAGCTGACAACAGAACATGCCATCGCGGCGCGCAAAAACCGCGTTTATCTCGATCCATTCCGCAATGGGTCGGTGCAAACTGTGGTCTCGCCGTATTCGGTGAGGCGGAAACCTCACGCGCCGGTGTCCACTCCGCTGGAGTGGTCAGAAGTAGCGAGCGTGAAAGATCCGGCGAAATTCAACATGAAAAGTCTTGCCAGCCGTTTGAAGAAGAAGGACCCGTGGGCGGAATTCTTCCAGAGAAGGCAGTCGCTGACGGCGGCGGCGAGCCGGGTCGAGCGTCTCTAGGCAGAAACTCTAAGGTTGCAGGCTAGTTCGGCCGTCCTTGCGACCGATGTTCGGCGCCTCGAATCGGCAGAGAATCCGCGGGCGGGTCGATCTCGGAGAGATCGTCTGAGAATTTCGTTTCCGGCCGCTCCACCAAAGGAATTTCGACGGAGATGACGGTGCCCGACTCTTTCCCGGGCTCGATACGCAGCGTGCCGCCCACTTCCCGGATGCGTTCGCGCATACCCCCGAGACCCACGCCCATGCCGCTCCCAAAGTCGCGAAACGCCCGAATGCGTTCCAATGGGATGCCCAAACCGTAGTCTCGAATGACCAGGGAAACCATGTTCTGGTCGTGAGAAATGTCAACGTCGACGCGCTTGCTTTGCGAATGGCGATGGACGTTGGTAAGGCCTTCCTGCAGGATACGGAATAAGGTGGTCTCGATCTCGTTCAGGAATCTGGGAATGACGCGCGGCATATTGAGCTTGACTTCGATTCCACTGCGGTTGCCGAAGCCTTCCACATACCAACGAACTGCGGAAGAAAGACCGTTTTCGTCGAGCAGAGGTGGGTGCAAGAGATGGGAGAGGGTTCGAGTCTCGGAAACGCACTGTTCCACCATTTCGCAGGCTTGTTCGAGGTGCTTCTTTGCGGCGGAGTCGGTGAGAGTACGGAGGGAGCCGTCAATACAAATCTTGAGCATGGCCAAATATTGACCGAGGCTATCGTGAAGGTCTCTGGCCATTCTTCGGCGCTCTTCGTCCTGCACTTGGAGGATGCGCCCGCTCAACCTGCGAGCGGTTTCTTCGGCTTGTTTTTGCTGGGTCATGTCGGAATTAATTTCGAGCCAGCCGATGAATTCTCCGCTGTCGGCATATTTGCAGGTCCAGCGGCTGTGGACGGTCATGCGCAGACCGTAACGGGTAGTCTGGACGAGTTCGCCTTCCCAACGTCCATCGCGCTCCAGGATCGCGAGCAAGTCGGCGCGGGGAATAGGAAACTTCGTTCGTAGGAGTTCGGAAGGGTGTCGTCCAACCACGTCAGCCTGCTTCCAGCCATAGAGACGTTCGGCCCCGCGATTCCAATAAGAAATGGCGCTGTTCGAGCCGCAGATGAAGGCCGCGTCGTTGGCAAGATCGAGTAACTCCGCCTGGTTGGCGGCCTCGGAGGCGCGCTCCTGGAGTTCGACGCGATGTCCGCGGACTTGTTCTTCCAATTCATCGCGACCACGGAGCAGGCGCTCTTCGACGATTTTTCTATCGGTGACATCTTGCGCGGCGCCGAGATCACGAGAGGGCTCACCCGACTCATCGCAGAAGAAGCGGCCTTTGACCTCGATCCAACGCACTTTGCCATCGGGCAGCAACACGCGATATTCGAAGCCATACTCTTTGCGGGCAGCGCGCGCAGCCTGCCACACCTGCGAGACCCTTTCGTAATCCGCGGGATGCACGCGTTCTCGCCAAGACTCCCAACTTGCCTCGCATTCTCCAGGTGCGTAACCGTGAAGGGAGTAGAGGCCGGAGGACCAAAAGGCTTTGCCAGTGCTGAGATTGCGATCCCACGTGCCGATGCGGCCCAACTCCAAGGCTACTGCCAGCAAGTCTCGCGAAAGATCGGACTTGGCAACGTACGCCGTGGCGCCGGCTCCATTGGCTTGCTGGCGCGTAATTTCGGGATCGTTCTGGCTAATGATAATGACCTGAGCCTCCGGGACTTCCTGATGAATGATCCTGGCAGATTCCGCCCCGCACATCTCCAGCATGGTAACGTCCATGAGAATTACGTCGGGGCGGAGAGTTTTGGCGCGTTCGATGGCGGCGCGGCCGTCGGCAGCTTCGCCGCAGATTTCCCATTCGGGGCGGGAAGATAGCAAGGATCGAAGGCTGCGGCGGATGACTTCGTGGTTGTCCACGATAAGGATGCGCAATGGTTTCATGATTTTAGGAACGGAGAAGCCGAGCGCCATACGAACCGTGTTCTCCCTGAAAGCGAAACAAGCGGTCTGCCTTTTTGCGAAAAGTAAGTCGAGCATGCGCTGTTGTTGAAGTCCATACAGGGTTGGCTGTAGGCGTTATCGGCGGAGAAGCGTCTTGGCCGCACCAGTGATTCGAGCTCTACGGGGAATCCTGTATGGAAGTGGGGGGATCGACACTGATCCGTTGCGGAAACATTCACCGGCCCGAGACTGCGGTCAAGTCACGAAGACGGCGCACGGTGGCGCGATCGATTTGATCGTTTTGAAGGCGCCAGCGCCAGTTCCCTTTCGCTTCGCCCGGCAGGTTCATCCGCGCTTCTGACCCAAGCCCCAGGACGTCTTGCATGGGAATGACCGCGACGTTCGCGACGGACGTGAGAACTGCTTGGATTAATGACCAGTGGATTTCCTGGCCGTCGCGCTGCAAGAAACTCTTCACCCGGTCAAAAGTTAAACGGGCCGAGGGATTCGAGCCCCGTGCTGCGCGCTGGAGCGAACTCCACCACCCGCAAGACGTATCGTTGTCGTGCGTCCCCGTGAAACTCACCAGGTCTCGAACGTAGTTGTTCGGACGGTTGCTGGCGTCATCGCCGAAACCAAATTGCAGAACAGCCATACCGGGAAGGGCAAGACGGCGCCGGAGTTCTTCTACATCTGGCGTTATGACTCCGAGATTCTCGGCGACCAAGGGTAGGGTTCCAAGTTTGCGCTGAGCGGCTTCGAATAATCGAGCGCCTGGCCCTTTGACCCAGCGGCCTTTTCTGGCCGTCGAGTGGCTTGCGGGAATGCTCCAAAAGGATTCGAATCCGCGAAAGTGATCGAGCCGGAGCAGATCAAAAGTTTCCAGCGAGGCACGAAGTCGATCGACCCACCATTTGAAACCAGTTTTCTTCAGTTTGTCCCAGCGATAGGTTGGCGTGCCCCAGCGTTGGCCATCGCGGCTGAAGTAGTCCGGGGGAACACCACCCACAGTGCGCGAATTGCCTTTGGCGTCGAGATCGAAGAGCTCAGGATGGCTCCAGACATCGGCGCTATCGTGTTCCAGGTAGAAGGGCAAATCGCCCATGATCGCAACGTCTCGCGCCGCGCAATATTTTCGGAGAGCACGCCACTGACGGGAGAATTCGTACTGGACGAATTTGTGAAAGCGAATCGAGCGGGGGTCGGCTTTGACGCCGGGGGCAAATCGGATCCACGGCACGCCGCCGTTCGCGTCACGCAAAGCCATGAAGAGAGCGAATCGCTGCAGCCACCAGGAATTGTCGCGGTCGAAGCGCGAATAATCCCACGTTTCCGAGAAACCCTCGAAGGCTTTTTCGAGGAGCAACTCCTTGTAGTTGCGAACGGCGGCAAATTCGACGCGCCACGCGGGAAATCGGGGCGTGGAGCGCAAGTCCCTCCCGGAAAGATAACCGCGTTCGACGAGCTGCTCCGGACTAATGAGCAGGGAGTTTCCGGCAAACGCAGAGCGGCACTCGTAGGGAGAGTTTTCGGGGCCAGTGGGGCCGAGCGGAAGCACGCACCACAGCTTTTGCTTCGCAGCTGAGAGGAAGTCGACAAAGTTGCGGCTCTCCGAACCCAGATCGCCAATGCCAAACGGGCCCGGCAAAGACGTCACGTGTAAGAGGATTCCGCTGCAACGGCCTAGGTTCACGAGAGACTCACGATCCGCTTACGCCACTTTGATTGTTTCTCTGCTCTTTTTCAATGAAGCGATTTTAACAAGACTCCTCAAAACTTCGGAAACACTCCAGGCTTGCGCGACGCAGCCTCGATGCACGTAGGGCGGCTCGGCGTCGAAAATTTCGCCGATGGAGCCGACTACGTTTTCGCCGAGGCGATCGTCGAAGGCCAGCAGGCATTTCTCGGCCTGATCGATTTCATCCGGATGAAGTTTCAGCCAGGCGTCGATGTACGGGCCGATCAGCCAGGGCCAAACGGTGCCTTGGTGGTAGGCGGCGTCGCGATCGCGAAGACTGCCGTAATACTTCGGCTTATAGTCCTTTTCGCTGGGGGCGAGGGTGCGCAAGCCGAACGGAGTGAGGAGTTCGCGTTGTATGCGTTCCATCACGCTGGCCCACTTGTCTTCGGCGAGTACAGGGAAATCGAGCGAAATTGCCAGAATCTGATTGGGACGTAACGAAGGATCGTCGCCTTTTTCTCCGTCGACGACGTCGTAGAGGTAGCCGCCCTGTTCAAACCAGAAACGCTCGTGGAAGGAATCGCGGCACTGTTGAGCGTGCATTTCCATTTCGTTGGACTTATCCGGCTGACCGTTCAGCTGCAACCACTCCGCCATGAGGCATAGCGCGTTGTACCAAAGCGCATTCAGCTCCACGGCCTTGCCGCGGCGCGGTGTAACGACCCAGTCATCGACCTTGGCATCCATCCACGTTAGTTGATAGCCATCCGCGCCCTGTTTGAGCAAACCGTCGTTCGGGTCCACTCCAATCCCAAAATCAGTGCCGCGCAAATGGCATTGGATGATTTCTTGCAACTGCGGAAGAATTTGAGATAGAAAAAGTTGGTCGTCAGAAGCTTTGAGATACCTGGCAATGGCGTGAAAAAACCACAGAGTCGCATCGGCAGTGTGATACAAGCCTTCGTCGTGGCCTTCCGGGAACATGTTAGGAATGAGACCGTGGCGAACGTAGTGGCCAAATGTACGGAGAATGTATCCCGCTTCCACATGGCGGCCAGTGGTTAGGGTGAGTCCTTCCAGCGAGATCATCGTGTCGCGACCCCAGTCAGTGAACCAGGGATAGCCGGCAATGATCGAGCGCACATCGTCGCCGCTGGCTCTGGCACGCAAGGTGTCGTCAAGTCGGCCTTCGGGAACAATGATGAACTGATCGGCGGCGAGGACCAGTTCGGCCGCGGTTCCGTCAGGAGGCACTCCCGTGGCCCGGCCGAGCAGCCTCTTACGGCGTAGTGTCTCCGCGGCATAGGCATACTCGGGCGTCACGGCCCGCACGGCGTCCCAAGATTCAGCGGACGCAACGAGAGTGACTGGATTATCGGCGGTCAGCAGAACCGAGAAATATCCGGGACTCCACAAATCGCCGCGAGCCGCGTAGCCTCGGCTCTCTTCGATACGATAGATGACTTCCTGGAATCGCGTGCGATCCATCACTAGAGATTTGTCGCGTCCATAGAGCATCAGGCGAAGCCGAGGAAGGTTCGTTTGCGACGAGATTTCAAAAGTATCCTCGACGACGGTAAACGCGTGATTGCCGGCAAGAGGGGTGCTGACCGGAGCTTCATGAGGCCGAAGATTTATGGACGGCCGAAGCATCATCTTCATCTCGGTCCCGCTCTTCAGCCTATAACTGACGTGGACCGTGTTCTGGCGGTGAAGCATCAGCACGCGTTTTTCCAGGATTACATCGCCAAATCTAAAAACCCAAACGGGTATGCCGTCGTCGAGTCGAAATTCTTCAAGGTATTCCGCACCTTGCGCGGTCAGGGGAACGTTGACGCGCTCTTCACCACTGAGCTGCACCGATTTGCCGTTGGGAATTTCGACTTTCTCGATCAAATCGTTCAGCATCATGATGCGGCCGAGAGGAGTGGGCAGAGCCGCGACAAGATAACCATGAAAGCCGCGTGTAATAACGCCTGCCAGCGTGCCGGACGCGTAGCCGCCCAGGCCATTTGTGACGAGCCATTCCTTTTCGACGAGCGTTTCACGCGCGTCGGCTGACGACTTTCGATAGGCGACGCGACGCAGAATGTGGTCCGGTCCGTTCATAGCGCGGATTGTGCTCCCTTCTTCGCGACGGGTTTCAAAACGACGGCAGCGTGCGCGGGGATAATCCAGTTCAGGTCGGAATCCAGAGGCGGCGTTCCGTTGCCACCGTATCGCGGATCTTCCGTCGACCACTGAACTTCCCATTCGCGATCTTCCGGAGGAGCGAGCAACGGCATGGGAGCGGGATTCAGGCGCAGTTCGATGCCGAGATTGACGACGAGAAGGCGGTCATTCTGATATCCGTCGGAAAAAAAGCGCACGACAAATGCTTCCGGACCCAGAATTTCCCCGTCGAGCTGATGGTTTTGGCGAGAGAACACGGGTTCGGATTTTCTAAGCTGTAGAAGATCGCGGTGCAGAGCGTAGATCTCGCTGTGTTTTTCCCGTTCGGAGAGATCCAACTTGCACTTGTGAAACGTTTCGACCGCGCACGGAACGTCGTAGTTAAGCTGCCGCAAGGAAAGGCTACGCCACTGATCCAGAAACTCCGCGCGGCCGCCTAAAATTTGATCCGCCAACGGGGGTTCGAGGTCGGCAAAAAAAAGAAACGGCGCGGAAGAAGCAAATTCCTGGCCTTGAAATAACATGGGCGTTGAGGGACTCAGCAAACACAAGGCGGTCAGTGCTTTGTATCGCCCGGGAGTTGTCAGCTTATGAAGACGCAACCCGCGGGCAGAATTCGCAACCTGGTCGTGGTTTTGAAGAAACGCGATCATCGCTGCCGTGCTTAGTCCTAGCGCGCCGCTGCCACGCCGCCCTTTCTGCCACATGTACCGCTGGCCCTGAAAAAGGAAACCGTACTTGGTGGCGGAAAGGAGTTCCTGCGGGGAGCCCAAATAATCCCCGTAATAGCTTTCGCGGCTTCCTGTCGCTGCAACCATCGCAGAGTGATGAAAATCGTCATTCCAAAGAGCGTCCATCCCGTAGCCACCGGCGGTTTCGGCCCGGATCAGTCTCGTGTTCTGCGGTTCGTTCTCCCCTACCACAATAATATTCCGCCGGCCCGCCGCGTTGCGTGCGTTGCGGCAAACTTCGGCGATGATATGGTCCTTAGACGAATCGTAAATGCTTTGCGTTGCGTCCAGCCGAAGACCATCGAGATGAAACTCGCCGATCCAATACGCCGCGTTGGCCGTAAAGAATTCGCGAACTGGTCCGGATTTTTTGCCGTCGAAGTTGATCGCGGCGCCCCAGTCCGTCTTTTTTTCTGTAGTGAAATAGTTCTCGGAAAACTTCGGCAGATAATTTCCATCCGGCCCGAGGTGGTTGTACACCACGTCGAGAATGACTCCGATTCCTTGAGCATGTGCTGCATCGACGAAGGCGCGGAAATCATCGGGGGATCCATAATTGCGCGATGGTGCGAACAGGTCTACGCCGTCGTATCCCCAGCCGAACGAGCCTGCATATTCCGCGACCGGCATTATCTCCAAGACCGTAATGCCCAAGCTCACCAGCTCCCGAAGCTGTTGAATGGCCGAACGCCACGTTCCTTCCGGCGTGAACGTTCCTACGTGCAGTTCGTAAATGACCTGACCGAGAAGATTGATGCCAGCCCAGGCCTGATCGGTCCAAGAAAACGCGGTTGGGTTTACGATTTGAGAAGGTCCATGCGGGCCTTGCGGTTGAAATCGCGAGGCAGGATCGGGAAAAGGCCCTTCGCCCTCGACGAAAAATGTATACGTGTCGCCCCCGCGCGCGCCGGCTACATGGCCATAAAAGTAGCCATTCGTTTCGAACGAGAGTTCGTGCTTAGCGCCCTTTATCGAGACAGAGACTCTCTTGTGACTGTCTGCCCAAACGCGAAAGGCGACGCCACCGTCATGCAACGCGGCGCCGACCGGATACGACCATGAAAATGGACAGGGATAAGGCATCGGTTTGAGGTGAATCGAAACGTATCCCTCACTTCCCAGGTGCAAGTAGTCACTTCTGCCAACGTCAGCACATCAGAAATACGCTGACAGAGCGGTTCGCGACCTCAAACGTTTCGCCCGCCTGGAAGACTCGGTCGACCCTCGGTGCATCGCTTGTCGTTAGCAGCAATTGCCACCCGACTCCTTCTACCGCCGGAGGCAGAACAAACTTCCCCGGTTCGTGATGGCTATTGAAAATGAGGAAGATCGTCGCATCGCTTCCGCGCTCGCGGGTGACCGTCGATTCGGCGCGGCCATCGATCAACATGCCAAAGCAGCGAAGACCATTGTCTTTCCAGTTTTCGTCGTTCATTTCGACGCCTGAAGGATGAATCCAGGTGACATCTTTGACGCCAAGTTTTTCGTTGTTTACACCGGTCAGAAATCGATTGCGCCTGAAAACGGGGTACTTATTTCTGAGAGCGAGGAGGCATCTCGCAAACTCAAGCGTAGGCTTGTGGGATTCCACGAGCGACCAATCCACCCAACTCAATTCGTTGTCCTGGCAATAGGCGTTATTGTTTCCCTTCTGCGTTCTGTGGAATTCGTCGCCCGCCACCAGCATTGGTACACCCTGCGCAAGCAGCAGTGTCGCCAAAAAATTGCGCACCTGCTTTTCACGGAGCTGGTTGATGCCCGGATCGTCGGTCGGGCCTTCAGCGCCGCAATTCCACGACCGATTATTCGATGTTCCGTCCTGATTCTTTTCGCCGTTGGCTTCGTTATGTTTTTCGTTATAGCTGACGAGATCGTTCAGTGTGAAACCGTCGTGGGCGGTGACAAAATTCACCGAGGACCACGGCTTGCGTCCATTACGGTTGAAAATGTCTCCGGAAGCGCAAAGCCGCTTCACGAATTCGCCGATAGACGATTCTCCCCTCCAGAAATCGCGTGCCGTATCTCTGAATTTGTCGTTCCACTCCGACCAACCCGGCGGGAACTCTCCGACCTGATATCCACCGGGACCGCAATCCCATGGTTCGGCTATTTTTTTCACCGCGTGAATCACCGGATCCTGGCCGCAGACCTTTAGAAAGCCGCTGTGTTGATCGAACCCTCCGTACTCCCGCGCGAGAATCGTGCCCAGGTCAAAACGAAATCCATCGACTTGCGTTTCCTCGCGCCAGTACCGCAGGCTGTCCGCGACCATTTGAATCACGCGGGGATGTGATAAGTTCACCGTATTTCCAGTACCGGTGTCGTTGACGTAGTAGCGCGGTTTGTCGGGCAGCAAACGGTAATAGCTGAAATTGTCGATGCCTTTAAAGCAGAGGGTTGGACCGAGCTCGTTCCCCTCCGCAGTATGGTTGTACACAACGTCGAGAATCACTTCGATTCCCGCGTCGTGAAACCGCGAAATCATCTGTTTGAACTCATGCAAACTATCCACAGGCTCGGAGGCGTAACGCGGATCGGGCGCGAAAAATCCGATGGTGTTGTACCCCCAATAATTTGTGAGTCCTTTTTCCTGCAACGGACGGTCATTCACGAAGGTATAGATCGGCAGCAACTCCACCGCGGTCACGCCCAACGATTTGATGTAGTCAACAACTTGCTTCTGTCCCAAGCCCGCAAACGTGCCCCGTTTTTTTTTGGGCACGGCAGGGTGCTGTTTTGTGAAACCGCGTACGTGCAGTTCGTAGACGACGGTTTGGCTCCACGGCGTCGCGCGACGCGCCGTTGTCGTTTGCCGCCAGCGAAATTCCGGATCGACGACCACACACTTGGGAACAAAAGGTGCGCTGTCGCGCTCGTCGAAGGAAAGGTCAGTGTTTTCCGCGCCGATCGTATAGCCGAAGCAGGCGTCGTTCCACTGAAGCGATCCGACGTGACTCCGAGCGTAGGGATCGAGCAGAAGCTTGTTAGGATTGAATCGATGTCCCGCCTCGGGAGCGTAGGGACCGTGCACGCGAAAGCCGTAAACCGTGCCCGGCCCGAGTCCGCTGACATATCCGTGCCAGATTTCGTCCGTGAATTCTGGAAGTTCGATTCTTTGTCGCTCGTCCTTGCCGGTCTTGTCGAAAAGGCACAACTCAACTTTGGTGGCGTGAGCAGAAAAAACGGCGAAATTCACACCTTGCCCATCCCACGTTGCACCGCAGGGATGCGGAAGACCTTCCCTGACATGAAGTCCCACCGAACTTTCGTATGCCTTAACGGCTGGGAGCGGAGCAACATCGACTACGTCGCCGTGCTCCAAGACTTGATTGTCAGTCATGTCGGCCAACGCGCCGTCCTCGCCGGGGTAGAGCGCGATCTGTTTGAATAGAAATAGAATATGGTGAGGCATGAGCTGGCAATTTTCCATGAGGGGGAGTCCGTAGGCGGCTCAGTATAAACCTGTACTCCACAGCGACCTAACTGAAACGCGCTGCGGGTGCGGTCTCAATTTTTCGAAGACGTGGTCGAAAAAAACTGCACTGTCACCCGAAGGCCGATTGGCAATTGTTGGGAGTTGCCCTCTAAATCGATCACCGCCTCGAGGATATCGCGGTCGCTCTTGTCAGATGGGTCTCCTGTGGAGATGCTCTTCCTACCCATAATGGTGGAGATGCTTGTAACCGATCCTTTGAGCTTCTTGCCTTCAAGGGCATCGGCTTGGACAAGCACCCTCTGGCCGACTGATAGTTTATCTACATCTCTCTCGTCTACTTCCGCCTTGATGCGGCGAGTGGACGTATTCGCGAGACTGAACAAAGGGCGAGGAGTAACGGTGCTGAAAGATTCGCCGGGTCTTGCGTAGACACGCAAAATGGTTCCGTCGATGGGCGCGAATATCGAGCACTTGCCGATCCGCTCCTGGACGATTCGAACGCGGCCCTCCGCTGCGAGCACCTCAGAATCGGCACGCGCTTTGTCTTCCGGCAGTGGCGGCGCAGCAAGCAACTCCTCGGTTCGCATGGCAGCCAGGAGGTTCGCATTCGCGACACCGAGATCACGCACAGCCTGTTCATAGGCAGCCCTGGAAATCTCTTGCTTTTCGTAGAGGGCGCGCTGCATGTTGAGGCGCGATTTAGCCTCTGCGAAGGTCGCACGAGCGGCTGCCGACTTTTCTTCGGCTATTTTCTTCTCTTCCTCGCGCGCGCCTCGTAAAAGCCTGGTCCTTGCCTGGCGTGCGCCGTCGGCTTCGGCGGTCGCAGTTTGCAAGCTCGCTTGCAGGTCATCGCAAGCGATCTCGGCAAGAAGCGTGCCTTTGGTTACGGCCTGACCTTCGTTCACGTAGACGGCTTTCAAGATGCCATCCGCAGCAGCTCCAAGCTGGGTCGTTTCTGACGTGCCCTCAACCCGTCCGGGGGAAGCAAATGCAACAATCGAGGAAGAACTATCTGCTGGCGTACCGTGGGCTTGCACAGAATCCCTGTTATGCGATGGTCCAAAGAACACTACACCCGCGGCGGCCAGCAGGATCGCGACGCCGAAAATGCCCCACCTGCGGTGAGCCGTCATTGCAGTTTCATCTCTTGTTCGACCCGGCCATCGCATAGTGTGATTACCCGATCAGCGAATTTCCGCCACCGTGGATCGTGGCTCACGACAACGACGGTTCGCCCATGCTCGACGGCTTGATTTCGAAGAATTTCACAGATGTTCCTTCCTGCCAGAGCATCCAGGGAGGCCGTCGGTTCATCTGCGAGAAGAATGGGAGGATTCCCTGCCAGCGCTCGTGCAATCGCAACGCGCTGCTTCTCTCCGGGGCTGAGATCGTGCGGTTCGCGCTGCAGCCTTTTATCTAGCCCGAGTTGAAGGAGTAAGTCTCGCGCCATTTGTGCTCGGTCAGGCCCTCCGACATCACGAATTTCAAAACCGAGTACCACATTATCGATGGCGGACAGGGAGTGAAAGAGGCGGAAGGCCTGAAATACGAAGCCGATTTTCTTTTGGCGAACCATCGTTCTATCCGCTTCACTCAGACGGTTGACCGCGACGCCGTCCACGAACGTGGTCCCCTCGTCGGGAGATAGTAGACAGCCGAGCATAGACAATAGAGTGGTTTTACCGCTACCTGAGGGTCCCATGACCAACGAAAGCGTGGCTGGCTCAAACATTAGCGAAACACACTGCAGCGCCCGGACACGTACTTCGCCCTTGCCAAACGAGACGCTCGCGCCCTCAACGCCCAAGAAGTGGTTAGGCACGGAAAACCTTCCCAGGCTCGACGGTGAGAGCGGTTCTCACCGACACAATGGATGCCAATGAACACATCACAAGGCTTGGCACGACCATCAGCGCAGGCATCCATCGCGGAGCGTAGATCCAAGGTATCAGCGACTTTGCGTAATCGATGGTTGGAATAACCGCGATGAGACCCAGAGCGCTGCCAACCGCACCGCAAATCAGGGCTTGGCTAAGCACGATACGCGCAACGAATGCTTGTGATGCTCCTAGAGCCTTCAGTGTGGCGTATTCCTCGATGTTCTCCATCGTGTTCGCATAAATCGTTTGGGATACGACTACAAGACCGATCAGAAATCCCAAAAACGCTGCGGTTAGAATTGCGCCTCCCGCACCGGTTTTTACAGTCCAGTACATCCGGGACTTTTGGGCGAATTCCCCTTGAGTGAGTACATCGACCTCCGGCAGCCGTTGCCGGAGGCTTCGCCGTACGTCCGAAACGGAATATCCATTGCCCACTCGCAAGAGGATGTACATCGCCTCATCGGGCCCAAAACCCATGTACCGCTTCGCATTCCTGTACGAAGTGAACAAAAAGGGGACACCCAGGAATGCTCCGTAACCTTGTATCTCGCGCTCAATGCTGGCGCGGTGACGATTTATCTCGACTTCCGTGGGCAGTGCGGTAACTTCGATCTGCTTCCGGTCGCTGACATCGTAAAGGACCGCGTCAGGTGATATCTGGCCCGCTGATTCAGGGACGTCGGGAACCGGGAAGCGCTTTCCTACGTTGGAGTCCGCACCAACCAGTGCCACAACTTGTTGCTTTCCGTTCGGCGCGCGATAAACGGCAAAGGCCACGCACACTCTTCCCGTTTCCATCACACCTGGCACGCCGGCAGCCATTTCTCTTACGCGGCTTTCCAAAGTTGTGCCGAACTCGAATGCCTGTACACCTCTCGCGGTAATCCAGATGTCAGAATCACTGGCATCAATCAACCTGGACGCTGCGCGCAGAAATCCCGCCAAGAGGCTGCCTTGAAAAACCATCAGGAAGACGGCAAAAGAAACGCCAAGCACGGTCACTGCGAAGCGACCTCGATCGTGGACGATATTCTGCCAAGCTAGTTTCATAACACTCGAGCCGCCCGCATACCTAAATCGGAACGCAAGGGTTTCGCCGCCGCATGATGATCACCGTTCGAGACCTTTTGGCGCGGGCAGTTGCCACATTTACCTGCTTTGCTCGCATATTTGCCAAGCCGGCTCTCCCGCCAGGAGTGCCGTTGTTCCCTCGGCGGATAATGGTCGAGAGAAGTAGTATCCCTGCGCATATTTGCACTGCAGCTTTTTGAGTAAGGCGACCTGTTCGATGGTCTCGACTCCCTCGGCAACAACATCCAATCGGAGGTTGTTGGCCATTGGCAAAATGGTCCGGGCAATCTCCATGCCGTCTCCGTCATCACCCATGTCGCGGATGAAGGAACGGTCAATTTTCAAGGTATCAAGCGGAAAACGGTGGAGGTAGCTAAGGGAAGAATAGCCCGTACCAAAGTCATCGATGGCCAAGCGAATTCCCAACGCCTTGATTTGCTGCAACATCTCGACGGCCGCCGTGGGGTCTCCCATGACTGTGCTTTCCGTGATCTCGAGCTTCAAAGCTTCTGGGGGAAGACGAAGTTCAAGCAGCAAATCCTTAATGTCTTCAACCAGGTTCCGTTGCAGAAATTGCTTGGCAGAGAGGTTCACACTAATCACCAGATCGCGATGAACACTCGAACTTGCCCTCCAATGGCTCATTTGGCGGCAGGCTTCGCGCAAATTCCACCAGCCCAACTCTCGTATCAACCCGGTTTCTTCGGCGACGAGGATGAATTCTTCTGGTCCGACCAGCCCTCGAGTAGGATGCTGCCAGCGTAGGAGCGCCTCGAAACCAACAATCCGGCCGGTCTCAAGAACGACAATCGGCTGGTAAAAATTCCGAAATTCCTCCCTCTCGAGAGCGCCGCGCAGATCGGTCTCCAATTGCAAGCGCGCCATTACACTGGCGCGCATATCAGCATCGAAGATCTCGTAGCGGGCCTTGCCGAGAGATTTCGCTCGATACATGGCCGTGTCGGCGTCGCGGAGCATGTCCTCCGGCACTTCGTACGCCGAATTGCTGAGAGCAATTCCGATGCTTACCGACGTGAACACCTCTTTGCCCTCAAAAACGAACGGAGGAGCCAGGGCCTTCATTAGTCGGTCCGCGGTCCCCTTGGCATCGTTGGGGTCCTTAAGATCGTCGAGGAGCACGGTGAATTCATCTCCGCCGAGGCGCGCCACCGTAAACCCTTCTCCCAAGCGCGCGACGGTGTCCGTCGAGCGTAGACATTTCTCCAGACGGTTGGCCACTCCTAACAGGAGTTGATCCCCAATCAAATGGCCCAGGCTGTCGTTAATCATCTTGAAGCCATCAAGATCCAAGAACAGAACAGCGAACAAATGATCTTTGCGCCTTTTTGCATGCTTGATGAGACGCCCGAGGCGATCATTAAAAAGCAGCCGATTGGGTAAGCCTGTAAGAGGATCGGAAACCTTCCGTTCGGTAATGTCAGTCTGAGACCCGGCCATGCGCAAAGTTTTTCCGGAAGCATCGCAAACAGCAAGGCCCCTATTCAGCATCCAACGAAAGGTGCCATCTTTGTGAAGCACGCGGTGCTCGCTCTCGAAGTGGGGAGTCGAGCCCTTCTGATGGGCGTCAATTTCTTCTGTGACCCGTTCTCGATCCGCGTCATGAATTCGGCCGAACCATTCTTCCGGCGTGTCGCCGATTTCGTTTTCTCGCCAGCCGAGCATAGCTTTCCACCTAGGCGAGAAATACACGAGGCCGGTCTGAAGATTCCAATCCCAGAGACCATCGTTGGCGCCGCGAGCCGCCAGTGCATATCGCTCCTCACTTTCGCGCAACGCTTCCTGTGCCCGTTTGTGTGACAATTGCGTCCCGATACGCGCCAAAGCCACCGGAAGGTCAATCGGTTTTGTCAGATAATCGTTTGCCCCCAGATTCAGAGCCTTGACGATATCCTCGCTCTGGCTTTTCGCCGTCACCATGATAATCGGCAGATCGATAGGCGAATGGTCGACACGCAGCGTTTTTAGCGCGTCGAGACCGCTGATTTCCGGCATTTCAATGTCCAGCAGCACGAGATCGATGTCCTTCTGTTTGACGCGTTGTATCAATTGCTGCGCGCTCTCCGTGACTTCAACCTGATAGCCATTCCGCACCAATCGGCGGGCAAGCATGTCCCGGTTCATTTCGTTGTCATCCACAATCAGCAAGCGGCCCCGCAGCGAGTTCATGACAGTTTCCTCTCGACCAGTAAATTTTCAATTTTTTCGCTTAGCCGTCCGAATTCCACGGGCTTGGTATCGTAATCGTCGCAGCCAGCCTCGAAAGCTTTCTGACGGTCACTGACCATGGCGTGGGCGGTCAGCACGATAATGGGGATATGGCGGGTGTTTTCGTTCGCCTTAAGGAGTCGAGTCACTTCCCAACCGTCCATGGCTGGAAGGCTGATGTCCATCAGAATGAGATCCGGCGTTTCCGAACAGGCCAGCGAATATCCCTGCTTGCCGTCCACGGCGGTGAGAATAACGTAGCCCTTCCGTTGCAAGCGCCTCGAGAGCATGTCCCTGTTCATTTCGTTGTCTTCGACCAGCAAGATTTTTGGCATGATTAGCGTCTCCTGATGGTGACGGCCTCGGATTTTCGCGAGCTTTTATGGCCCTTCGGAGGCCACGAGGCTGGCACCGCGCTGGCTTGTGCGAGCGTCGAAGTACGGATGGCTCGATGTTTTTCTATAAGAGTTACAAGCCGTTCGCGGTCAACCGGCTTGATTAGATAACTGGAAGCGCCCAAGTCACGTCCCATGGCCTCGTTGTCGACGATCGTCACCATGATGACCGGGATTTCCGCGAGATCAGAATCAGCCTTGAGCTTGTTGAGAACTGTCCAGCCGTCCCAGTCGGGCATGATTACGTCAAGTGTGATCACCAACGGACGAAGCTGTTTCGCAAGCCGCAGACCTTCTTCTCCGCTTGCGGCAGCGACGACACGGAAGCCGAGCTTCGTTAAGGAGCGGGACATCAGGTCGCGAACGGCCACGTCGTCATCAATAACCAAGATCGTGTCCGCGTTCGTCTTCACCTCTGGTGAGCTGTCCGAACCACTGCCCGTTTCCCCGAGCAGCGTGCTTTCGGTTTGCTCGACGGCAGCCTGGGCGGGAAGTTGCACTGTAAAGACGGAGCCCTGGCCGGGCACGCTTTCGACCGAGATGCGGCCTTTCATCATCTGAACGAATCGGTGGCTGATCGCCAGACCCAAGCCGGTCCCGCCATACCTCCTGGCAATCGAGACGTCTGCCTGAGCGAACTCCTGAAACAAATTCTCCTGCTGTTTTTCAGTGATTCCGATACCCGTATCTCTTACCTGGAATCGAATCCAGTCCTGACCGCCAAATGCACTGCGATCGACGTTCAGCGAAATCGTGCCGTGATCGGTAAACTTGCAGGCGTTACTAAGGAGATTTAACAAGATTTGGCGGACCTTGGTGACGTCTGCTCGCATCATGGCTACGTCATCCGACGCGTTAAGCTGAAATGTATTCGCGTTCTTCGCAATGGCTGGGCTAAGCGTTGAGACCATTTCTTCGATCATCGTTGACACGTCAAAGGACTCAAGGTGGAGCCCCATCTTTCCGGCTTCAATTTTTGACAAGTCCAGAACGTCATTGATAAGCGACAACAAGAGCTTCCCTGCTGTCTGAATCTTTTTAAGGTCGTGAACGTTCGCTACCTTCCCCGAGTCTTGTACTTCCTCCTCCAGCATTTCGCTGTATCCAATAATGGCGTTGAGGGGGGTCCGCAATTCGTGACTCATATTCGCCAGGAAGGCACTTTTGGCCCGGTTGGCCTGCTCGGCTGCCTGTTTTGCGGTCAGCAACTCGTCTTGGGTCCGCTTGCGGTGGATAATTTCAACTTCCAACTCGTGAGTGCTTGTCTGAAGTTCGTCATTGGCGCGCTGTAGTGCCGTATCCCGTTGCTGGATCTCGGACAACATCGTGTTGAAACCGTCGATGAGCCTTCCAATTTCGTCACCGTAAAAGCGGGTAGCACGAACTTCGTAATTCTTGTTGGAAGACACCATGCGAATGGTGTCCTCCAAGTGCAGAATGGGCTTGGAAATTAGCCTCTGCAGCTTAGAAGAAAGCAGTAGGGCGAGAGAGCTGCATATCAAAACAACGATCAGGATAATGCCTGAGTACCGTCTAGCTCGAATACTCCATTGCCGCATGTCGGAAAGCAAAAACAAGGTGCCGACCCGCTCTCCATTCATGGTCACGGACTGAAACACTTCCAGGTAGCCTTTATCGAAGCGGTAACTCGCTTCTTGCGAATGAGACGGAAGCGATTGCGGAAGGCTCTTTTCGGTATGCAGATAATGGGCAAATAACTTTCCTTCGGGGCTGTACAAGCCGGCCGCCACGATATCTTCCTTAGCCTTGAGGGCCGACAGTGTGGCAGCGGCGGCGGACTCGTCCTTAAAGGCCATTGCCGCGCCGCTATTGAAGGCAATGATTTCGCCCTGGGTCATCAGGTCTTGACTCAATTGGCGGCGGAAGGAAATCAAGTCGTAAATGAGAAAGCTGACTGAAGACAGTATCAGGGCCGCGCTGCTTGTCAGCATCGTGATAAATATGAGTTTCCGCCGAATGGAAAGGTTCTGGAGGTTCATTCCGACTTCCTTCCATCGGGAGCTTGCGGGACGATCTTTGCAAGCGCGAGCAATCTGGAGCTGATATTCAAATTTGCTTGCTTCGCAGCTTCGATGTTCACCTCAAAGCGGACTCTGTTGCCTTCAAGAGTGAGATTGATGATGCCGCCATGCATGGCAAAGCCGGGCGTTTCTCCGATAGTGAGGATGGGCAGCGACTTCACTATGCGGATCAAATCATCGAGATGTTCCTTTTCCGACGAGCTAACGAACAGGATGTTGCAATCTTTGAGATCTTTAAGGGGATCTTTGCTCCATTTCAAACGCTTGATGACCAAACTCCGTCCATCGAGTTTTTTATCTTGGATGACTCGATCGATGACCGGTCCAAAGGGATCCGTCCCTAAGATGCCTATTACAATCGGAGAATCCTGCTGAGAAGGAGAGACCGGCGGCCATTGCACTAGTTGCGCAAAGTTGTAAATGAATCCGGCCTTAATTAAGTACTCGGCGGAAGCAGACGAATCCGCAGACTGTGCGCCGGCTCCGAGGGCCAGGCACATGCAGAGCAGAATTGCGATCATGAATCGCGACTGTCTCATTTAGGTCTTACCCGCTTGCAAATAATCGTCATTCTGCTAGACCACGGGGCGGGAAGCTCAAAACCGCCACGTAATGTGTCCGCTAAAGGTGCGGCGGACTTCGGTGGGTGTTGTGTTGATGAACTCCGGAATAAATTCCAGATGCTGGCTGTTTAGCAGGTCCTGGCCCACGAGAGCAAGCTCAAGGTGCGTGCTTGGCCGCCAACCCAAATGAAAATCCAGTGAGTAGTAGCTGGGTATATTGAGGCTCGACAGTTTGTCTACATACCGGAGGCTGAGGTCTTGCTCAAAATGCTTAGGCAAATCGATCGACGACCGCACGTAGAATTGATGACGAGGGCTCTCGCCGTCCGGGTTATCCGCAGTCGGGTCGAGGCTGTTTGCATTCTTGCGGATATCCATTTGTAGATAGCTGTAAGAACCGAGAAGTTGCCATTTGGGAAGTACTTTCCATTCAACAAACGGCTCAACACCGTACGTTCCACCGCCCATTTTATTGCTGGCAACAAAAGGAAAAACAACGTCAGTAGGAGCCGGGCTCCCTTCCAAAAACGGTGTGCCAGGTTCGGCGGAGCGGAGGTTGGAGTAGCTGTTATAGAAAGCGGCGATGTCCAGTGATAGAGATTTAGTAGCCTGAACGCGATAGCCGGCCTCGTAGGCGAGCAGGTCTTCCGACTGGAACTGATTGCTGCCGAAAATCGCTTCTGTCACTGGCAAAGGACTGAAAAACGGAGCTGCCCCCGGGGGAACAACACCTTCGTTCAGGCGAAGGCCTTCTTCGGTCAGAGCGGGAGTCCGCACGGCGCGAGAGACCGCAACCCAGACCGACTGGTCTTTGCTGATGTTCCCGAGAAGCCGTATATTCGGCTGCACTTCGAACCCAGTGAAGTCGTTGTGCTCGAATTTGGAGCCGATAGTCACGCTCAGCCTTCTGTCAAAAAAACTAATTTCGTCCTGCAAGAAAGAGCTGAATTGATTCAGAGAGCTATGGTTTGGCAGAAGCGCGACGGTGGAGCTGGAGCCATTGGTGTCCTGGATAGATCGATAGCCCAGTCCCCAAACCAGCTCTTGGGACTCGCTCAGGTGGATGTTGTGTTGAAAATCGATGTCGTACACGGACTCATGATCGGTGAAAAGAGAGTCGTCAACGACGTTGGTTTGGTCAAAGTAGACCTGCAGGGAGGTGGAGGAGCCGGAAAAATTGTGATTCCAGCGTCCCAAGATATTTCCACCGGAATAGTCCCCACCATTGGGGAACGTACTCGAATAGGGGGAACTCAAGGATGGAATGGTGAGGGTCTCATTGTAATTGCTGCGATAGAGATCCCCTTGCACGGTTAGGGCGTTTGGTCCCGACGATTGCGTATCAATTCGGAACCCTCCCCGGACTTCGTCCCATCCATCGTTGGCTGTCTTCCCGGTGGCATCGATGGAAGGTGCCCAGTCGAAGTATTTTTCGTAAACCCTGTAGTCGACAGACTTGCCCAATTGGCCGCCGTAGCGAGCGCTTTCGGATCCTCGTTCTTCTGTTCCGGCTTCCGCAGTTACGATTCCGCCCTGGGTCGCTTTCGCCGGTTTCGTGATGATGTTGATGACGCCGTCGACTGCGTTAGCGCCCCACAAGGTTGCTCCGGGACCACGAATTACTTCAATGCGGTCGACATCTTCCAGCATCACATCCTGAATGTTCCAATACACGCCGGAGAACAAGGGCGTATAGACGCTGCGGCCATCGATCAGGACCAGCAGCTTGTTGTCGAAGCGGCCGTTAAATCCGCGCGAACTTATCGCCCATTTGTTTTCATCTATCCGGGCAACTTGGATTCCGGGGACCATTCGCAAAGCTTCAGGAATGTTGGCGGCACCCGAGCGCCGGATGTCTTCCTGAGTGATCACAAAAATGGCCGCTGCTGCGTCAGCCACTCTTTGTGTATGCTTGGAGACCGAAGTGACCTCGACATTCATCAGGTCTTCGAGACTCATTTTGGACACATCGGGTACCGCTTGGTTTTGGGCCGGCGACCCGACAGCAAAGAAAATCGTCAGAAGAATGCACAGGAGGCTCCGCCCCACGGAGGCTTTGGCGCGCCTGTAGCGATTGTGAGTCGGCTGCATGTCTAGCTTCCTCTCTCGAAGACATCGTCGGCAAGACTTGTGTAGGATCCCAGAACCCTGGCCTTCCCGTACGCACGGGAGCAGGCCCTTACTCTCAAAGACTGATGTTGCCCCTTGGTGTGGTTCATACTTCCCCCCTACTAGCTACACTCAACGAAATCGTTGGCTACCTAGCTCGACAAACATCCGTCAGCCGCGGACCAGACTCGATGGGTTCCGATTTCAAAAGGCTTCTGTCCGGATACGGTAAACACCGTGGAATACGTCAGTGTGTCGGGCCGGCTGAGGTATTCCAGGAACTTTCGCGTAAGGCCCTGGGCCTCGACTTTACTGCCGAGAACTTTGGCCATTTGAGGCGCTGCAATATCGAGCTTCAATTCCCACTGCCTCAGGATGTGTGGCTCAGCTTCTCCGGCGATCAAGTGGTAGGACTCGACCTGGACATCCACGTTTTGCAACGCGGCGCCGCACGCTAACGAAAAGAGTTTTCGGCCCACGAATGGGTCGAATCCGCTAGCAGCAAGTCCCTCCACGACTCTCTGAATCACTGGCTGCATCGCCGGGTCCTCGGGGTAGTGCCACAGAAGCTGCCCGTCTAGATCCTGTAGAAATACGGTCCCGCCCGGCTTGCATACTCGAACCATTTCAGCCACGACCGCTTCTTTTTTTTGAAGGTATTCGAGCAACATTCGGGAATACACCAGGTCGAAGCTGTCCGAGGGGAAGCGCATCGCTTGTCCGTCACCAACGACAAACTTCACTTGAGGGTTTCCACCACTCCGTTGAATCGCTTCCTCTATTCGGCTTGGACTAATGTCTATCCCAGCTCCCCGGATGGAGGGATGCAATGCGGCGACTGCCTGCAATATGACCCCCGGACCGCACCCAACGGAAAGCACTTCTGAACCCGGGCGAACGCGGTGCGCCAAGTACTTTTGGACCCAGGCCCGTGGATCGACCTTGGCTTCCAAACGCGCAGCCTCGCGCGGATCCTCCATGAGATAGGTGACGGAACCAAGTTCGTTCATTTAATATTCCTGGCCAACCAGAACTGGCTCGGTGGCGTGCTTCTCCAATCGAGCCATTAACCTCGAATAAAAACTGTCGATGTGACGATAGAATCCGAGGTTCCCGTCCTGAAGCCAAATTCCCTGGCAATAGTGGCGCAGATACTCTGCTCCAAGTTGCGTGAGGGCCGACTCGGCGATTGGGTCCGCGATCACAGGGATCGCATCTAGTTCAAAGTCCTGGTAAGCGGCGGCTGACGCCTTGAGCAAGGCGGCCGCTACGCCTGAAACATCAGACTCGGCGAGTCTGGGGTGAAGCAGCAAGTCGCAGCGATTTTCAATAAAGCTGAAATTCACGCCTAACGGGCCGCGATAGGCTATCGCTGCGCCTATCGGCTCATTTTTGCGCTCACGGTATGCGATCCAGACTTGACGCCTGCGTCGCAGACCTACGCTGCGATAGAGATCGTCTACCGCTCTCAACTCGACATCGTCTTGCAGCTCCTCGGCCGTGACGTATACATTCCCCCGGCTGGCGTGAGCGATCGCGGACAGTGCTTCCTTATGAGACGGATCGTAAGGAACTACTCGAACTCCCTCTGTCGACGGGAGCGACAAGCGGCGAGACACAGAAAAATACATGTGCCGCTGAACGGAAGAGAGCGTTGTGCCAATCGTCTGATCTATCGACCCGAAGACGCGTGCAGGAAATCGGTTCTCAGGCCGAAACCAATTCTGGTGGGACCCGTCAATTCCTCTCAGAATGCTTGCCGCCGTTCCAGCGAGGATTACCGCGCGCGAGCCAAGGGGGTTATTCTCCGAAACGAGGTGCTGCGACATCCAGCCATGATGTGTCGTGCGCCAAACCGCGATGGATGCCCTTCCGCCTTTTTCGTCTCCCGCTGTAAGGACATAAAGCAGCGACTCTCCGCCACGCAGCATCCTCCGCCAGTTCTCTCTGACCTGTCCAAGGTGAGGAGTAAGACGAGCGGCCTTGCCCGGATAGAGAAACCCAGTACGCTCGTACAGAGCGAAGAGCTGGTTAATCGAGAGCGCATTCACCTCGACGCCGTAGGAAGCGTGCACCTCTGACAGCCGAGGGAGACTCTTCAGTGTTTTCTGATCCAGCGCATCCAAACCCATTGGGCCTCCGCGAACGTCATTCCACTTCCTGCCGTACCACTTGTCACGACTGGGGATCGATTGCGAGAGCATGTACGTTATAAGGGCGGGATACGTGTCCCAAAATGGGGCAATCGTACTGTTTTCAGGGCGCGGGGGCCGACAGTCTATTAGCATATGTCGCAACATACCCATTACGTATGCTGCGTCCGGAGTGATATACGAAAGAAAGGCGTGAGGCTCTCGCCCTAACTACAAGACCCGTATGGACTTATTTGCGATGACGTTCGTACGAGTCTTTCGCGCGAACGCCACCCGTTTCAAACCAACGGCCCATTACCGTAGTACTTTTGGGGTGCCCAAAAGCTAAACGTTTCAATTTGAAGTCTCTGTCGAAAATCTCTATCAGTCCTCACTGCGATTCGTTTATTTCCGTTGCTCGGATTGTGACACTCGGCGACCCGTACGAACAGACAGTTACCTCTTTCGGCGCTCCAGAGTATGCAAACGCCTGGATCTGGTGCGCCGCGGTCCTATAATGGGCTCATCGGACTCTAATGGGCTCATCGGACTCGCGAGTTTCAGACACTGGAGAGATACCATGACTCAAGCTCCCTACCCAGTAAGGCGCGCTAATCCGCGGTTCTCGTTCTTCGCCGATGCCGAAGTTACCCTTCGCGACGGAACGTGTGTTCGCGCACAGCTTGCCGAACTGAGTTCGCGTGGCTGCTATATCGATACGCTCGAACCGATTCCCATTCGCACGAAATTAAGTATCCGTATCTGCGATGGCATGAGCGCATGCGAAGTCCGAGGCAAAGTGATCTATCTTCATTCCGGTGGCGGCCTTGGAATTTTCGGCATGGGCGTGGCGTTTGAAGAGATGCACGCCGAGCAGCACTCCGCAATCGACGCGTGGCTGCGTGGATTCGCCAGCCGTCCTGGCAAGGATTTGGGAAAAATCTCCTTCTCTGAAACCAAAGCCTAGATCTCCCTCGCACTTATCTTTTCTCCACCAACGCCACTCCCAGACCCTCGTGTCATTCCGATCGCCCCATGTGTCATTCCGAGCGTAGCGAGGAATCTGCTTTTCTCCCCAACTCGCCCGCACGTAGCTCTTCACCGCTCCACACCCCAGGATGTCATTCCGAGCGTAGCGAGGAATCTGCTTTTCCTCCCCCCGCCCCCCGTGTCATTCCGAGCGCAGCGAGGAATCCGCTTTTCTCTTCGTGGAACTCCGTCACATTTAGCCTTTCGCCACTTTACTCAGGTTTTGGTATCTTGTACCCCATGTTCGAACAAGCCTTCAAAAACATCGACGACGTCCTCCGCAAAGAAGCCGGCTGCACCACCGAGCTCGACTACACCGAGCAAACCTCCTGGCTACTCTTCCTCAAATACCTCGACTCCCTCGAGCAGGACCGCGCCACCGAAGCCGCCCTCGATCACAAAAAATACGCCTTCCTCCTCGACAAACCCTACCGCTGGGAAACCTGGGCCGCCCCCAAATCCAAAGACGGCCAGCTCGACCACCACAAAGCTCTCTCCGGCGACGACCTCCGCGACTTCGTCAACGCCAACCTCTTCCCCTACCTCCACGGCTTCACGCAGCGCCCGCCATCATCTCGCGCCGCGCACCCACACCGTCGCATCGCGCCGCACCCACACACCGTCATTTCGAACGGAGCAAGCCGACGCCTTTTCTTCCCATTTCACTTCCTGTGAAATGGTCGGCTTGCGCAGAGAGAAATCTCTCTTAGTCTTTGCGTTGGCATTGGTCTTCGTCTTTCTTCCAATCTTCGTCTTCCCCTGCCGTTTCTCTCACCCAATTGAACCATGACCCACACAATGCCAAAATCCCCACCCCAATGGACCGCACCTACCACGTCTACCTAATGGCCAGCCAATCCGGAGTCCTCTACCTAGGCGTCACCAGCCACCTCGCCAAACGCGTCTTCCAACACAAACAGAAACTCCTCCCCGGCTTCACCCAAAAATACAACGTCACCAAACTCGTCTGGTTCGAGCCTCACTCCACCGCCCGCGCCGCCATCTCTCGCGAAAAAGAAATCAAAAAGTGGCGCCGCTCCAAGAAAATCACCCTGATTGAATCCCTAAATCCCACCTGGACCGACCTCAGCCTCACCCTCTAACCCGTCACACGCACCCACACCCACACCAACCCACCGTCATTTCGAACGAAGCAGGCCGACGCCTTCTCTTCCCACTTTGCTCCTGCAAAGTGGTCGGCCCGCGCAGAGAGAAATCTCTCCTCGCTTTGCAAGACGAACCTTGGTTCTACGCGACGAAATCTCTCCCCTCTTCGATCCGCAACCGCCATCCAACCACCCGCCGAATCTCCGATCCCCCGCCAACAGCCGACGCCCCAACCCACCGTCATTTCGAACGAAGCAGGCCGACGCCTTCTCTTCCCACTTTGCTCCTGCAAAGTGGTCGGCCTGCGCAGAGAGAAATCTCTCCTCGCTTTTCACGACGAACCTTGGTTCTACGCGACGAAATCCCTCCCAGCTTCGATCCGCAACCGCCTTCCAACCTCCCGCCGAATGTCCGATCCCTCGCCAACAGCCGACGCCCCAACACACCGTCATTTCGAGCGAAGCAAGCCGACGCCTTCTCTTCCCACTTTGCTCCTGCAAAGTGGTCAGCCCGCAGAGAGAAATCTCTCCTTAGTCTTCGACGAGCCGGACACGGCTGGTGCGAAAGAAGAGAAGTCAAAACCCGCACGCTTCGAAAACCGCGAAGCATGCGGCACCCCTCTATACGCAGATGTTCAAGGGTTCGCCATCCGCCTGTAGCTCAGATGGATAGGGCGATGGCTCCTGATCTCTAGGTCGCCGGTTCAACTCCGGCCAGCCCCACCATTTCTAATCTAACTCCACGCACCCAACTGCGCGCAGGTGCCCTCCGCGCCAGCGTCATTCCAGATTACCGAAGAATTTCCGTATCTGCTCGGGAGTTACGGTAGAGAAAAACTCTCGATCATGCTCGTCAAACATCAACAGTAATCCCCTGCCGCCGCCCTCAGACAGCTCACCTTCTGCTGATTCAAAGTCTCCGACAAAATGCATGTCAGCGTATCGCTCTCGGAAGGTCCGTCTCAAAGTACTATATTGCCGCGCGGCGGTTTCATATATTCCTCGGTCATCCACCGCGAGGGCGTAAATTCCAATTTGGGCGATGTGAATGGCCAACCGCGCCGAAGCATAGATATCGTTGTATTGCGGGTCTTGTAGCTGCTCACATGCTCTGAAAATCCTGGTCGAAGCCTCGGAGGCGACATCTTCGATGTGAGCGCGCACCGCCCAGAACGCAAAGAGGCATTGCATTTTGACGGTATCATCGAGGTAGTTGAGTTGCTTGTACTCGAACATCGCCGGAATGATTCGCGAGTACACACCAGTTGTTTCCCACCCGGTTTTCTTTTTAAGTTCGTCGCGGAACCTATCCCGGCGATGCTGTGCGCTAGCCGTTTCCCAGTCGCGTGCCTCTATCCGTGGTAGGTCTTCTAAAGCATGCAGCAACCAAAAGCTCGCTTTGACGAACTCTTCGATACTGCTATTGATATAATGCAGTAAGAAGGAATTCTTTTTCACCGCTTCGATACCTAGTTCGGCAAATTGAAGCCATGCTCGGTCATGTAGCTCCTCATAGATAGACATCAACCGGCTTGCAGGCTCACTCTGCCCAGACCGGGACAACTCGGCGATTCCATTTACCAACGAGATGTTTATAGCAGCGAAGCTCGAACGCTCCGTCGGACTCACAAATGGCCCAATGGAGAAGGATACCTTTGTCATGTCGAGACCAAGAGGACTTGCAAGGCGCGCATGTGTGATACGAAACAGACTTTCGAGCAGATGCGTGCCGACATAGGTGCCGGAATGGCCGTGAATGCAATTGTGCAGCAGACAATCTGATAAGGCGCGGACCGCAGCGTTTAGTGCGACATCACTCATATTGAGGACACACACCATCGCTAGCTTTTCCAGGTCGTTGAATTCGCCCAGAGCAGTCGAGTAAAGCGCTCTCTCAATTAAGGCTTTGCAGACATCTCTTAGATGGTCAGCACCTACCAGCGCAACGTCATCTAGCCGACGTACAGCAGCATCCTGAATACTTCCACTTAAATAGCCAGCGACAATCGAAGTGACGGAATTCTCGCCAGCCCGGTCAAAGTACGAGCGTGATTTCAGCGAGGCAAGGCTGAGACCTCCAAGCGTCGCTACGACTTCTTTGACGAATTCTTGGTCCGCATTGGCAATTCCTCGAGCCGCGTGTGCCTTCAACCGGTCCAACTGCCGCGTAAGCACGGGATCAAACCCTCTCTCAGACGGCATGTATGTCACCATCGTGGCAGAAGGGATTCGGAGCGAGTTACCGCGTGCGACCAAGTAGGCTGATAGTAAGTTGAGTAGCTCATTGAGAGCGTGTTGGGTTAGGTCGTATTTTTTCCTGTTCGAGAAGTCAAAAACCATAGTCTGCAATTCTTCGAGCGATAGCTCAAAAGCGGCAAAGAGCTGCGGGTTCCGGTCAAAAAAGACGAATCGGAAATCCTTCCATTTCATTCTTTGCGCGATACTCACGTACGTCTCCTACTCCGCTGATAACGAACCTCGCTCTGAACAGCGCGCTCAATACGTTGAATTCGCTTGAGCAACTTTGTTGCTCGCTTCGCGACTTTCGTAATCGTAAAATGCGGGTCAAGAAATTGCATGGCACGGTCGAAATAGATTTTGAGAATCAGAAAACTCGCTGCCAAAATACCGAAAATTAGGCATGCCCGATAAAGACCAGACTCATTTTTCTGCAAGGCGCTCATCATCGCTAAGAAGGCGAAGAGCGCAAGCGTCCAATACACAGCGCGGAAAACCCAATCGCGCGCGTACTCTCGCAGTGTAAGTGTCGTGCCTCGTTCTGCAGCTTGCTGGATTGAGAAAATGCTAAGTGAGAACACGATGCCAATCACACCAAGCATGGCGGCACCCACCGCAATCTCCAACTGCGACAGGATGCCTTTGTTGCCGAGCGTTTCGGTGGCTCGCTGCCATTGAATCCCGTGACGGAACACAAGGCCACTAGCCGCGAGCACAAGTAGTGCGGGGATAAGAGCCCGCCTAACGAAGCGAACCTTGACGATTTGCGCCTGAGACCATACCCGGAAGCGACGAAGACGGACGGTCGCGACGAGTAATAACCTGAGCGTTTGCTGGCGAGTTCTTCGTCGTAGACGTCTCCGGAAGCGACGAAAACGATCCGTTTGCTGGCGAATCTTTCTTCGTAGATGTCGCAGAGTGATACGGCATCTCAACGCAAGTCTCGAGATATCCAGTTTGGGAATGGAGAAAATAGAAAAAAGTCTTGGCATCTAGCCGAAATTTATCACAAAATGCTCCTACTAAGCTCTGACAGCCGTGATTCGGGCGGGAAATTCCGGCTTGCCGGGCGCCCCATACGCCGCTTTTGCGTGTGGGCCTTTCAATTCCCCGAGAACATTTCAGAGGGTTCGCGCTGCCAGCGCTGACCCTATTAGGAAGGGGACGTCCCATGCCAAAGTGGGAATAAGCGCCAGCTTCAACACCAAGCAGCGAGCCCTCCTCGATTTCGTCCTCGCCCACTACGTCAGCGAAAGCGTCTACGAACTCGACCGCGAAAAACTAACCCCGCTCTTCCGCCTCAAATACCACGACTCCATAGCCGACGCCGTAGCCGACCTCGGCCGCCCCGAAGAAATCGGCACAATCTTCTCCACCTTCCAAAAATACCTGTACCAACCGTCCGCCTAATCCCAGTTCCCCGCACCACCAGGCGTTTGTAGGGGCACGATAGATCGTGCCCCTCCGACCACGCGTCCCTGTTTACCCTGCTTGCCCTGAGCCTCGAAGGGAGGACCGAGGGCTGTATCCCGTCTCCCTTCTCCGTGACCTCTGTGCCTCCGCGTCCTCTGAGTAATATTTGATCTTTTCTTGAACCTTCAACTTCTAACTGCTTGCCCTGTTTACCCTGCGCTCCGTACCTGGTTTTGCAGGCTGAATTTGGGTGCCCCATTCGCGGTTTTTGCGAGTGGGGTTTTTGACTCCTTTGCGTCACCTATCTGAGCGGCATGGGAAAGCGGGACAGGCCGACGTCTTCTGATATTCCGGCCCTCAGCTTCCCCCGATCATCGAGCCTCCCGCCTATCCGCCTCCTTTTCTTATATTTACGATTTATCTTGACAAGTAGATAAATATATACTATACTTTGGTGTGAATATTCGATACAATCCGCTACTCCGACCCCCCTCACAGAATCCCTCGCTTTCCGTCCTGTCTTCCTCACCCTCTCGCAGAGCACAGAACGCTCGAACACAGAGCAAACAGCCCCCTGCCTTTTCATCCACTTACAAACGCCTATTCTTGCAACTCTGTTCTTTTGATAACCATACAAACGCCTGGGGGGTATTTTTTCCACCGCCCGTCTTCGCAGCCCCTTCACCTCGTTCGCGTACACGAACGAAGCGCTGCAACCCCATTCCTTTCATGCGCGTACGCACTCTGTCCGTGCACAACGGGGGTGGGGGTGGGGTCCCAACATTCACATCGAAACGACACTCAACACTTACACGCATGCAACTGCGGACTCGCAACGGCGTGCGGTCGAGAGGGTGGCGGAGGTTTTGTTCCCAGATGTGCCTAAGTCGGCCGCGAAGGAACAAAACCAAAATAGTCCAAGTGGCAGTGATGTAAGAAGTTTAGCCAGGAAGTTTGGTGAACCGGGGAGGACTCGAACCTCCAACCCGTTGATTAAGAGTCAACTGCTCTACCATTGAGCTACCGGTCCACGGCGATGTTGGAATTTTACATTGGACGCGCATTTTTGTCGAACACTCGCAGGCCTCGACAAACAGTTCAGGTCCGGCGTCGAACGCGGCTCTACTGCTCCTCTACTTGGCGCGCAGCTGCGCAGCCAGGTCGCGTGCGACTTGACGCGCGCGCGGAAGGTCGGCGGGATCGAGCGAGATGGCGGAGACTCGGGGGTGGCCTCCGCCGCCGAATTTTTCCGCAAGCGAGGCGAGATTTTTGTCGGCTGTAGCTTGATTCCAGGGGTTTGTGCCAAGCGAAACTTTGGCGCGCACAGCAGCGGAGCTGACGCTCACCGAATAAACACATTCGGGATGCAGAAGGTAGGGAATGAATTTGTTGTAGCCCTCGAGGTCGAGGTCGCTGACGTCGAAAAAAATAACGCCGTCGACGGCCTCGATACGCTGCCGAAGAATTTCGATGGATTTGCGGTGGCGTTCAAGGAGAGGCTCGAGGTGTTTCGCGACCAGCGGGAGCTTGACCATTTCGGCCAGCGGGCGATAGGCGAGCTCAGGAATGATGCGGGCGGGCAGCCCATCCTCGGGAGCCGCCTCAATGACCAGTGCGAGCTGAGTGGCAGGTTCCCTAAGCGCGACGGCGGATTCAGGCGAGGGATATTGCGCACCGTCAATGATGTCGCCCCAGTGAATCAAGTCATCGAGGGGCGCGGTATCAAAACCAAATTTTTCC
>DASXMM010000207.1:0-5533 GCA_036495665.1 Candidatus Acidiferrum sp. | reverse complement strand
ACGGCTCGAAAAGACGCACTCATAGCCCCTGGTGTCTCCCATGAGGCACCACGGATAGTTTACGTCCGCGTGGACCTTTCCCGCGAATGCCGCGAACGTCGCCCACAGTGCCAGTCCGGCAATTACCAACTTCCTCATGTTCGTCTCCTCTTGTTGTTCTTCTCTTCTTGGTTGGAAATCGCCCGCTCACATCGCATCAAGACTTAACGGCGTTCGATTGAGCGGTGTGGGGGAAGAATCCCTTGCCACCATCCCGTCTCCATGCAACGTTCCCATCCCCAGTCGAAAAATTTACCGCCGCAGATATTCGAACCCGCCTGGTGCGGAAAACACTCGTTACTTGAGAGGCATCGCAATTTCAGCTGAGTGCATGTTGAGTGGGGCGCGGTGTAAGCCGGCAAGGGGCGTGCCGTTTGAGACACGTCATCTCGACCTGAAACGGTCGGCTTCCCTGGCTTGTAAGCAGGATTCTGTATGCACTGGCTGCCAAACCCCCGGTTCCTTCCATCCTGCATACACTATTCACGGCTCGAAAAGTAGCAATCAATGGCTCTGGTGTCTCCTATGATGCACCACGTATAGTTTACCTCGGCGTGGACCTTCCCCGATGCAGCGAACAGCGCAGATTGAGCGCACCACGTGATGGCGACCACCTGTTCCGATTGAAGGCGACCAGTGATTCCAATTGATGGCGACCAGCTGTTCCGATCGATGGCGACCAGGCTGTGGAGTGTTAGCGGGAGCGCCCGTTGGGTAGGGCTCGAATCAGCAATTGCTCGCTCTCCTTTCGAGAGGAGACGGCATGCCCCAAGAGAGACTACCCATGCGGAAGATCCGCGATGTATTGCGCCTCAGCGCCAGCGGTTTGTCGAAGCGCAGGATCGCAGCCAGCCTCGGTGTGAGCGCGACAGCGGCTGGAGACTGCATCCGGCGGGCGCGAGAGGCGGGCGTTGCATGGCCGCTGGCGGCGGAGTTAACCGACGCGGCACTTGAGCGACTCCTTTATCGGTCTGCGGCGCCAGTCGAGAAGCGGCGGCCGGAGCCAGACTGGGCGACGGTCCATCGCGAACTCAAGCGCGCGGGCGTAACGCTGCAGCTGCTGTGGGAAGAGTATCGCGCCGCGCACCCCGATGGACACGGCTATAGTCGCTTTTGTCAGCTGTATCAGGAGTGGAAGCTCCGGCTGTCACCGACCATGCGGCAGACGCATGTGGCAGGTGAGCGGTTGTTTGTCGACTATGCCGGAACGACCCTTGAAGTAATTGACGGCACGACTGGTGAGGTGCGGTCCGCGCAGCTGTTCGTAGCAGTGGCCGGAGCGTCGAGCTACACATACGGGGAGGCGAGTTTCACGCAGAGCCTCTCTGACTGGATCGGCTCTCATACGCGCGCGTTTTCTTTCTACAACGGTGTGACCGCAATCGTCGTCCCAGATTATGTTCCAGGGAACATAATCGCTGTTATGTGCCGGACATCGTTATGTGGCCGGTGACGGCGTGAGCCGGGTTTTCGAAGGCGGACCGCGGGCGTGTGGCCACATAACGACCTACAGTGCGTTGAGCCACTCAAGCAGGGCTTTGTCGTCCTTCCAGGCGACGCGAGCACGGGACACCGCTGAAACAGTGGAACCTACTTCGCAGGCGCGAAGTGCCTCAGCTTTAGCGCGCAGCGTGAGCTCGGCATAACGGTTCGTCGTGTCAAGACTCACGTGTCCGAGCCAGCTCCGTATGACATTGACTTCGACACCGGAGTCCAACAGGTGGCAGGCAGCGGTGTGCCGGAATAGATGTGGGCTGACCCGCCTGGGTGTCGGTCCGTGTGTATCGAAGGATGCGCCGTGTCGTCGAACAATCTTATAGATCCCGAACCGCGTCAGAGGACGGGCTTGCGGAGCGCAGAAGACTGGGGCGCTTGGTGATGCGCTACGCTGGGCCAGGAGCCCTTGGAGGTGCTTCACCGTCTCATCCCAGAGCGGGCATGTGCGCCACTTATCGCCCTTGCCGTGCAAATGGACTTTGGCCGGTGGCTTGAGCTCGAGATGCTGGATACGGAGATCGGCAACCTCCTGCACCCGAGCGCCCGTGTTGTACAGGAAGAGCAACAGCGTGCGGTCGCGCAGCGCGAGATGGCCCTGTCGAGGCAACGAACGAAACAGGGCCGTGACTTCCTCCCGCTCGAGGTAGTGCGTGTCGGGGAGTGATGTGCGCTTGACGGCGATCGCCGCAACTTGCTGGCAGATTGCCAGCATCTCGGGCGCGCGCGTGGCGAGGTAGGCAAAGAAGGTGTTCAGCGCCGCCCGCCGTTGATTGCGAGTACGCACAGAGTTGCCGCGCTCTTGCTCCAAGTGCCTCAGGAACGCCAGAACCCGTTCGAACGTCAGGTCATCAAGTGCCAGTGTTGCGATCCGGCTACCACGCTGTTCAGACACGAAGCACAGGAACAGGCGCATCGTGTCACGGTAACTGCGGATCGAGCCCCGGCGCAGGCCCTTCTGCACCGGGAGGTGATCAGTGAAGAATGAATGGACCAATGTACCGAGGGAGGGGGTCATGACTGATCCTCCCCAAGCGTTGCCGCAGCAAAGGCTCGGAAGCGGCGGCTGGCATGTTCGAGAAGCTCCGGGGTCGGCGTCAGATACACCGCGGTTGAACTGATGTCGGCGTGCCCCATGAAAGTCGAGAGCGCAAAAAGCTTCGTCTGAGGATCCAGGCCGAGCCGGTACCAGCGCGCGAGTGCTCCGAGGGCAAACGCGTGGCGAAGATCGTGCAAGCGCGGAGGCGAAATGCCTGGCGGGATCTGCAGACTTAAGCGCGGGACCATAGCGTGAAAGGTCTGACTGACGGTCCCAGGGTTGATTGGTCGGCCCCCGCGCAAGCAGAACAGCGGCTGCTCGGCTGCAACAGTGGCTGCGAACACCGTGTGGCGTTGACGCAGATGCTGGGCTAGGAGCGTTCCGAGCTTCGGTCCGAATGGCACAAGGCGGCTTTTGTAGAACTTGGTCTCCCGGATAATGAGCAACCGCCGTTGGAGATCGACGTCCTCGAGGCGCAGCCGGCAGGCCTCCCCAACGCGTAATCCGAGTCCGTATAGGACGGCAAACAGAACGAAATACGTGCTGCCGCGGTCGATCGTGCCGCCTTTACTCGGTAGCGCCTTGGCAAGGGCGAGCAACCGCTTGGCTGCGCCTGTGTCGAAGATGAATGGCGTGCGCTGATACCTTGCGCGACGCGGCGGCGATCTCAGCGGTGTTTCGGCGAGCTTTCCGTGATCGACGAGATACGAGAACAGTCGCCCCACGGTACAGCGCAGGTGATTATAGCTTCTCGGGCGCGATCGCGGACGCGAGAGCAGGAACGCGTCCAGCAGTGCCGGGGTTACCTCAGCAAGGCTACCAATCTTGGTCTTCGATAAGTAGGCGTCGAGCAGGGCGAGCGTCCTCTCTTCGACGGCATAGCGCCGTCGCAACGAGCGTTTGTGGGTGAGGAACCGCTCGATCTCGGGGCCAAGGAAGCTCTGGAAATGCCTGTCGGAGCTCACAGCACATCCTCCCCATCACCGAGTGCGACCTCACGCAACTGCTCGACGGCGATCTTCCCGTAGATCTGGGTGGAGGACGCGCTGCGGTGGCCGACGTAGTCGCCGATGTGCTTTAGGGAAAAATGGGCGTTCAGCAGGCGCTGCACACAGCTGTGCCGCAGTACATGGGAGCCGGCGCGCGGCACGCAAATGCCGGCTTTGCGGATGAAATAGGCGGCGCGAGAGACCACCGCCGCGGAACCAATCGGGGTGAGCGGAGCGTAGCTGCGCATGAACACCTCCCGGCTTGTCGTGGCTGGCCGTCCGTTCTTGAGGTAATCGACGATCGCTGCTCCCACTACTGCCGAGAGCGGATAAGTGGTGGTATTGCCTGCTTTGCGCTCACGGATCTTAAGCCGCTCGTTGCGCCAGTCGATGTCGTCGAGCGTGAGCGAGGCGACCTCCGCAGCCCGCAATCCATAGGTCGCAAGCAGCAGCAACATCGCATAGTCGCGCTTACCGGAGGCGGACCGTCTGTCGATACCCGCCAGCACTCGCTCAACCTGTTCCCAGCTGATCGATCGCGGTACGCCCGCGTGCCGGTACGACTGCGGAAACTCGACAAGCGAACTGAGATCCTTGGCCATCACCCCTTCACGATTAAGGTAGCGCAGAAGGACCCGTAGCACTCCGCACGCGTTGCGCACCGTTGACCAAGAAACTCGTGGTGGAGCGTACTCGGCAATGAACCCGCTGAGCACGGTTGGCGATAGCCTTGCGAGGTCGTCGATGCCGGTGCGCTCAAGGTAGGCCGCGAACTGACGCAGATAAAATCGGTAGTGGTGTATCGAGCTTTGACGAAGTCCCTTCTCTTCGGACAGGTACCTCAACAGCCCCGGTGCTTGACCCTCGAAGGGGTTAGCCGGCTTATGGGGACGACCACGGCCAATGTAGCCGGCGACCGCCAGCCTCAGCATCTGGCGGATGGGGTTACGTACTTCATGGCCGAGTTGCTTACGTCGCCGGGCCGAGCAACGTCCTCCAGCACGCTCACCAACCCACGCTTGCACGAACGGCTCGACGTGATCGGGTAGGTCTTTGACCTGGCTGGCGCCGTGAGCCTTCGCGAACTCGCCGAAGCTAACCATGATCGGAATCCGGCGAGACACGCTGCTATCCGTATAGCGACGCTCTGCCATCCAGCTAACGTATCGCTCGACTACGGAAGCGATCCACGACTCGTGGATGCGATCGATGGTGGTGGGTCGGATGTAGTACTTCTCCAGCATGACAACCTCCCAAGGAAAGCGGGAGATCACCATGCCACGAGCGCTCCGTTATGTTGCCGCTGGCGCGGAGACAACTCAAAAAAAGGCCGGGTGTGACGGCGTTCGGCTACATAACGATGTCCGGCACATAACAGCGACAATCTGAAGGCCGGAATCACGAAGGCGTGCTTCTACGAGCCAGCAGTCAATCGCACCTACGCAGAAATGGCTGCTCACTATGGGACTGCAATCGTGCCGGCGCGACCGCGTCGCCCGAGGGATAAAGCGAAGGTAGAAAGCGCAGTTTCACTGGCGACGCGTTGGATCATCGCGAAACTGAGGAACCGACAATTTTTCTCACTCAGCGATTTGAACGCAGCGATCCGTGACTGCGTGACGACGCTAAACGATCGCCCCTCGCGTCATCTGGGCACGAGCCGCCGCGCGCTGTTCGAGGAGTTGGAGCGGTCTGCACTCAAGCCGCTGCCGGCCGAACCCTACGTTTTTGCGGAATGGAAGGAATGTAGGGTCGGGATCGACTATCACGTCGAGATCGACAAGCATTACTACTCGGTGCCGCATCATTTGCTGCGCGAGAAGGTTTGGGCACGAATCACTGCGCGCACGATCGAAGTCTTTTGCCGCGGCATGCGCGTTGCCGCCCACGTGCGCTCGTCCTCCAACCGTGAACATACGACGGTTCGTGAGCACATGCCGTCGAGCCACCGGCGCTATGCCGACTGGACTCC
>DASXMM010000206.1:0-21147 GCA_036495665.1 Candidatus Acidiferrum sp. | reverse complement strand
GTGGTGGGAGTGGGCGACGTGACGGCGTGCATGGAATCGGTCGAGTCCATGCCGCAGGTCGAGAAAGTGGTGCGCATCTCCGCGCCGTACAAATTCGTGAGCAAACAGTTTCGCGCTGGTAAGACGCGTGTGCGCGTGAATGGCACGGAAATCGGCGGCGATGAGTTTGTGGTGATGGCAGGGCCGTGCTCGGTGGAATCGGAAGCGCAAATCATGCGCGCTGCGGAGGGAGTGGCGGCGGCCGGCGCGAAAATTCTGCGCGGCGGCGCGTTCAAGCCGCGCACTTCGCCGTACGATTTTCAGGGCCTGGAAGAAGAAGGGCTGAAATTGTTGCAGAAGGCGAAGAAAGCCACGGGTCTGGCGATCATCACGGAAGTGATGAGCGACCGCGACGTGGATTTGATCGCGCAGTACGCAGACATTATGCAAGTGGGAGCGCGAAATATGCAGAATTTCGTACTGCTCAAGGCGCTGGGGAAGTGCGGCAAGCCGGTGCTGCTGAAGCGCGGGATGAGCGGAACGATCAGGGAGTTGCTGATGTCCGCGGAATATATCGTGGCGCATGGAAACTCCGATGTGATTCTGTGCGAGCGCGGCATTCGCACGTTTGAAACCGAAACCCGCAACACGTGCGACATCGCGGCAATTCTCGCGCTGAACGAACTGACGCATCTGCCCGTGATTCTCGATCCAAGCCACGCAACGGGCAAGCGCAGCCTGGTACCGGCGGTTTCGCGCGCGGGCGTCGCTATCGGTGCCGACGGATTGATCGTGGAAGTGCATCCCGCACCGGAAAAAGCGATCAGCGACGGCGCGCAATCGCTGGACATTCCGCAATTCCAAAAAATGATGAAGGAGTTGGAGCCGTACATCCAACTGTGGAAAGCGTCGAGGCCAGCCGAAGCCGCCGCGGCGGCAGGATGAAGCACGAAGGTGGCTACGGCAGTAACTGCTGAACTAAAAGGACAGGTAGAGGATCGGGCAGAGACGCAGAGCGCGCAGAGGAATCGTAGAGAAGGTGAGGCTGGAATTGTTACGTGAGGTTCAGAATTTCAGCGTTGCGAGCGGTCTGGAAGAATGCGGAACGGCTTGTTTTTACCCCAGCGATAGATTGCGAAGTCGTTGTCCAGGGTGAGCACGTCTCCGGTATCAAACTCATCCGCCAGGCGAATCAGGCAGGCGTCAGCGAGATCGATGTTGCGATCCCGGTACTTGCGCAGAAGCGGCTTTACGCGGGCGGCCTCTTGGGAAAGCTGGAAAGGGATTTGAAAAATTCCAGCGGCGACGTTCTCCATGACCGCGTCGGAGGCACCGCGCAGATTCCGAAGCAGGTAGCAGCTTTCGGCGATGACGGCTTCGCAGGTGATGAGCGGAACCTGGAGTTCGCGGATCAACTCGGCGCAAGCTTCGTGCGCATTCTCGCTGCGGTCGAGGAGGGCGACAATGACGCCGGTATCGAGCAGCACAGGTTTCACTTGCCGAAGCCGCGCAAGTGTTTTTTATTCGAACCCAGGTCAGGGATGGCAGAGGAGAATTTTCCGAGACCGATGACGCCGCGTTTTTTTCTGCGGAGGCAACTCGCCTCGAGAACGCGCAGTCCCTCGCGGACTACTTGTGAAGGAGTCCAGCCAAGTTCACGGACGAGAACTGCCAGCCTCTTGCGCGAACGGTCGTCGAGTCTTGCCTGGATGGCAGAATTCACGAGGCCTATTGTAGCACAAATCGACGATTGTAGTACGGAAGCCAGCGGTTTCGAGCTTCTGTAGTCCTTATTCGAAGCGAAGGGCGACCACGGGGTCCACGCGCATGGCTCGGCGCGCCGGGAGAAAGGCTGCGATTCCGGCGATTGCAAGCATCAAGCAAATCGCAAAACCAAAGCTAAGCGGGTCGGCTGGAGTCACACCAAATAGCAGTGCCTGAATGGATCGCGCAGCGGCAACGCCAACCGCCACACCGAAGGCGAAGCCGACGCAAACTACCCGCATGGTCTCGCCGAGTACCATGCGGAGCACATTGGCTGGTTGCGCACCCAGCGACATCCGAATGCCGATTTCGCGTGTTCTTTCCGCGGTCGTATAGGAGGTCACGCCGTAGACGCCAATCATTGCCAGTAGAGCGACGAACAAACCGAACGCCGTCGCAATCAACGCCATGGCGCGATTTCGGTGGAGGACTCCGTCCATAGCATTGCTCAGCAGGCCGAGCTTCAAAGAGACGCGAGAGTCAACCGCCGCAGCCGCGCTCTCCAGCCGTTTCGCCGCTTGTGCGACCGAACCGGCCGTTCGAATTTCGTAGCCGCCAAACCCCGAGCACGAACTGCCGCATTGGGAAACCGGCCGGTATAAGATCGTAAGAGGACCGAGGTCGGGCCTCCGATATTGTATGTCTCTGGCGACCCCGACAACTTCCACAAGGTAATCTCGTCCGTTAGCGTTCCCATCGTTTTCACGAAATCTCAGCCCGATGGGATTCACTCCGCCAAAAAGCGCCTTCGCCAAGGCCTCGCTAAGAACAGCTACCGGAGGGGACGCACCGGTGTCACCGGCATTAAAATCGCGCCCCGCCAGCATCGGAGTGCGCCTGGTACTGAAAAAATCGGGAGAAACGAAGTTGAGGTAAGAACCAGACCGTCGCTCAGATCCACTTGGCCCGGCAACGACCAGTTGTGAAAGCATCGTACTGGAAGAGATACGGCCCCACGACGCGGACGTGACACCCGGTAGGGACCGAAATGCCGTTAGCAATTCCTCCCCGACGAATGCATCGCGCTGTGGGTCTAAGCCAGATCCATGCAATGTCGCCTGGGCCGTCAAGACGCCTTTGGGATCGTAGCCCAGATCCGCGGTCAAGAATGCCTGGAGTGTCCGCGCCAGTAAGCCGGCGCTGACAAGCACTACCACGGATAAAGCAACCTGCACCACAACGAGAAGAGAATTGGAAAACCGGTTTCTAAGCTTTCCTGTTGTCACGCCGTTGTTCATCGCCGAATAAATCGAAATACGCGTTGACCGGATAGCGGGAGACAAGCCGAAGAGAAGAGCGCACAACAAAGTGACGCTCACGGCAAAGGCCGCAAGCTTGGCATCCCAGGACAAGTCCAGGCGAACCGGGTCGTCAGGAAAGGAAAGCGCCCATAGCAACAGTTGGCTCCCCCAGCGCGCGAGGATAAGACCCATTGCAGCGCCGGCTACCGATAACAGCGCACTCTCCGTCAGCAGTTGCCGCACCAAGCGCCAACGCGACGCGCCCAAGGCCAGCCGAGTGGCAATCTCCTCGCGCCGCTTTGCAGCTCGCGCCAGCAGTAGATTGCCTAAGTTCGCGCAGGCAATGATTAGAGCGACTGCGGCCATAGTCATTAAGAGCAGCACTATGTCCTTTACTTGCAGCCAGGTATCGGAGGTAATAGGACGGGCCACGAGACGCACAGGCCCAACCGGCCGTCCACTGGCGTCAGATAGGCGCGGCGCGGCTTTGTATATTTCTGGGCTTAGAACTTGCAATCCGGCATTGGCTTTGCTCAGACTCATTCCCGGCTTTAGGCGGGCCACGATGCTCACTTTCAGAGCCTTCGGATTGTCCAGCGACGGCATCTGCCTCCCGTACAGTATTGGATAGTCGTTGTAAGTCCTCTGCGCCTCCATTGGCATAAAAATCTCGGGTATACCGCCGATAGCCACGCCGAAGAAAGACTTCGGGGCCACTCCAACGATCACGAATTCGTTTCCATTTACCCGGATCGCGCGACCGAGTACGTCGCGCGATTGGCCGTACAACCGCCGCCACAGTCCGTAGCCAATCACGCAAACGGGGGGCGCACCGGACTGGTCGTCCGAAGATTGCAGGACCCTGCCTAAAACGGCTGAGGCGCCAAGGGTTGAGAAGTAATCGCCAGAAACATATACCCCCGTTACTTGCTGCTGTCCTTTTGGGTCCGCGATTTGGAAATAGGCGTCGGACCAGTTGTAAGCCAAGACGCTGGAAAAAATATCTTGGCGGTCTCGAAAGACCTTCCACTCTGCGTAATTGTGGAGATTGCCCTGAAGGTGACCCTCCACCTCAACCAACCGGTCAGGCTGCGACACGGGCAACGGCTTTAGCGCCAGCGCATAAATCACTGAAAAAATGGCAATGGTCGCGCCAATTCCGAGGGCGAGGGATAGGATGGCGACAGCCGTGAAACCCAAGCTGCGTCTCATCATCCGAAACGCAAAGCGAATATCCTCTGTTATCGACTGAAGTAGATTCATGGCCAAGTAACTAACCCCCCAAAACTAACCAAACAGGGCGAGGTTGGCAAGAGTGGAGCGAAAGATTGATTTTAGATGGTGCGTGTCAGGCAACTTTGCTGACGGCACGTTCGAGGATTTCGTGGATGTAGGTTTGGTAGGGCTTCGACTCTTTCGCGGCGAGGCGGCGGAGTTTGGCGAGGACGCGCGGGGCGATGCGGATGGCGATTAAGTGTTTGGCGTTGCCGGTGATGGGGCGGCCCACGCGCCGGGCGCGGCGGAGTTGCTCGTCAGTGGCCTCGGGAATATCGGAAAAGTCGATTTCGCTGTCAGGGATATGCCTCACGTTCTTTAGGGCTCGCAACGCGCGCGCTGATAATCCGGATGATTTCTTTGCCATTTTCCAACCTCCGCGGTGTGTATGCTACGACTAAAATCCTGCCGGCAATCGAGAGGCCCAGGCGTCTGCACCGATACTCCAAATCTGAATGCTCGAGATCGTGCCAGTCGAGCGCAAAAGGATCGTCAAAGACCGTCTCGGCTTCTTCGAAAGACACGCCGTGTTTCTTCCGGTTGCTCAGGGCCTTCGCGGCGTCCCAGGAGAACACATTAATGTATATACACTAATTTAGGCAATGCGTCAAGCGCGCGGATTTCAAAGAGGCGACGCGACAGAACTTGCTGGCTATGTCCGACCAAATTTCGCTGCGTCTGCGGCACTCGGATTAGGGCATGGCTGAGCGATTCTGGTGAGAGAACCTTTGGCTGGCTTCTTGAATCCAACCAAGGACCAGCCGGTACGTTAAGGCGCTGGGCTACTGGCCTATTGGCCGATTACGCTCAGAGCAAGTCCCATTGCCCGCCCCAGTCCTGAGTGTTTCTCTAGAAGAAGAGGGGATTCTCTGCCTCAAGGCGTGGGAAATCCCTGCGGATGGCAAACATGTGGACGAAATGGAGAGAACGTTCCGTGCATAGCCTGGTCTTGCGCCGAGAGATAGCGTCGCTGGGGGCTTGGTGCGTGTGCCTGATTGTGGCGGCGCCTGCAGTGGGGCAGGTTGCGGCACAAGCTCACCCGCCTGAATCGAGCCATCGTTTACTGACGGTCGCAGAGGGGCGCGCGATTGTGAATGTCGCGTGGCAACAGGATGAGCCAGAGCCCGGCATGCGAGACTGCTCGCACGTCGTTCATCAGATTTATGCAAACGCGGGATTTGACTATCCGTATGTGAATTCTTTCGACATTTATGCGGGCAACGAAAATTTTGTGCGCGTGAAAAGTCCGCATGCCGGTGATTTGATCGCGTGGCCCGGACACGTTGGAATTGTTGTCGACCCGGTTCAACACAGTTTCTATAGCCTGGTGAGATCGGGATTGGAGGAGCAGGATTACCACTCGCCGTACTGGAGGTCGCGCGGGCTGCCGCGATTCTATCGCTACAAAGTGGAACGCGGCAGAGTCATAAGTGCGGCGAACAAAGAAAGCTCGTCGAGAGGCTCGAATGGACATGCGCAACCGACCGCGGGGGCGTCTGCCGAGATGAGGACGACGGCAGAGAACGCCGATCCGAATCGTCCGCCGGTGGCGGCTTCGGAGACGCGTGGAGTGATTTTTGGTCCGCCTGCTCCACCGGCGGCGGCTCTATCGAGGGACGCGGAGGTGGCGTCTGACATTCCGGCGAGCATGTTGATCGCGACAGAGAACAAGTCGCCGACGCGCGAGGAAGTCGCGGAGAGCATCGCTGAGTTGAGCAACGCGCGGGGGAGAGCATTGCGGAGCGGCGATCCGTTGAAATCCGAACTGCCCGTGGTGATCGTCGAGCAATTTCGCGTGGAGCAGGTAGACGTTAAGCATGACCACAGCTGGGCGCGCGTAGCTGTTGATTTGCGGGTGTTGGTAAGCGGCGGCGCAGCTCAGGTGAAGCTGCAGCACGAAAAAGTTCGCTGGGAACTGCGGCGCACGGAATCGGGATGGGAAGTGGTCGCGCCAGCGGACAGAACATATGTTCTGCACGATGCCGCCGTAAAGAATCTGGCGGCCAACCTTTCGCAACTCACGGAAAGCGACGGCGCTGCCGAACATCAGGACGCTGTTTTGCGGCAGGAAGCGCAACTTGCAAGCCTGCTGAATGCGCTGCTGGGGAACACGCAAGAGCGCTAGTTTCCAGCAATTCCAAAAAACGATAAATCAATGTGCTGTTTGGCGGCGAGCAGCGGGGCTTGTCTAGGACGCGCGGGCGATGCGGATGGCGGGCGCCGGCTGTCGGAACCTGGACTCACTCTAGTGGCGTGGCGGGTAGACCCATTTTTTCGCGGACCATGCGCCACTCTTCGGTTACGCGGGGCAGTTGCGAGAGTTCGGCGGCGCGGCGGAGGGATTGCTCGGCTCTTGTTAGCTGATCAAGTTTGAAGAAGCATTCACCCTGGCCGGCCCAGGCGTACCAATCTTGCGGGTATTGGCGGATGGCGTCTTCGAAGATGAGCATGGCTTCGTCGCAGCGGCCTGCTTCGTCAAGGGCCAGAGCTTGCTGAACGTGGGCTCTCACCAGGCTTTGGGCGACCGGGGCGTTGTTGGGCGCGAGTTGATGAGCTTCGGTGAAGACGGCTAGATCGTCCTTCCAGATGGGTTCCTGTTTTATCGTTAAGACGCTGAACACAACGACGGTTACGCCGGCGGTTGCGAGGAGGGCGGGGCGGAAACTTTTTGCAAGATGCCAGAAGGTGGCGAGAAGGAGCGTCAGTCCTGCGAGCGGCAGATAGGTGTAACGGCCGTGCAGAAAATCGCCGGGATTGAGCGCGTTTAGATCTAGCGCGGGGAGAATCGGGAGCGTGAGAAGAAGCACGCCCAGCAGGAGCGCGACCTCGACGCCAGTGGCTTCGCGATCGCGGAGATTACGGCGCGCCGTCTTCCAAGCCCAGACGCAGGCGGACGCGAGGATCGCTGCGGCGCAGAGGACGCCGAGTGCGGGCAAGAGGACGTCGCGTATCGAGAAGGTATCTGCCAGCGCCGGATCGGCGAAGGCGCGCGAGCGAATGGGCCAGAAGAGTACTTTCACGTAGAACCACAGAGTTGCGGGCCAGGAGAGCAGGACGGTTTTCCAAGGTAAATGTTGCGTGAGGGTCGCGAGCTGCCCGTTGAGCGCGTTGAGACGCAGGAGAAGATAAACGACGGTGACGGCCAGGAACGGAAGAGTTTGGCGCACGGCAGAGAGCAGCCTGGTGCCGAGGCTGGGAGTCTCCTGTTGCGTCAGCGATTTTTCTTCGGCTCGGTGCTTCGTTTCATTTTTGGTTTCTCGCGTGGCGGGTTTGTTGCTTGGCATCGCAAAGGCCACCGTAAAAAGTACGGCAGGTAGGATGATGGCGGTTTCTTTGGCCATCAGTGCGAGGAGACAAGCTGCGGCGGAGGCGATGAGCCACAACAACGAGAGGTCGTTGTTGGATTTGGTGAAAACTTGTTTGCGCAATTTTCTGTTGGCTCTGCTAGTGAGCGGCTGGGTAGCTCCCGACGCGCTTTCTGCGTATTTGAGGTAGAAGAGCAAGCTACCGAGTACTGCGGCGGACATCAATGGATCGGGTACCGTGACCCATGCCACGGATTCGGTTTGGGCGGGATGCAGAGCAAAGAGGGCGGCGGCTAGCAGTGCGGCGGCGCGATCTCGAAGGAGCTTCCAGACGAGCAGTCCGAGTAGAAGGGCCACCGCGATGTGTTTTGCGATGCTGAAGAGGTGCCACGCAAAGGGGGAGGCGCCGCTCAGGATAAAATTCAGCCTGAGCCATAGGAGGAAGACCGGGCGATAAAAACTCAGCGGACCGCCGGGAACTTGTGCCCAAACAAAACTTGTGAAGTATTCCCACACGTGGCCGGGGGATTGCAGGCGTGGATCGCCGGTGAAGCGGTGATCGTCGAGGATGAAGTTGAAATGCAGCGCGGGGATATAGATGGTGAAAACGGCCACGACCAAGGCCAACGCCAGGTAACGAGCGATGCGAGGCGAGAACAATTCGTTGGCGGTCGGCGGTGGCGTTGAGGGAGAGGAATTCTGGCTCCCAGGCAGGACAGTTTTTTTCATTTTGATCGGGGGTCGCGGAAAAATTGTCTCACAGGTGGGGGGAGAATCGAACGGCCGGTGAGAGCCGCGACAATTGGCTGAATGGCGCGGTGTAATGGAGTTATTTGGGAGCGGTGGGATTGGCGGCGGGCTGTTTTGCGAGGAGCTTTTGAAGATGATCCTGGAGAAGTTTCAGGTCCGCTTCGTTTGCGTCGATAAGCTTCGCAGAGCGTTCGATTTCAGCGTGCTTCTGTGTCTTCTGGGCCTCTGGCGACGAAGTCGGTTCCGAGTTCAACTGGAGGGGAGCCTCTCCCGGGCGTCACTGATATCCTGAGTGTTGTCCTTAATCGCCCTGCTCGGTTTGGGCGACTGTTTCCGGGAGTTTAAGGGGAACGGAGGTTTGCGCTGAAGGGTCTGATGACGCGGGGTGAGCAGCCTTTGCTCTGGTCGCCTTTGACATCCGTTTCGCTGCGCCGCTGCACCTGCGTCATTTTCTCTGTCCCGGCTTGAGAAACTTCCCGGGGCCGGAAAATGGACCTTTGTGCCCCAGTTGAAGGAATGAAAATCAGTCCAAGAACTCGCGGATAGCCACTACGTGAAATATGCTGGGAGTGGTCGGGGCGGTCCTCTTCGCGGGGTGAAGGGGGATCGCGCCAGCTCGCGGCCCCCAAGGATCTAGTACTTGGTCCAACTAAAGGAATCGAGCATGTAATTGCTGACGCTAAAGGTATTCTTGGAAAGACTGCGGTCGTAGTGGATGGTGCCGCTGCCGGTGTCGGTAATGGTATTGCCGATAACAGAGCCATAGAAATCGGAGTTACCAGTGAGCGTGACAGAGGCGTTGGGCGCGTTTATAACCGCGGCAGAGGCGGAACCCCCCGTCATTTTGATGTTGCCCGTGCCGGCGTAGTTGATGGTCATGTAGGCCGCCACATAGGAAGGGTTGTCGACGCTGCCACCGCTAAGGTCGATCGGGGTGGTCTGATTGTTACCGGTGACGTTGAGTGTCACCTGTCCGTATTGGTGCGTGATTGGATCCGGAGCGATGACAACTTGGCCTTGGCCAGTTTCGGAAATGCTATTGATGTTGTAGATTCCTGGAGTCAAGGTCAGGACACAGTTGCTGCTAATGGAGATGTCACCGTAGTTGCCGGGAGTCAATGTTTGTGCTGCTTTACCGTTGAGGGTGACGCTCGTGGCGCCAGGCGGCGGTATAACAGGAACAGGAAAAGTGACGGCTTGGGGAAGCTGAACGAGGCCGCCAGTGACGGTGGCTTTGCCACTGCTGCTCCAGGCGTCCACGCCGCCGCTCGCACAATTGCCCACGCCTGTGCGAGGAGTGGACATGGTGCCGTTGATGGTTACATTGCCGCTCTCATTGAGGTTGCCGTTGGCGCCGACGTTGCCGTCGTAATTGCCGAAGACGGGCACGCCGCCGACGAGTGCACCGGAGTCGTAGCTGTTGGTTGAGGCGCTGCCAGTGAAACTGAGTACACCGCAACCGGACCCGACAGCGAAGGCGGAATAGGTTTGAGCCGGGGTCACCTGGCGCTCCATGATTGCGGTGACTTGCTCCAGACCATTTTTAGCGCCGTTCACGGAACCGTCGGCGGTGATCTGCCACATCTGAACTGTAATCAGGTTACCGAAGGAGTTTATAGAGTCCATTGAGAGCAAGGTGGCGTAGGCATTGTAGTTCACCGTGGTGTTGCCGGCAGTGAGGAAGCCCGGGCTGGTCATGGCATTTCGGAACGCGGTGATTACACCGGCGGCCGGATAGTTCGACGGGACGGCGCTATTGGCGGAAAGGACGACCGGTTGCCCGCCGAATTGAACCGGAGACTTCGTGATGTCGTAGCTGGCGAGATTGTCCGCGCCGCCAGCAGAGGGAGGGGTGTAACCGTTCATAATGAAATTCGCAGCGGTGCTGACTCCGGATTCGGCGCCGTAACGTGCCTGGGTCATCATGCGGTAGTTCAGGCTCGACCAGGTCTCCGACGTTGACAGGAACATTAGAGAGGCGCCGACCACGGACAAAACCAGAAGGAAGATCAGCGACATAATGAGGGCGGAGCCTTTTTGATTGTTATGTTTCTTCATGAACGGTTCTCCATTTTGTTGGCTACTGCAATAAAGCAGTAACGTTTAGGGGAATGGGTTGATTTCGAGGAACCTCGTTAATGCTTTCGAGCTCCCACACGTAGAAAACGTTGCGCGGGGAGATATTCAAAAGAGCTTTGGTTTCCTGCTGATAAATGTTCGTCTGCGGATCCTTGTTGGGAGTCTGGACCGTTAAGGTGACCGCGACGTCCGTTACGAAGTACTGACCGTTGGCTAGCTGCACCTGATAGGTGAAGCAAGGGGCGTTACTGGGGTTTTGCAAAACGTTCGTCAATAAATACATCGACGGACTTACAGGTGGTTTCAAAACCGTGGTGAACGCGGGCATTTCGTTGCGATAGAGATACCCGGGATTGCCTATCGTTCCCGGAGCGCAGGTGTATTCGACATAGAGCACGTTTCCGTCGCGATTAATGTCCCCGTAAAGCTTGAGGACCGTACCCGTTGAACCATTGAGATAGCTCGCGGGCGCAGCAGCAGGAGGAATGATGCCTGTGCCAAACGAGCCGGAAGCCATGACGGGGATGGAAGCGCCGTGCGCGTTCTGGAAATTGGCGGTAATGGTGCTGCTGGTGACGCCTGTTAGCTGGACGACTTCGAAGTTCACGCCGGTGTCAACGTCTAGCAACATGCCAACGAACATGCCGGCAGTGGAGCTGACGGCCGGGGTCTGCACGGCATTTGCGACGAGGGGACCGGTCATCGTCACGCCAGTTCCAACTGCGCCAGTATTGGGCAGAGAGATTCTTCCTGCCTGTCCGATTTCCTGCTGCAAAAGCTCAGTGGCGCTGCGGACGCTGGTGTGCATCTCCGTACGGTTGGCGATGGTTCCCTGCGCGCGCAGCAACTGAATCATTCCGGACATGACGATGGACGCGATGACCAGGAATATGACCGTAGAGATCATCGTTTCGAGTAGCGTAAATCCGTACTGTTTTTTGCGGCTCATCATTTCGATTCTTTCCTCTTCCCAGGGCGTGAGTTAGAAGGGATAGGTTTTCAAAGCTGTGACCGTCGCTTGCGGCTTCAGGCCACCCGATCCGACTTGACTCTTCGTCTTCACGGTCACCGTGATCTGCTTCAAGGTGTTAGTTCCGGCGGACATAGAGACCTGCCAGATACGCATGTAAAACCATCCGGCAGGGGCCGCACCGGCTGCGCCGACAAGCAGATTCCCGTTAGGATCTAGATAGTCGACGTAGCCTGCGACCGGAGCGTTTGGATTCGTGCTTCCTCCGTTGCCGCCAGTTCCAGTCTGGGGGCTCACCACGGGAACGGGGCACCCAGCCAATCCGGTTCCGCCTGCTGGGTTCGCCGGAAGAGCCGTCGTGTCGGTTGTGGCATCGCAGAAGGCCAGACCGAGCAGCTGCTCCATCTTGTCCTGCGCATATTCCGAAGTACGGGCTTGCAAGTGTCCTTGATTCTCTGTGGTGGTCATCGAAAGCAAGGCAAGCGACATCACGCCGACGGCAACCACAAGGAGCACGCCCAAGGCGATCATCGTTTCGATCAGGGCCATCCCTGACTGACCTCTTCCTGCGCGGCGCGAATAATTTCTATTCTGGATTCTCATGGCTTCCCTTTAGCGAGTCTGCCACTTCGTAGTCGAGGCAGGTGTGGACCAATCCTGCATCATTCCGGAGGCCAGCAGCGTCGTACCGTAAACCGAGTTCCCGTCGGTGACGTAAAGGGCATCGGTTGCAGTGGGCGTCCCGCTCAAAGCGATCGGCACGCCGCGAGAGTTGAACTCAATACAGGAGGTATTCGGATTAGTCCCGTTGGCAACTCCGCTCACGGCGGCAACAGTACCGCAAAGGGGCGCTTGCGCGATCACCGCTTGTGGGTTGGGAGCGCCGGCACCGGCCCTTCCGAAGCCAAAAGTAACTCCGGTGGAGAGCGGCTGTGCCGGACTCGTGCCGGCGACAGTGCACGGATTCGCGGCGTCACCATCGGTCTGCCAGCAGCCGGCGCCGCCCTTTCCTTTAACATTCCAGATTTCCAGGTGATAGGTGTTGGCGCTCAGGTCCGCATACGCCCGCGCATGCGTGAAATCCGCCGCCGCACGTATTTTGGCTTGCGCGATTATACCGTTGAGATTGCGTGCGTCACCGGCGATGCGCAGATACCGGGTAATGGACTGATATCCGGGGATCGCCAACGAGGCGAGGATTAGAGTGATGGCAAGCACGATGATGGCCTCGATGAGCGTGAAACCTGCTTCATGTACTGCTCTGGCTGGACTTTTCTTCATAGTTGCGACATCACCTGATTTCATCGCTCTTCCCTGAGCGTAAAGTCAACGGCAATTATTAATTCGATTTACTTGTCCCAGTGCGTTGGTGGGACCTAAGCGAGACACAATATTGCAGTTCTGCCCCCACTCTGGCCGTCGCGCTAAGTCTTTTTTTTACAGACGCTTACGCGACATCTCTAAAGGTTCCGTGCGGGTTGTCTGAGTTCGATGGGTAGAAATGTAACATTGTGCGTATCCAGACGCATGTGTTGGTGGACTCACTGGCGCTTTGGCGGCGTGTTATGTTACTGACAGAATCGGAGTTAGTTCCAAATTGGAACACTAAGAGACAGTGACATTTTTGGCATAGCGCCGGACGGCGGCACCTGGCGGCGAGGCAGGAATGCAACTTAACTTGAGTATTTCCACGGTTCGAGATGCCCGGGAATTCTTAGCGCAGTACTTTGCAGCGCCGCGCTTGGTCGAGGCGCCGTTTTTGAGTGGGCGAGCGGGGAAGCGCGTTCATTTGAAGTTGGAGGCGGAGCTGCCTACTGGGTCGTTTAAGGTGCGCGGGGCCTTGTGGGCTTTGGCGAATCGGTTGAAGAAGGGCGGCGTGGAGGAGGTGGTTGCGTCGAGCACGGGGAATCATGGGGCGGCGGTGGCTTATGCGGGGAAGTTGCTAGGTGTGCGGGCGCGAATTTTTTTGCCGGTTGGATGCAACCCGGTGAAGCGCGGGCGGATTGCTGCGCTTGGGGCGGAGATTGTGGAGAGTGGCGGGTTGGATTTGGCGTCGGCGTTTGCGCTGGCCTCCGAGTATGCGGTGCGGCCTGGTGTTTATTTTTTGAATGACGCTACCGACGGGGATTTGCCGGCGGGGCCGGCGACGATTGGTTGCGAAATTCTCGAGCAAGCGCCGGACGTGAGCTCGATCGTGGTGCCAATGGGGGATACGGCTTTGATTCGCGGGATTGCGGGGGCAGTGAAACAGCTTGCGCCACGCGTGAAGATGATTGGCGTACAGGCGGAGCGGGCGCCGGCGTATTACCGGTCGTGGAAGGAAGGGAAAGTTGTGGGGACAGAGACGTGCGACACGATTGCGGATGGGTTGGCGACGCGCACGCCGGACGCTGCGAACGTGCGCGACGTTACGAAGCTGGTGGATGACGTGGTGCTGGTGAGCGAGGAGCAGATGTTGCGGGCGATTGAGACATTGCTTGTCGAGGAGCACATTTTGGCGGAGCCGGCTGGGGCGGCTAGTACGGCGGCGCTGCTGAATGGCGCGGCGGATTTCGGCGAGAACGTCGTTTTAGTTGTGAGCGGGGCGAACATTTCGCGGGATGTTTTGCGGCGAGCGGTCGGGACAAACTGACCAGCAGAACAGAGAAAAGATAACGCAGAGGCGCAGAGTGCGCAAAGGCTCGCAGAGAAGCTGCGGAGAGTTGATCGACTTGCGCCTTAGCCGGATGACTTGACCGAGACGGAGTGACCCAGGCGCAAGACGCGGACAAGCGTCTCCTGGACGTGGATCAGCTCTTTTTCGCGTTCGTGTTCTTCTTTAGTGCGGTCGTTGAGAGCTTCTTTCAGGAGGATCAGGTTGCGGCGAAATTCCATTTGGGCCAGCACGAGGCGGCTCAGAGCTTTCAGGGCGTCTCTTTGTTCAGGCAGAAGTTCGCGGGGAGTCTTGTCGACGACGCAAAGCGTGCCGAGTGCGTGACCGTCCTCGTTGATCAGCGGGGCGCCCGCGTAGAAACGGATATGCGGGTCGCTTACGACCAGCGGATTATCGCGAAAGCGTTCGTCTTTTAGCGCGTCGGGAACCACAAACACATCTTCTTGCAGGATCGCGTGGGAACAAAAGGCGATGTCGCGAGAGGTCTCGGTCGCCGTGATGCCCACGCGCGACTTAAACCATTGGCGGTTGTCGTCGATCAGGGAGATGAGCGCGATAGGAGTCTTGCAGATGAAGGACGCCAGCTGCGTTAGGTCGTCGAAGGATTCTTCGGGGTCGGTATCGAGGAGGGCATAGCGTTCGAGAGCGGCAAGGCGGGCTGGTTCATTGGCTGGCTTGGTGGCGGGCATAATGTGCTCCGGGTCTGGCGACGGGCCGGTCGGTGCTTCTCGGCGGCGGCCATCATACTCTAAGAGCGGGCTCCAAAAACGGGGAAGTTGCCTCCTCTAGCGCGTGCCGTTGGGAGGCGCGTGACGAGGAGCGTTCCAACTGCGGGCCCGGATAGCTCATTGCTGCGTCGGGGATTCCCCGAGTTTCAAAACAAGGATTTGGCCGTTGGAATGGAAGCTGCCGCCGGTGGCGGTCCTGGCTTGTTGCATTGGGTTTCGTGGAAGGACGTGCGTGATTTCCGCGACTAAGCCCGTGGACGTCAACGTTTTCTCCACGTAATCGCGTTCAAGGTCGATGTTCGGGTCGATTTTGTGCGTGAGGCCGTTGTTGCGCTGATCTTTTTCGAATCCAACGTCGTGAGTGGCGGCGCCGACCCACAGAGGGTGGCCATTGACGCCGAAAGGCGCCTTCCAGATGCGCAAGTGATTGCGCGACGCGACGACCGAAATGGGCTCTGCGTGCGCCCAGCCGTAATCCTGCGGGCGGCCGAAAAGGTAGAGCGGGCTCATAGGCATGGTGAGGTAGGACTCTTTGGAGAGGCTTTCGAGCACGCCGTGCAGAACGGTTTGTTTTACGTTGGCATCGACTTTCACCCAGCCGGCGATGGTAAAGACTTTTTCCATGGCGTCTTGCGAGCCGATAATCAGGAAATTGACCATGTCGCCGGGATCGCCAGCTTTATCGGCGATGCGACGCGGTATTTGGGAGAAGAGGTTGGCGTCGACGCCGCGGATCGCAGGAACTGTTTTGGCGATGAAGAGGACTGAGTTGGCATCGGCGGCGAAAATTTCGATGCGAATCGCGTACGTGCCGTCGCCGGTGTCGTTGGTGAGTTGATTGATGCCGATGGAGAGACGTCCTGAGATGGGCGAGACGACGTCGCACTTTGCGCCCATGAGAAATGGTTGCGAAATGTCTTTGTCGCCGATGCGGCCGATGACTGCGCCACGGCCGGCTCCATTGAAGGGAAGAATGCGGAGAAGATCTTTGAAGCTGCGACCGATGCCGGCAGGGTTGGTGTCGGTTTGCTGGTCGGCGTAGCGAAGCGATCCTGTCGCGGTGGCAACGACGTGTTCGCCGGCTTGCACGTCGATGCCGGTATCGACCCAGGAGGAATCGCCGGTGAGCTGGATTTCCTGCGAGAGGCGCTGTTTGCCGGACGGAGCGGAGGAGGGGATGGAATCCCGCGTCGAAGCGGGCAAGCTGCCCAAAAGCGGGGCAGAGACACCCAGGAGACACAGAGCGCCTTTTAGAAACGGGTTCAGGAAGAGGGAACGCATGGAAACGAGCCATCCCGCGGCGGGTGTGAACGCATCATCCCTGTTAACAGATGCCTGGGATGGTCGCAAGAGTTGGATGGCTCTAGTTTTGGCTCATGCTGGTGATTCCTTGACGGATGAGAAGTGCGCTTGTAAATTGAAAAGATGCTGCAGGGTTGCCACAGGAACGCGGGCGCCCCAGAGGATTTTTTGGCGAGGAAGTCGGGAGGCAGCGCAGGGCGTTTGTCCCACCTCGGACGACTGCGTGGTTGAGAGTAGCCGGCTCGAGCGAGAACTGCGGCAGAGTTCATGACAAAACAATTTCAGCGAATGGTGTTGTCGGTATTGTGCGCGGTAGCCGTGTTTCTGGTTACGTTGCTTGCGCCATTGGCGAGCGCGCAAATGCCGTTGCCGCCGGCGCCTCGAGGAGCGGCCCCGGTCACTAACATTACGGTGGACGGCAACGAGGCGATGTTCACGACGATGTGCGCACTGCTGGCGGCTGGTTTTGAAGCGAACGTGAGCGCGGAGAACTGGCATCCGCTGCGCGCGCGGCTTCGCGAGCAGATGCAGCATCAGCAGGGCCCGGCCGTCGACGCCGTGCGGGAATTTTACAAAGCGCACGAAGTTCGCGATTCAGGCGCCACGCTTTCGCGCTACATCTGGTTTGGGTTGCTCTCGGGGCCGGCCCCGAAGTTTCTGATGACGGTCCGGCGAGACGACATGCCGACCGAAGTTCTGGCGCTCGACGGCTTCAGCGAAATTCTTGCCAATTATTATGAGGAACAAAAAATCGGGCGGCTTTGGCGGGAACTACAGCCCATTTATAGCCGGGAGATTGAAAAGGTTCATGACCCGGTGTCGCAAATTATTTTTGTGACGACGGGCTATCTTCGGCAGCTTCAAGACTCGACGACGGCGCGGACGTTTACGATCATTCTGGAGCCTCTGGTCGGGCGCATTACCAATGTTCGCAATTCTGGCGAGCATTATTCGATCGTTCTAAGCGGCGCGGACGACATTCCGACGGACATCATACGGCACGCGTTCCTGCATTTTCTGCTCGATCCGCTTCCGCAACAGTACCCGCACGTGCTGGCGGTCAAACGGCCGCTCTATGAGAAAGCAGCGCAAGCGCCGCGCCTGGCGCCGGATTTGAAAGATGACTTTTCGTCGTACTTCGCCGAATGTCTGGTGCGGGCGGTGGAGTTAAAACTGAAGCGGCTGTCGCCGGGCGAAAGAGATGCGGCGCTGGACCGCGATGACGCCGACGGTTACGTGTTCGTGCGGCCGATTTTTGCTGGGCTGGCGAAATACGAGGCTTCCGAGCCGTCGATGGCGCTCTATTTTCAGGATCTGGTGAGAGGAATCAATCTCACCGAAGAAACAAAGCGAATTAGCGCAATTCAGTTCGCGTCGGCGGATCGCGAACAGAACCCGGACGATCCTGCCAGCGAAGCAGTGACCCGGCACCACGTGGCGCAGCCGACGACGGTTCCCAACGACGCGGAAGCCATCGCGTCGCTGACCGACGGCGAGCGGCGCATCGCGGAGAAAAATCCGCGAGCCGCGGAGGAGTCCTTTCAAAAAGTGCTGGCGAAATATCCAGATCAGGTGCGCGCGTGGTACGGTTTGGGTCTGGTGGCGCTGCTCGATCATGATGGGCCGCGCGCGAAGGAAGTGTTTGGCAGGCTGACGTCGGGAGATCACGCGGCCACGCGAGACCCCATGGTGTTGGCGTGGTCACATGTGTACCTGGCTCGGATTTATGATGATGAAGGGCAACAGGGGCTCGCGAGGGGCGAGTTTCAGGCGGCGCTAGCCGTAGCGGGAGGGCCGGACCAGGCGAAACAGGCAGCGCAGAGAGGCCTAGAGGCCGTCAATTTGGAAAAGCCAGTGGAGCGACCTTAGATTTCGGATGGCAGTGAAACGAAACTTGGAGAGAAAGACCCGGTAGAACTCGGGCCGTGGACTCGAGCGACGACTTGAAGAAATAACAGGAGGCGGGCGATGAAGGGGACGTTGCAGCAGTGGATGGAAGCTGGGGCGATTACAGGGATGCTTTTGTTGGGATGCGTTGGGGCGTCGGCGCAGAGCAGCGGTGGACAGAGTGGGCAAAGCGGCCAGAGTTCGCCGCCGGCGCAGCAGCAAACCGACAAAGACAAGGCAAACTCGTTGACGCTGGATACGCCGGCGCCGCCGGTAAACCCGGAAGAAGACGCGGCGTACAAGGCGTTCGACGCCGTTCCAATGACGGATGCAGCCAAGAAAATTCAGGCTGGCGAAGCGTTTGTACAGAAATATCCGCAGAGCCGCTACCTCGCGCCGGTGTATTCGATGCTCGTCAAAGTTTATCTCGCGGAAAACCAAGTCCAGAAGATGCAAGAGGCGGGCGAGAAAGACGTCGCCATCGCTCCGAACGACGTGCAGACGCTTGCGATCCTTGGCCAAACCATTCCACGTGCGTGGAACGCGAGCATGCCGAATGCCGCGGCGCAATTGGATAAAGCCGAAAAATTTGCCAAATCGGCGATCGAGCTGACTCCCACCATTCCCAAGCCGGATGGTATGACGGACCAGCAATTCACGCTCGCCAAAAATCAGACGCTGGCGATGGCTCACGGGGGCCTGGGGCTCGTGTATTTCCGGCGGGGCAAGTTCGATTTGGCAATTCCGGAATTCGAGGAGTCTGCCAAAGTCGACCCGAATCCTGACGCCGATCCCGTAACCTACTACGTCCTGGCGATCTCAGACCAGAGGACTTCGCATTTCGACGCAGCCGTCGCGGCGTTCAACAAGTGTGCGTCCATTCCCGGCAGCTTGCAGCCGACGTGCAAGAGCGGCGCGGAAGAAGCCAAGAAGCTGGGCGCGACGCAGTTGAGCGCTCCGAAATAAGCGCGAGCGCGACGCGGTTGCTGTGGGCTGATGAAAGAAGACGCACCGTTAAGGACGTACTGCCCAGGGAAATGAACCAAAGTGACGCAGAGCAACTTGAGGAGCGTCTCGGTTACCGGTTTCAAAATCCGGAGCTTCTTGAGCGCGCTTTAACGCACAGCTCCGCATTGCCCGAGTTGCGCGCCGAGCATAAGCTGGAATCGACCGAAATGCCCGCCACGCAGGACAACGAGCGGCTGGAGTTTCTGGGAGACGCCGTTCTGGAATTGCTGGCTCGGGAATACCTGCTGGACTCGTTTCCCGATTGGAGCGAAGGGCAACTCTCGAAAAGCCGCGCGCGGATTGTAAATGCGCACGCTCTTGAAGTTGTGGCGCGGCGCATCCGGCTTGGCGAACATTTGCGGCTTGGGAAGGGCGAAGAGAAGTCCGGCGGCCGCGAGAAGCCGACGCTTTTGGCGGATGCCTTCGAGTCGGTGGTCGCCGCGGTTTATCTGGATGCCGGACTGGACCGCACGCGCGAAATACTGAAACGCCTGGTTTTCGAACAGGCCCTCGAAGAGCGCGGCGTGCGCATCGCGGACTCGGATCGCAAGTCAGCGCTTCAGGAATTCCTGCAGGGCCGCGGTGAGCCGCCCGCCGAATACCGGCTCGCGGGCGAAAGCGGGCCCGATCATCAAAAGGTATTTCAGGTGGAAGTCTGGATCAACGGAGAGCGCATGGCCAGCGGCGAGGGCAGCACCAAGAAGGAAGCCGAACAGCGCGCCGCGCAAATCGCGATGCAACTGCTGGAAAAAGTTTGACGCGCGAGTGGACGAAAGGTCGAGAGCGAATGGCGGAAGAAACCGAGATTGCGCTGAAAGCGGATGAGGTAGAGCCGGTCGCTTCCCCGGAGCCGAAGAAGGAAGAGCACCACGAAGACCCGACGACGCTTTCCGAATACCTGGAATCGTTGCTGGTAACGGTCCTGCTGGCGCTATTCGGCACGAGCTTCGTGGTACAAGCGTTTAAAATTCCATCGGCTTCCATGGAAGGCACGCTGCTGATCGGCGACCATCTTCTCGTGAACAAATTCATTTTCGGCGGCAGCGGAGCTTGGTATGAGAAGCTGCTTCCATATCGGCCGCTGGAGCGCGGCGACATCATCGTCTTCAAATATCCCTACGCCGACCATCAGCACTTTGTGAAGCGCGTGATCGGCCTTCCCGGCGACCGCTTGAAGCTTGTCGACCAGCAGATGTACGTGAACGGCAAACCGTTGAATGAGCCGTACGTGGTGCACGACGCGACAGCTCCTTACGACAATTTCAATTATTCGTTCCCGCCTTTGAAGGGCATGCTGATTTCTCCGCAGGTCGTGCCGGAGTCCGGCTGGCGGCAAACGCTTCGCAGCTACATGCAAGGCGACGAGATCGTGGTGCCGCCCGGAAAATTATTCGCGATGGGCGACAACCGTGACCGCAGCTCGGACAGCCGCTACTGGGGCTTTGTAGATCGCAGCGCTATCATGGGCCGTCCGTTTCTGATTTACTGGTCGGTGGACGCCACCAGCAGTGACTACACGCAAACCACGTTTCTCCGGCGGCTGGCCGCCGTTTTCGACACGCTGACCCATCTCCCGGCGCGCACGCGCTGGAGCCGCATGCTGCATACGGTGCACTGACGCTCGCGGGTTTTTCAGTAGCTTTTCATTTGCAGGCCAGTCTGCGAAACTTCCGGACAAGATGAAAATGGTACGCAAGTGGTGGAAGCTGGCGCTCACGATTGTGGCGTCGCTTGTGGCCATGCAAATTGGCGTGTCCGTGCTTGTGCGCACAGGCCGGATGCACGCCTATCTGACCGCGCAATTGGAAAAGGCGTTCGGGCGTCCGGTCGAAGTGGCGCATTTCGCCGTGCAGCTTTTGCCCACGCCGCGTCTCGACGCGGAACAAATCACGGTCCGCGAAGATCCAGCATTCGGCAACGAATATTTTCTGCGCGCGGATAATTTGTCGGCGGGGTTGCGCTGGACCGGTTTGCTTCGTGGCCGCTTTGAGTTCGGCACACTTTCGCTGAGCCGGGCGAGTCTGATCCTGGTGCGCAACACTCAGGGACGATGGAACCTCGAGCGCTGGCTGCCTCCCGCGAAAATCATCGGCGAGCCGGCCGCTCGCATTTACGGGCCGCAATCGGCCATCGCACCGGTCAACCAGTTGCTGAAAATTGATTTCGATGATGGCCGCGTCAATTTTAAGAACGTAGACGACAAGCT
>DASXMM010000205.1:0-19555 GCA_036495665.1 Candidatus Acidiferrum sp. | reverse complement strand
GGCGATGAAACCGGAAGGCGTGATCATCAACGTCGGGCGGGGCCCGGTGATTGATGAAGATGCAATGCTCAGGGCGCTATCGGGCGGCCGAATCAAAGGCGCCGCGCTGGACGTTTTCCAGCATGAGCCGCTGCCCGACGGTCATCCCTTCTACAAACTAGAGAACGTCTTGCTTTCCCCGCATTGCGCCGACCACACACCCGATTGGCTGGACAACGCCATGCAGTTTTTCATCGCGCAGTTTGACAGGTTCCGGAAGGGCGAACCGTTGCTGAACGTTGTGGACAAGAAACTAGGATATTGACGAGTCACGCGAAAGTCGACCTGGAACGCCACAACCCGGTAGTGCAAACCCAGGTTTTGAGCCCCACTTTTAGTCTGGCTTTTCAGGCAGCTCTAGACCGTAAATGACCGACACGTGGGCTTCCTTCTGCGTCACGGCAGGCAAACTTCCGTTACCAGGGCCGCTCCTGTTTTGCAGCTTTCAAACTAAATGAATTAGGGTATGGCGCTACTTTGACGCGAAAGCGACACTCCTGAAGTCAGACTGCGCTTTGTCGATCGTAGCTGAACACGCGAGAATGAAGCGGGAACGACCGAACCCAAGACGAGGAAGCGATGCGGACCAAAAACAAGCAAGAACGATTTCAACCATTCGAGAAGCTGCTGCGGATCAGACTGGCGGAGCTAACCGCGCATCTTGACCAATTGCGGAAGGACATCGTTGTAGATGATGAGGTCGACGACGAGGCTACGCAGGCTTTTCGAAGCCACAATCGCGAGTTCCTCATGACCACCATGGAGCGCGAGATCCGGAACGTCGCCGAAATCGAACAAGCCTTGCAGCGCATTGCCAAGGAGGAATACGGCGTGTGCGTTACGTGCGAGACGCCGATTCCCGACAAGCGGTTGCGAGCGATACCGTGGACGAGGGTGTGCGTGGACTGCGCCGGCGGCGGAATCAACAGGAGGCTGGCGCCACGCCTGGGCAGTCCAGTGTTCGATTCCCGCTAGACGATCGTCTGAGTGTCTTTCGCCATTGCGCGAGGCTGCGAAGAGAGTCGCAAGTGCGTTGGCGTCCTCCGTCAACGTGCGAGGATCGCTGGCCCCGCGAGAGTAGCTTCGTGCACATGATGGGCGGGCCGCTGGGATTTCAGTCTCAGAGTGGCGTGGAACCGATAGGGAAAAGTTGGGGATTCGCTGAACGAAGCTTCCAGTCCATGCGCGTTGGCGATCCTGGCGAACTCCTCTTTGGAATACCAATAGCCCATGACATCGCGGCCAAGCGCCCTGCTCACCGTTGACTTACCCAAGCGGATCATTCGTGGAAGCGTCCCCTTGGTTTGCAAACCAGCGTCGTATTGGTGCCGGCGAGTCTTGTCCAATACCGAAGCGCACACGAGAAAGGAATCATCGTTCATCATGCGCCGCGCATTTTCGAAATGGCGGTGCAACATCTCCCGATCGAAGTGCTGCACAACACCATGCGAAAAGATTAAGCGGTACTTCCCGCCGGACTCGAGAAAAGAGGAACCTTCGGCGCAGCAAAGCTGGAGCTGTGGATGGCGACTGCGAAACAATTCCAGAAGACTCGGAGAAAAATCGACTCCGGTGTATTTATCACCGGCCAAACCGAGATACTGAAACAAGCTGCCGTCACCGCAGCCGATCTCCAGCACGTTTGCGCTGGACTCCCGTGGAAAGAGCGACTTAAGCTCTACGGCCACGTTCTGGTAGAACTCCACGGAGTCGGTGCCGTGAAGAGGCGATTTTTTGTCCTCCCAAAATTTGCGGAAGCGCTCGGCCGTCGAAGTGTAGGCAAGATCGCCGCGAACGTAGCGAATGTAGATGAACGCTTCCACGGCAAGGAGGCCAAGCGCAGAGACGACCAAAGCGAGCCAGCCGTGAATGACGGCGTGAATAAGCAGAACGCCCAAGCCGACCGGCAGCCCGGTGACAGCGAAATCCACGAGAAGCTTTCGCAGTTTTGTCGTGTCAAACCCAGCGACGCGATAGGCGAAGTAAAGCCAAGTCACACTGTAGATGACCTCGGTAATCGTAAAAGCAATGACCGCCCGAAGCGCATCGCCAGAAATTGCCAGAGTCACCGTGAGCGCGATCAGAGATCCCAAATTCCCGGCGATCTCAATGACAAGTGCGAGGCGCTGCCGGCTGTTGACGTCAAAAAGCCGATCGAGCCAGGACGTGAGGAAATACATGTAACCCGCAAAGGCCAGATACGATGCGAACGCACCGCTTCCCCGCCATCGCGCGCCAAAAATAGCTGTGAAAACCAGTTTGGATTCCGATGCCGCGAAGAAAAGCAGCGGGGTCATCAAGAGGACCTGAATCCGCATAACCCGATTGACGAAGGACTCGAGCCGGTCCGGCGCCGTTTCCGTGGCTGCTTTTTCGTAAAAGACCTGGTTCATGGAGGAAGCCACCAGAGAGACCGGAAGATAGATGGCGCGGCTGGCCATCGAATACAAGCCAACGGTGGAGAGGCTCGAGAACATGCGGATCACGACGATGATCAACTGAGAGGAACTGTTCGAGATAAAGCTGTAGGGCGCTTTGTAGAAGGGAAAGTTTCTATAGGTGTGCAGCAGGCCGGGAATTGTTCGCAGATCCCAGCTTTTTCGGAGAAATGCGCCGTCTTGTTGGATGACTTGAAGAAGCAAAACGAAAGACCCGAGAGACTGGCCGAAAATCCAGCCGCCGATGAGCGCGACGCCGCCGTTGGCGTGAGCAAAGAACAGCGCGATCTGCATAGCGACTGTGCCCAAGGATTGCGCGATGCGCGACACGGCCACATGGCGGAAGCGTTTCATCCGCCCGCACCAGTAGCCCAGAATCTGATAAAAACCGCTGACAAAAAGCACCGCAGGGATGGCCCACAACCACGAGTCCACCAGCGGCTCACCCAAAATGGCAGCGAGCCGCGCATGGAAAAGTGCAACCGCAAAGAAAGAGAGGACGCAAATGCCCGTCAAGACCAGAGTCGCCGCGTGAAAAACATTAGCGGCTTCGCGGTCTTCTTCGGGGAGCATAATGGCCAGTTCGTAGCGCGCGCCGCCCAGCACCGAAAATAGGGAGACGATGGTCATGAACACGGCCAGCAGGCCGAACGCGTCTGGCGCAAAAAGTCGCGTGAGCACGAGCATCGCGGCAAACGTAATGGCCTGAGAAATGGCGGTGCCGGTCACAAGCGTGGCTACGTGAGAAATGAAACTTCCCTTCTCACGTGCGATGCGAGCGTCAGGGCGAGAGCTCATTGCTTAAGGCCTTTCTTTTCAAGGAACTGCAAAAATCCATTCCCAAAACTTGGCGGTCTGTGTCGTTTGGACGCTTCGGACACAAGGGGTACAGCGTTCGTACAGGGTCCCGTTTTCTGGACCGTTGCACAGGTGCGCTTAGCGGATCACTCCAGTAAACACTGTATAGGTCTCTAGGGTAGTCACTGTAGGCATCCCGCTCCGACCTAGCATCGGCCTAACTCGGAAGAGTGAGTTTCGGAGGGATACCTTGTCAAGCAAGCGGTTCGTCAGAGTTCAACCCATCTATGTCGCTTTAATAGTTCTAGTGGCGGTTCTAGGCGCAACCACAGCTCTCGTCGGATGTGCCGGCTCGGTGAGCGCTTCGAAATCGGCTCAGGCTCCGCAGCCGCCTAGTACGACTTCCCTGAAAATTTCCACGACTTCTCTTCCTAATGGAGAAGTGGGCCAAACCTATCAAGGTTCCTTGGTCGCCACTGGCGGAACGTCGCCGTATGTGTGGTCGGTCGCCTCAGGCGCCCTTCCGAATGGACTTACCGTCAATTCCGCTTCGGGGCTGATTTCCGGCCAGCCATCCAAGGCGGCCACGTTTAGTTTCACGATAAGCGTGCAAGACTCGTCTGCGGCAAAGGCGTCGGCACAGTCCCAGATGTCTATGCAGATCACCGCGGCGACTGTCCCCCCGCCAGCATTGCAAATTTCAACGACTTCCCTTCCCGGCGGCCAAGTGGGCGATGCGTATGACGGCTCGATGGTGGCAACGGGCGGAACGCCGCCGTACTCCTGGTCGGTCGCCGGAGGATCGTTGCCCACCGGGCTCGGCCTGAGCCCGACGTCCGGTGCAATTTCCGGCCAGCCAACCGCTGCGGGGAGTTTCAGCTTTGCGATCAGCGTGCAGGATTCTTCCTCGAGCAAAACTTCCACTCATACGTCGATGTCCGTGCAAATTGCAGCGGCTGCGGCATCGCCGCCGCCAACCCCCGCGACGGCCACGGACTATGGATCAGGAATTGGGTCGGACGGCCTGGGAAATACGACGATCGGTCCGAATCAGAACAAGCTCAGCTACCGGATTCGCGTGCTGCATACGGGTTATATTTCGTCCGTTCAGCCCTATTTGATCATGGATCATAACGGTTATTGGGGCGGGACGAGCGGACAAATCCTGGTCAGTATTCAGACGGACGATGGGAGCTCGTCGCACAATCCCTCCGGCCAGAAACTTACGTCCTCGCTTCTCGTCGATCCAGATGCCGTTCCCGTTCCGACGCGCTACTTTCCAACTTTCGCGTTCTCGGGCCATGCTGCCGTCACGGCGGGCGAGATCTATCATGTCGTTTTCGAAAACCCGGACCCGAATCCGAACGTCAATTACGTTTCGGTTGACGCTCTTTATCAAGCCGCAGCTCCTACTCCCAGCCAGCCAACGATGTCGGATACCGACTGCGCGGTGCTTCTATTCGCGAATTACTCTACGACGGAAGGAACGATCTGGAAGCCTCGCCAGGGGTATACGCCGGTGCTGCAAATGAATTATGACGACGGCTACACCCAGGGACTCGGTTACATGGAAGTCTGGGTCGGCGCCCCGGAGGCCATCTCAGGTACTTCCAGCGTGCGCGAAACGTTTACCGTCAGCGGAGACTCCAGGACCATCTCTTCTGTCGCGATTCGCGTTGCCCGCATGAGCGGGTCCGGGCCCTTAACCGTGCGCCTCGAAACCGGGGCGGGCACGCTCGTCGAACAAGGCGAAATACCCGCTTCTACCTTTCCTCTAAACACGAAAGCAACTTATTTCTGGGGAACCTATAAGTTCTCCGCTTCTCATGCACTGGCTACCGGTCAGGCGTATCATCTTGTCTTGCAATCGGCTGCTACCACTGTTTACCAGGCTTTCCCGATCAGGAAGGGCTCGTCCTACGGTTATAGCAACACGACGTTCTTTCCTGACGGCTACGCGCAATTCCTACAGAACGGGAGCTGGGTTGGCTGGACCCAGTGGGGCGTCACGAATCGGACTGATGGTGACTTGCAGTTTTATTTCGCACCTTAGACTCCGGGCGCTGCGATTTATCCGAGACCCGCATCCTTAGGAACTCGATCGCCAACCGGCTCAAACCCTCGAGCGGCGACTCCCTGCCGAGGCGTCGCTAGGCGGAGTTGGTCTAGCCAGGTTCGAACCAGTATCGACCACTCAAAATTCTCGCGCACGTATATTAAACCGCGAAGGCCCATCGTTCGCGAGGCTTTTGGATTTTCGTACATGGCAAGAATCGCGGACGCGAACTGTTGTGGCTCGTGAGGAGGAACGATTACACCAGCGCCGGAAGACCGAACCAGTTCCTCGTTTTCGCCTTCGCCCGCAAGAATAATAGGCTTGGCCGCCGCCATCATCACGAAAGTTTTCGCGGATCGGGCGCCACGAGTGACGCCTGCCTTTCGAAGTGTAACGAGCGCGATTTCTGAGATGGAAAGATAGTCAGCCACACGCTCCAGGGGAACCGAGCCCAAAAAGCTCGTGTTCCGAAGCTCCAGATCGGCAGCCAGGCGTTGGAGACGAGGCTTGTCGGGACCGTCGCCCAAGAAAAGAAAATGAAAATCAGGATGCGTTTCCAACAATTTTGCGGCGTAGAGAATCTGCTCGGCACCAGCTGCATAACCATGATTGCCGGCGTAAATCGCGATGCGCTTGCCACTCAAGCCAAGATGCGTTTTGAGAACCTCATCGGGCGGCAACGGCTGAATGATGCTGGTGTGCACACCGTTGGGCAAAAACAGAATCTTGGCGCCAGGCACTTTCTTCCGCTCGAGCAAAACATCATGAATCCCCTGCGTCACCGCAGTGACAAACCGCGCCCGCTTGTAAATCAACTTCTCAAGCCCAAATGCCGCCCGGACGAAAGCCCCTTCCTTCATCACCCCTAAATCCAGCACGGAATCCGGCCACAAGTCCGCGACATTAAAAATGAACGGACATTTCCAGTACAGCGACGCCATCCATCCCGTTACACCGAGGAACAGGGGAGGCGAATCAACGAAAACGTAGTCCGGTCGACGAACTCGAACGATGCTATACAAGGACGTCACCATGAAAGAGAAATAGCTGAGGATGCGGCGCCAACCAGAACCGCCACCCGCGTACAACCACGTGCGATGGACGCGCACTCCACCGTGAAACTCCCGGCTGTGGAATCGTCCACGGTAGCTCGGGAAAATCTTCCCGAAGGGATGGTGCGGCATTCCGGTCACGACATCGACTTCGTGACCGGCTCGCACGAGTTCACGACACATCGACGAAAGCCGGACCTGGGTCGCGCCCACTTCCGGCGGAAAATATTGGCTCAGAATGAGAAATCTCATGTGAGTTCGGACCGAAACTGCTCGTAGGATTCAGCCACATGGCGCAAACGGTTGTACATGCCGAGCAGCGACTGCTCCTCATGCTGCCAGTTGTAGCGGCTGCTCACCGCCAAACGGCCTCGCGCACCCATAGCGGGCGCTTCCTCGGGATGGGTGTACAGAAATTCGATGGCGTCCGCTACTTCTTTAGCGGAAAACGGGTCAACAAGAATCCCGCACTTGGCCTGCTCGATGATGGCGCGAAAGCCCGGGAAGTCCGACGCAATGACAGGAATTCCAGCGCACATATATTCGAATAATTTTACGGGATGAGAACTCACGTAATTCGGCTCGGGATGAAGCACGACCAAGCCCACCATTGCATTTTGAATCAGTTTGGAAACGCCGGCGCGGCCCAGAGCACCGAGATACTCCGTTGATTGCCATCCAGGCATCGCTTCCAGTCGCTGCTGCAAGTCAGGCGGCTCAATCGTCCCGGCGAGTTTCAGTCGAATCGGAATATTGCCAGGCAGGAGTTCCATCGCACGCACCATTTCCTCGGCGCCACGTGCCCGAGTGATTCGCAGCCCCACATATACGATGTAGTCGCCATGCACCGTCTTCATCTCCCCGGGAAATTCTTCGGGAAATTCTTCACGCATCGGATAGTTCTGAACTACGCATACATTCGGATGCCCGGCGAACCGCGCGGCAATTTCCGGCGTCGCCGCAATCAATCCCGAAAACTGGCGAACGGTCAGGGATTCCATGATCGCCAGCAAACTTGAGAGAGGCCGCTGCATCCATTTAGGAATATACGGTTTGTAAGACACCGTGAGCGGCAAATCCTCGTGCACGTCGTAGATCACTTTTTTCCCGAGTGCTCGGAGCAAAAGACCGACAGGAATAAGCTCGGGATCGTGAAAGTGGTAGATCTCCGCATCCACTGCGACGGCTGCCCGATACACGGCAGCGGTTGTTTTGAACCATCGCTCGAACCGCCACCTCGCAGGCGCGACAGCCTTTACAGTGACGCCGTCGACAGTTAGCGATTCCCCGTGCGGCGCCACGAGTGTGACGTCGTAGCCCGCGCGCGCGAGCGATTTGCACTCTTTATGGAAAACGCGCACGTCAAACGCGGGGTGCGCTGACGTCAGAACACAAACCTTGATTGGCGCGGTCAAGTTAGCCCTTACTCGCCTGTGGGATGCGCGAGGAACGCCCGCCTCGCGCTGACCGCGGGAACAGGCATCCTTACAGTGGCCTGACAGCGATCCATCAAGCGCTGCCGTCGGCTTTGCAAATAAACGTTTCGGCAAACGGCCAAAATAATTCCAGCCCAAAGCCACAAAATGCGATTGTCGTCCAGGTCGCCGCTGAACATACTGACCGAGACGCAATACACGAGCAGCCCAGCGAGCACGCCATATTGGAAATTAGTGGCGACAAGCATTCGGCGAATCGCAATCGCCAGAAGGCTGAGGAACAGCAGGAAGAGAGCCGCCCCGACCACGCCTTCTTCAAACGTTGTTTCGAGTAGAAGATTGTGGGGATAGTCGCGTGTGTCTCTACCGTAATAAAACACACTCCAACTGCCGACTCCCTGGCCAAGCCAAAAATGGTCAGGAATCGCAGCCACCGTTCGGCTATAAAAGCCAAACCTCTTCGCACCCGAGCCCTGAGCAGAGTGTCCGCTCGAGAGCTGAATCATTTCGCTCAGTTTGGCGTTGTATTTGTCTGGATCCGCATTTCGTAGGTAAAAAAACGAGGCTACACAGCTTCCAACGAGAAGCGCCGCGACCCAGATACCAATCGCGGAGAAGTGCCGCCGCGCGAACCAGAACACGGTCAGCACCAAGGCAATCGCCAGCGAAACCATCGGGCCGCGCGAAGCCGAGGCAATCAATCCCGCAGACAGCAGTGGAAGCGCAACCACCACACAAAATAAATAACGCCTGCGGCCGCGAACAATCGGATAGCCCACCAAAAGCAAAATGCCCATGCCGAGGAGCCAGCCCGCTCCGATACGAGTGATGTCGGTCTCGGCCCCGACTTCCCGGTGCTCGAGGTGGAAGACCATCTGCACCGCCGTAACGCAAGCGGCCAGCACAAAAAGTGAAGCCACGCGGCGAAATTCCTCCTCGTCGCGAATCAGAATCATCCCCGAGTACAAGAACAGAGTTCCAATCAGGAGAAATCTGACCAGTTTCACTCCACCGTAATGCGGCGCGGTCGTATAGGCGTAGCTCGCGAGCACCGCGGCTGCGAACAGAACGTAGGCGGAAATCACAAGCCACTGGCCCCGAAAAAGCTGCGGAAGAGTGTCGCGCTCCAGGCGCCCGAGATGCCTCATGGTGCGCCAGAGAATCCCTACGAGCAGTCCCAAGAGCATGACTAGCGTCAAATCGCCAACGCTCGCAAAGCGATCGAGCGGCCACGCGTTCTTCCACTGCGGCATGAATGCGCATCCCACAAGAAACAACTCAGGGTGCCATCCTGCCGTGATGATGAACGCGGGAATCGCGCTAACCGCGGCAATAATGAGCAAGTTGTTGCTCGGGAATCCGACAAAAATAACCGCCAGGCAGGCCACGGAAAACAGAGCGCCGCACGTTAACCGCCAGTCGTGAGTAAAAGGAGCGCTCATAATTATCTGGCTGAATCGCCGCGGTATTCGCGAGTCCAGTCGTACCTCTCGCCGTCCACCAGCAGAGGCAATATCCTCAGGTAGAGCGAATTGAACTCTGGATCCAGCAGATGATTGTTGTGCCAAACCAAGGTGAAAACACCGCCGACCGCGCGGCAGCGCGCCACGCAGTCCCGCACCGCTTCCACACTTTGCTCGTGAGTGAGTCGCATGTAGTTCAGCAAAGTGCGATCCATAACAAGAAGCGGTATCTCCAGCAATTCCGACGCGCGGTTCAACGCAAATAACCACGGGCGATACGGTATGCAGGTTCCGGCTCGAAAACCGATATGCTCGGCGAAACAAACGCTGCTGTCATACGCGAGCCCGCACGTCTCCCAATGAATCCACGTCTCGGGGCACCACCTCAAATAATGTTGACGGCCTCCCAGCGGGCCGTCACCCATCGCTTCGCGCAGAATTTGAATTTCGCGCCGAAGTTTCTCGGGCGCTCGGAATGTGTCATAACCAGGCTGTACACCGCACTCCACCTGGTTTTCGTTGAGCCACGCGATGATCTCGCGAATCTTGCGATGACGCGGATCGTAGCCACTGTCGCGCGGCGTTGGCTGGCTCGCCTTCCAGTAAACAGCCGAGTCGAGATTTCGGCTCAGAGAGAGCCGTACAATTTCGCGCAAAGCTCGAAGATCGCTTGGTTCAGAACCGGAAATGAGGCCGAAGACATCGCGCGCCGAATCGAGCGGGCGGCGATGGTGCGTGGTGTGCCGAATGGCGTCCCTCCACCGGAACGGAATCCCCACATGGTCCGCATCATGGCTCAACTTGATCCGTAGACTCTTCTGCGCCGGTTGCCATGCCGGATAGCAGACCTGAATCGCCTGTTGAAAGGCCAGAGCATATTCGTCGACGATCGGCCGGTTTAGAAATCCGTCACGAAAAGCAATGCTGTCCTTCGCGGGGAAACGTCCATGCCGATCGAATTCGCGCTTCAGGGTTTCTTCCCATCGCGACAAAGTCATCAAAATGGAGAGTGGCAGATCGACGGTGCATTCGAGCTGGCCCGTCCTTCGAGAAATAAAAAGGCTTTTGGGAAATGTGTCCGTATCTTTGGCGAACGGAACGACAAGGTCGGGGATGTTGAGCAACGCCGCGTTTTGTGGGCCGTTCATCCACCGGCGGCGGACTGTGCGGATCCGTCCCGCGGACAACTCCCGAAGAAGATCGGGAGAGGCATGCGGAAAAACAATTGTTCTCTCGCCCGCCGCGTCCAGAGTAATGGTTGTTTCGTTTGCATCGACACGAATCGTCCATTGCCTCTGGAATTCCCTGGAAACTCCCGCGCGGCGAGCTAATTCAGAAATGGCGTAACCACGAGATTGAGGAGTGATGCGAACCTGCGGACTGATCCGCTGTACGTGCAGAGTCGGCTGCACCTTCCGCGGCCGTATCTCCGCGGACGGAGGACCAGGAGGTGGATTTAAATTGGAAGCTGCTCCGGCATTCAAACAAGAACTCAGTATGGATGAGCCAAATTTTTCATTCGTACGCATAGCCTGTTTTTCCTTTGGTGGGACCGGTACCCTGGAAATTTGTGAAACATTTTGCTAAGTCGACGAGACATTAAAACGTTTCCGGTCTAGAAATCGGATGACAAGCTGAGCCAACAAGCCTCGCGCACTCCCAGTCTTTGCGATTTTCCATACTGGAACTGCGTCGCAGCCCCACCTGCGGTAAAAAGTCTCGACACCTCGAAGGCTCGAACCTTCAAAATCATAATTTCGGCCTGCCGCAATTGCTTCCTGCAGCGCCGACCACAACACTGCGTTCTGTCCGGGCACGTCCGGATGCTCTGGATGGAACCCGGAAACAATTTGGTACGTTGTGCGGCTGTCGTGAACGCAAAAGAGAGCGGCGACGGATTGTTTTTTTTCCGTCCTGGCCACGTAGAGAGCGGCCTGCCCGCGAGCTTGCGCCGCGGTCCACAAACGAGCAACTATCCCGGCGTCATACGGCACGGTTGCTCCCTTGCGTTCAAAGGTCATCGCGTTGAGCTCCAGCAGCGTCTTCACCGAATCATCGCGAAAAACTTCCAGGTTAAGCCGCTTCGCCTTGGTCAGCTTCTGCATGTGAGTGCGCGTCATGCCCTTACTGATCTCGCTCAACGATTGTTTGGCGGAAAAACGAAATGTATAGGCCAGCGAGGCGCTAAATCCTGCCCAGAGGAAGCCTTGAAGGTCTGGAGCATTGGCCCCGGCGGCTTGGCGAAAGCTGTCGAACGGACCGATGGCACATGCAAGAGCTTCACCGCAGGAACGCATCAGGTGAAGCTGCTCGCAAACACCATCGGCACCGGAAATATCGAAAATCGGTCCCAGGTAAGGAGTGAGTGCCGGCGAATGAAGAAGTCTGAGCCCTGCAACGCTTTTTGAAGGAAGAGGCAAACCTCCGACCAACTCGCCGTCGTCGTTTCTCACGACCAGGATGCGAAAGGGCGCCGCGGTCGCCGCGAGCCACCAGGAGTAATGAAACACCGTGCCGTGCGGCGATCTGCTTACCAGCGAGTCCCAACTCGAATAGTCGCCCGCCGGAAGGAACTCACAAATCATTTTCTGCTGAGGCGCTGGCTTCGCCGGCGGGAGCGTGGCCGGTCGGGTCTGCGCGATTGAGGTTGTGGCTGTGCTCATGGTGGCCGGTCCCCGGCAATTCACGGCTTGGCCGTCAGTCGCCGACAGACGCCGTCGAGCTGGTATCAACGTGCGGCTGCGAAGGTAGGAATTGGTTCGTGGCAGTCGTCGCTGCCTTCGGAGCATCGACAGGGGGCGTGTTGTGAAGCGTTTCGCCATTCAATTCGTAGGTGAGTCCGCAGCTGGAGCATTGCGACTTTTCCTCCTGAATCGTCAGCCGAACGCCGCACCGGCACATCCATCCGATCTGGTGTGCGGGACAACCGACCACGAGTGCGTGATCAGGAATATCCTTGGTTACCACCGCACCTGCGCCAACGAAGGCAAATTCGCCAACGGTTGTTCCGCAGACAATCGTCGAATTGGCCCCAAGGCTCGCCCCTCGCCGGATAAGCGTGCGCTGATATTCGTTTTTGCGGTTAACGTGGCTTCTCGGGTTGATCACATTTGTGAAAACCATCGAAGGCCCGCAAAAAACGTCGTCTTCGAGCTCTACACCGGCGTAAAGTGAAACGTTGTTTTGAATCTTGACGTTATTCCCAATCTTCACGCCGCTTGCCACGTGGACGTTCTGGCCCAAGTTGCAATTCTTGCCGAGCGTGGAGTTCTTCATTACGTGTGAAAAATGCCAGATGTGGCTTCCCTCTCCCACTACGCACGGCTGGTCAACGATCGCGGACGGATCCACGTAATACTTTGGCTTAACCGCGGCTTTCACCGTTGGCTGCTGAGCCTCACCCTTATTTTTCAACGATCGCTGCGCCGCGTTAAGCACTCGAAGCACGCGAACGCCGTTCCATCCATCTGTCTCCGGTTTCGAACGTGTTGCGACGCAATCGAGGAAGTGTTGGCATTCCGTTTTCAGCGGTTCGTCTCCGGGAAGCTCGACGACTTGCCCTTCCGAGCGCTTTGCAATCGGGTGACGCTCGACCCACTCCACTTGATGCGGATATAGGACAAGTTTCCGACTGGGTTCGGTGTCATCGAACACCGCCATCTGCCGGTCGCCCACGATCACCAGCTTTTGCTCTTTAAAAGGATGCAGCCAGCTGACAAAAATGTGAGCAGTCACTCCGCTTCCGAACGAGCAGCTCGTCAGAGTCACATCCGTAATCGTCGAGTTTAAGTAGGCCCCGCCGTTTGCAGCCACCGTCGTCGGTTCTTCACCCAACAGGTGAAGAATCGCCGAAATGTCGTGAGGAGCGAAACTCCACAGGATATTTTCCTCCGTGCGCAGCTTCCCAAAATTCAGCCGCGAGGAATAAATGTATTCAATCTTCCCTAAAGCGCCGTTGTTGATGAGCTCTTTCAGCTTGCGGACGGCTGGGTGGTAGTGCAACAAATGTCCAACCATCAGGACCCGGCCCGTGGTGACCGAGAGATCGGCAAGTTCTTAGCCTTCTTCGACATTCAAAGCCAGCGGTTTCTCGACGAAGGCATCCTTTTCAGCAAGCATGGCTTTCTTCGCCAAGACGAAGTGCTCCGCGGCTGGTGCGGCGATAACGACGGCTTGTATGTCGCTGCGCCGCAGCATCTCATCGAACGACGTGCAGAAATCCACGTCGTACTTCGTCGCCAACGCTCGCGCACGGTCCGAATCTACGTCGCACACTACGCGAAGCGAACCAAGCTCTGAGAAGTTGCGAATCAGATTTTTTCCCCAATATCCACATCCAACCACACCAACAGCGGGTACGTTGCTCATTTCCGAAATCTCCTGTGTGCCGTATTTTTTGCTTCGTGTTTTGTTATGCGGGATTTGAACTGTAGAAATCTGAAATGGACTTGACGACGCGTTCCTGATCCTGATGCGTCAGCTCTGGATACACGGGCAACGCAAGGACTTCCGTCGCTGCCTTCTCTGCCTCGGGGAAGGATCCGTGCCCATAGCCGAGATACGAAAACGCCGGCTGCACGTGAAGCGGCGAAGGATAGTAAACGTCGGTAGGAATGCCCTCGCGGTCCATGAATGCACGAAGCTCCTCGCGGCGCGGTACGCGAATGACGAACTGGTTGTAGACGTGTCCCTGCCCTTCAGGAGTTGTGGGTAACGTCAAAACATTCGTGAGTCCGGCAGCGTTAAACAGAGACTTGTAGGTTTCGGCGTTCTCAGCCCGTTTCTGCGCCCAGCGATTAAGATGTGGCAGCTTTACGCGTAGAATCGCTGCGTGCAGCGCATCCAACCGGCTGTTCATGCCGAGAATCTCGTACTGATATTTTTTCCTGCTGCCGTGAGCGCGCAGCAGCCGCAGTTCATCGGCGATCTTCGCGTCGGTTGTGGTGATAAGACCACCGTCGCCCGCGCATCCGAGATTCTTCGATGGAAAGAAGCTGAAGCAACCGCAGAGCCCGAAGCCGCCAACTTGACGCCCGTGATAAGTCGCGCCAATCGCTTGCGCCGCATCTTCCACAACCGCGACGTTGTGTCGATTCGCAACATTGAGAATCGGATCAAGATCGGCGGCCAACCCAAACAAGTGCACCGGAATAATCGCGCGCGTTTTCTCTGTGATCGCCGCTTCGATTTGCGTCGGGTCGATGTTGTAGGTTATCGGATCGATGTCAACGAACATCGGCTTCGCGCCAGTCCGCGCAATCGCTCCCGCCGTCGCCACGAATGTAAAAGGCGTCGTGATCACTTCATCGTCGCGCCCGATGTGTAACGCCAGCAGCGAAAGATAAAGTGCGTCCGACCCCGAAGCACAACCAACTGCCTCAGGCACGCCAACAAACTGGGCGATCTCCTGTTCGAGCAGCTGCACTTCTTTCCCTAGAATGAAGTGCTGGCTCTCGAAAACCGATTCCACCGCCTTAAGAACGTTCTCTCGAATCGAAGCAAATTGCGCTTTCAGATCGAGAAACTGCATTGGCTTCTTCTTTTCCGGCTGTTTTTCCGGCTGTGCTCCGATGCGTTCAGACACACTCCGGTCGCTTATCTGCTGTGGCGTTGCCATTTTCGCTTTCTCCTTTGGAATTGATGAAAAGCGTCGTGAAAGAAGTAGTTGGAGCGGTAAAATTAATGAACGAACTCAAGGCGCGATTCGAAGACCCAACCCGTAACCCGCGGCCACCTGTGCCGCATCGCCCATTTTCTTCAAGCCCTGCTTCATCGCACTGGTCGGCACAAACAAGATGTCGTTCGCCATCAGAATGGGATCTTTCACTCGGCCTTTTTGGATTTTGCTGAGATCGAGAGGAATCTCTTCTCGCCCCTCCTCATTTGTGGATTTTCGAACAATGATCGCGCTCCCCATTTTCGCCGTGGACGTCGTGCCTTCCACCAACGCGATCGCTTTTAGCACGCTCAGCCCGCTTTTCGGGTCCTGTACAACAAACGCTCCGGGCCGAGTGACTGCTCCAACCACATACACCACCGACGCGTTCGACACTGTGATGTTGTCTCCCGGCTTAACAATCACGTTCGCTTCGCGATTGTCGCCGGACATCAGTGTCACAACGTCTACCGTTTCACTGATCGAACTGTTCGAAGCCACGTTTGCTTCCGCCTTGGGCTCCGTCCCTGCGTTGGACGCCGGAGCCGCGCTGGAGTTCGGCCCCGCCGCCTTCGCTGCGCTTTTTTGCTCCGTAGCGGCATGCGTGATCGTAATCGTCTGACCCGCATTCGGCGCCAGTCCGCCGCTCATCGAAAGCACATCAAGAAGCTTCGTCTGCCTCTCAATCGGATAAATCCCAGGACGCGCAACCGGCCCGGACACCGTTACGTTCTGCGTCATCCCGCGCTCGATGAACACCGTAACGTAAGGGTCCTTCAGAATTTGCTGCTTCTTCAACTCGTCCGCGAGCTTGCTCGACAGATCAAACGTACTAAGCCCATCCGCATGAATCGGCTTCTCCAGCAAAGGAATCTTGACGTCGCCCGCCTCGCTCACCTGGTAGCGCCCGCTGACGTCGTCCTCCTCCGCAATTCGAATATTGATGATGTCGCCGACTCCAATCATGGTGCCGCCGTACAGCTTCGAACCATCGACGTCCGGCTGTGGCGCCGCGCTCGTGGGACCAACCGTTTGCCGATCGGCTCGCTGCTCAACGCGTTGCTGCCCAGAGGCCAAGCCGGCGCCAGAAAGCGCGAAGCCCATCGCCGCAGACACAAAAATCAATCGCTTCGTATTCATAAGCTTTTTCCTTTCGTGCAATCTCTCGTGTGATCCGATTCTATTAAGCGGGAATGGTCCGGTAATACCGATAAGACTTGGCGTACTGGTCGTAATCCACAGAAATGTCCACTCCGTTCAAAACCACGCCAAGCACCTGCGGTTGCACATCCGCCAGAATATTCATCGTCCAACCCAGCGCCCGCCGCGTCGTCGTGCTCGCGCGAGCGACGATCACAATCCCGTCCGCCAGCGCCGACAACCAACGTGACTCCGCGAACGGAATAACCGGCGGCGAGTCGATCACAATGTAATCAAATCGCGTCTTCAACCTTTCGAGCAGCTTCGCCATCGAGTCCGACGTCATCTTATCGATTGCATCCGGAATAGCAGCGCCCGAGCCCAGCACCGTCAAACTCGGCGCCTCGACCTGCTTGTTGCTCAGTTCATCGACGAGCTCCGGCTTCATCAAGGCGTCCTGCAAACCAATCTGACGCTTCAGCCCGTACGTTGACGTAATCACCGGATGCCGCAAATCCGCGTCAATCAAGCACGTCTTGTAGTGCCGCGAAAGAGCGGCCGCCAGATTCGTCGCCACGGTGGTCTTCCCTTCGCCGGGAAATCCCGACGTGATGAGAAGAGTCTTGACGGGAGTCTCCTTCCATTGCGCCGACACGCGAATCGCAGTTTCCAGCGATCGAATCGCCTCCGCCTCTGGCGAATTCGGTTTTTCTTTCAGGAATTGCAGCACCGGGAGGCTACGCCCATTGATCGACGCCTTTCCCAACGCTCCCTTCCCGTTCGAAAGCGTTCCTCTCCAGCGTTTCTGGCTGGCCGGGAGCAGCCCCAACGCCGACATGCCCGAGATCCGTTCAACATCGGCCAGCGTCGAAATTTTGTCGTCCATGCCTTCGGAAACGAACGCCAAAACCACGCCTCCAATCATTCCAAGCAGCAACCCCGCTCCCAGAATTTGAAAGGAATGTGGGCCCGATGGCTTGTAAGGAACACGAGCATCGCCTAGCTCACGAATATTGTTCGCCGCCAATGAACCCGACACTGCCAACTCCTTAATGCGCGCCGACGTCGCGATATAAAGGTTTGACTGCGCCTGCGCCTCCCGCCGCAGCAAATCAAATCGCACGGCATCCGCGTTCGAGGAATCGAGTTGCCCCTTCAGATCGCGCAACGACTTCCGCAACAAGTCTTCGCGCACTTTCGCGGATTTGTACGAACTCCTGATCTGCTCTACAATTCGCTGCCGTTCCGCGTTCAGCTGATTGTTCAATTCGTCGGTCTGCCGTGCCAGCTTGCGCACCACGGGATTGTTGCTCCCATAAATCGCCAGCGCCTGAGCGAGCTGCGCCCGGCTGTCCACGCGTTTCTGCGTCAACTCTTGAATCAGCGGGCTGTCCTTCATTTGCGGAAGCACATCGTAGTGATTTTCTTGGATCAGCTTGATATTCGATTCCTGCTGCATGCGATCGCCCATGCTCTGCGTCAGTTGTTGATTGAGCTGCGCCACGCGCACCGCCACGGGATTCGAAGACATTGCCTGCCCCATCGAATCAGCGGTGGGATCTCCGGTTTGTGGCAGACCGCCGGCCAACTCCGCCCCTACGTGCGTTGCCTGGAAATCCGAGAGCGCCCGATTCGACTTGTCCACTGAGTTCTTCAAGTCCGTCAATTCCGGCGCGAGGGATTCCGCGGCCTTGAGCGTCGAATCGTATTTACTACGGTGCGCGTCATCCAGGTACAAACGCACAAGGTCGTTCACGATCAAAGTGGAAAGCTGTGCGTTTCTGCTCTCGAAAGACACGTCCACCAGCCGGCTGTTCTTCACCTGGTTCACCGACAATCCCGTTCGGAACGTCTGCAGCAACCCGTCGGTCCTCTCCTCGTCCGACGCCGCCTTCGAAGAACCCGACCACACGACCTTCAAACGTTGAACCCCGCGCTGAATCGCGCGCCCCAGCAGGCTCGGCGAATAAAACGTTGGGTTGCGGTCGAGATTCAAATCGCGAATCACTTTGAGCGCAAGGTAGTCGCTCCGCAGAATTTCACTTTGCGTGTCGAGATAGTCCTGCTGCGTCGGAGTGATCGGCGAGGTATCGTGCAACCCCACGTTCTCACTAACCACCGGAGAAATTTCCAGCGTCGCCGTCGACTGGTAGGAGGTCTGCAGGAAAAGAACAACCAACAGCAAAATCAGCTCGAGCCCGAGCGCAAACGCCAGCGATGGCCTCCAATGACGCCGCAGAATCCTTTGAATGTGATGCCACTCGACTCCCGAGTTCGATTCCTGCTCCAGTCGCGACACGTTCACATAGCGGGGCGGGACTTCCACGATTGCGTCTTTCGGTACGCGCGTGAGCATGTTTGCGTTTGCCATTTTCCTCTCCTGGCTCAAATAAGTTTCAAATCCAGCCAAGCCCAGGGACCTATTCTTCGTTTAGACTTTGTTTGAGTTGTGCTTCGAGTTGCGCTGATGGAACGGATTCACTTACTACCGGCGTCTCCGATTCAAACGAGCCCAGGTGCATGCCCAGAAAACCGCACAGGCCGACGCATCCGAACAGCGGAAGCCACAAGCCCACGCGATCGCGTGACGCCGTAACGGACAACATCACAAACACCGCCGTTGTGAAACCTGAGATACACAGAATCTTATGCACGCTCCAGCCGCGGCGCAGCAGAAGATCGTAAAAGTGCCGCCGGTCGCCCGCAAACGGCGACGACATGCCCCGCAGTCTGCGAATGACGGCTGCAAGCGCGTCGGCGAGTGGCAGTCCTAAGAACAACAAAGGAACCACACTCGAGTGCGCCGGAGCGCCTGTCCGCACCCAGTCCAGCGCAAGAAACGCGAGGCTAGCTCCAAGCAAAGTGCTGCCAGAATCGCCAATGAAGATTTGCGCCGGCGGGCGGTTGAATAAAAACATGGCGGCGCACACCGCGGCCAAAGACCAGGCGAGCCCCGAAGCAAATCCGGCGGGCTGTCCGGACAGCAGTAGGATGAATCCGATACTCGCAATTCCGCTCACCGTTAGCGCTAAACCGTCCATGCCGTCCAGCATATTCATCGCGTTAATCGCAAACGTCAGAAATGCTACCGTCGCCAGAAAATCGAGACAGGGATTCGAAAACCAGTGCAGCTTCCAGCCCAGCAGCCACAGCGCCGCTCCACATCCAAAATCAACCGCCAGTCGCAGATAAGGCGAAGTCCCTTTCAAGTCGTCCAGCAGGCCAACCGCCCAAACCGTTGCCAGAATGATCAGCACCGCGACGACCGGCCGCGGGTCGTTCAAAGCAAACACGACGCTGACAAACACGCCTCCCATTAACGCAATGCCCCCAAGTCGCGGGGTGGGCGCCCGATGAATTTTCAATTCTCCCGGCATGTCGTACCAGCCATAACGCATGGCGACCGCGTAAATCACGGGAGCCAGCAGCACACAGGCGGTAAAGCTCGCGATCGCAAGTAGGTAATCAACGTTCATA
>DASXMM010000204.1:0-2872 GCA_036495665.1 Candidatus Acidiferrum sp. | reverse complement strand
GTCATCGACGATCGCCGCTTTTAGTTCGGCGTCAAGCCCGGTGAGCGGCTCATCGAGCAGCAAGACTCGCGGCTGTGTTACCAATGCGCGAGCGAGCGCAATTCTTTGACGCTCACCGCCGGAGATTTCTGGCGGCTTGCGGGCGCGTAGTTTCTCAACACGAAACGCCTCCAGGATTTCATCCACGCGGGCGATGCGCTGCTCCCGAGAAAGCCCATCGAGTCCATAAGCCACGTTTTCCTGGGCGCTCATGTGCGGGAAAAGCGCCAGTGTTTGAAAAACGTAGGCAATGTGGCGGGCCTGAGGCGAACGATTCACCCCGGCTTGCGAATCGAAGAAGATTTCTTCGCCAGCAGCGATGCGCCCCGCGTCGGGGTGCTCCAATCCAGCGATGCAATCCAGCACGGTGGATTTTCCGGCACCGGAAGGACCGAAGAGAATGGTGATGCCTGGAGGAACCGCGAGCGAAACATCCAAGAGAAATGGAGGAGAGTTGGTGCGGTGGCGCTCCAGTTTCACGGACGCCGTAAGCGCGGCGGCGTTTACTTGGCTGTCCACGGCGTCCACAAACGGCGTCCGATTTGGCGGCCCACTTGACGATTGACGGCGTAGACGACAGAAAGAACGGCGAAGGAAATTGCGAGCAGGACGAGCGCCATGCGATTCGCGTCGGCGTACTCGAGCGATTGCACGTGATCGTAGATGTCGATGGAAACCGTGCGCGTCACGCCAGGGAGATTTCCGCCGACCATGAGCACGACCCCGAATTCGCCCATGGTGTGCGCGAAGCTGAGAACCAGCGCCGTGACGACGCCGGGGATGGAGAGGGGCAGAATCACTCGCCAAAAGGTTCGCATCCGGCCAGCGCCGAGGACGGCAGAGGCATCGAGCAATTTGCGGTCGACGGACTCGAAGGATGCGATGAGCGGCTGCACGGCGAAGGGCAAACTGTAGAGGACGGAGGCAAGGACGAGTCCTTCAAACGTGAATGCCAAGCCGTGGCCGAACGCGACCTGCCACAATTTTCCCAGCGGTCCACGCGGCCCCATCGCGACGAGCACGTAAAATCCCAAGACGGTGGGCGGCAGGACGAGCGGCAGCGCCACGACGGCTTCGACCAAAAACTTGCCGCGCCAAGTCGAATACGCCAGCCAATAGGCAAGCGGCAGCCCGCCCGCAAGAAGAATTGCGGAGACGCAAAGAGCGAGCTTCAGCGAAAGTAAGAGCGCATCCATTTCTATTTATCGTGCGGGGCCGTCGGCGCCGCGCCTGACGCGGAAAACGTGAATCCGTACTTCGAGAGAGTCGTGCGGCCCGCTTCACTCTTCACAAAGTCAAGAAAAGCCCGCGCGCCATCTTTATTTTTCGCGGCCTTCAAGACGATCGCGGCTTGCTCGATGGGCGGATACATGTCGGCGGGAATGTCCCATCGCTTTCCGCCATTCATGCCGGGCGAAACGGCCAGCGACATGGCGACGATCCCGGTTTGCGCGTTACCGGACTGAACGAATTGAGCGGCCTGCGAAATATTTTCGCCGTAGACGAGTTTTGCTTTTACCTGCTCGTAGATGCCTGCTTTTTGAAGTGCGGCGACTGCCGCGCGGCCGTACGGCGCGTGTTCCGGATTGGCGATCGCGATTTTTTGCACGCTCGCGTCGAGCAACGTTTTCCATCCGAGGCGAGCGACGTCTACTTTTGCATCCGCGGGGGTCCAGATCGCGATGCGCCCGACCGCGTATTCATAGAGTGTACCGGGCTCGGCCAGGCCTGCGGATTCGAGCCTTCGCGGATAGTCGATGTCGGCGGAAAAAAACACATCAAACGGGGCGCCATTTTGCATCTGCGAGAAGAAATTGCCGCTCGAACCATAGGTTACGTCGACTTTCGTCCCCGATTGCTTTTCGAATTGGGCGCCGAGATCTTGCATGGCGAATTTCAGGTCGGCAGCGGCGGCTACACGAACTTCTTGCGCGCGCGCGGCCGCAACGCTAAGAAGCGCCAGAGTGAGTGCAACGATAACGGAGAAGCGAATTTTCATTTTATGGCCTGCGCAATTTCGGAATCACCCAGGAGTTGGAAACGACGCGACGCAAACACCCGGCTGAAAGCCGTTGCTGCTCACACTCGTAAAATCATTACCTCGGTGGACTTGATCAGGGCCGCCGCGCGCTCTCCGGGTTTCAAACGCATTTCTTTAGCGGCGTCGGCCGTGATGATCGCGGTGATGTGCTGCTCGCCGATGGCCATTGTGACTTGCGCCAGCAAGCCGCTGTATTTGAGCGCAATCACGCGGCCGATCAGTTGGTTGCGGCCGCTGATTTTGCGGAAATTGGTACGGCGCGAGGCGATATCTCCACGCTCCAGTTTTCTCGGGATCATGCGATCGATTTCGCTTTCAGGGATGCGGTGATGCCCGCCTGGAGTCTTCACCGTTTTGAGTTTTCCCCGGTAGATCCACTGCTTCAGCGTGGGATAACTGATCCCCAGAATTCTCGCGGCTTCGCGCGGCGGCAAGAGTGCGGATCGGTGCATCCGGGCCTCCTCAACCATAAGCATTTTCCCTCAGACGAAACTGTGATTATAATGTGATTCTATGCGTTTCTATCCGTTATTTTTAACACTCGGGCGCACGCCGGCCTTTATTGCTTCGGCACCTGCCACCGAATTCTCACGTCAGCTGCTCGGTGCCATCACGTAAAGTAACAACATACGAGAGGTTGAAGAACTGCGTGGAGCCACTCATGTCCCTTGTCACAACAAAACTGAGCGCTGAAGATGTCCGCAAAGCGGTGGAACTTTTTTGGACTGCCTTTCTGGCTAAATCCGAAGAAGAATTGAACGATTTTTATGAGTCGGGCAGCACGGTATTTCA
>DASXMM010000203.1:0-12220 GCA_036495665.1 Candidatus Acidiferrum sp. | reverse complement strand
CCGCTCAGCTCGTTCAAAGCGGTTTCGGCTTCTGCGTAGAGTGAGCGCATTTCCGCGAGGAGTTTGCGGTGGGCGAGCGAAAGCTCACGCTCGGCCTGTGTTCTGCGAAGCTCGGCTTGTTTCACTTTGCTTTGTGTCGAGCCCCAGTTCCAGATGGGGATGTTCAAGGTTGCGGAAGCGGAGGAGCCGAGGTTCTCGAGCTTATGGTTGTCGATCACGCTGTTCGTAGCGAATTGGGGAGCATCAATACCGTAGAAATAATCGAGAGCGAGAGAAGGCAGGTAGCCGGCCTTGGCGTCTGTGACGTCATACTTCGCTTCGTCTACACCTGCCAGCGCTGCGCGCAAATCGGGGTTGTCGCGCGCGCCTTGTTGCTGGACTTCTTCGAACGTCGGTAGAGGCACGCTGGCGTGCAAGTCGTCGCCGATTTCGAAATTTTCGTTGAAGTCTGGGAAAATGAGCACGGCTAAATCCAGCTTTGCGTTCAGCACTTCCAGTTGGGCGTCTTGCAATTGCTTGCGGCGATCTTGCATCAGCAATTCCGCCCGGATGACATCGGAATGCGCGACCTCGCCACCTTTTTCGAGCTGGCCTGTTAGCTTAAAGAAATCTTCGCCTTGCGATGCGCCGCGTTGTGCGATTTCCAGCTTGCTTTGCGCCGACGCAAAACGGAAATAATCCTGCACGACGGTTACAACCAAACCACGCGCGGCAATATCAGCACGGGCCTTCGCGATCGCGGATGCGGCTACGACCCGCTTGTAGTTCGCTACGCCAGCGAGGTCAATCGCCTCATGGACGACGCCCTGGCTGGTGTACTCATGCACGGTGTTGTTGGCGATGTAGCGCACGCCGTCCGCACCGTTGCCCTGCGTATACAGGTATTGATTGTTGTAGTTGGCACTTGGTAGCAACGCGTCGCGGGCCTGCTTTCGATCTTCGGCGGCGATGGCGGCGTCGGTTGCGGCTGATTGAAAGTCCGTGCTGTTCTGTTTTGCGCGGGCGAGTGCGTCTTGCAGCGTCAAACGTAACGGCGAGGCGGATTGATTCGTGGATTGCGCACTGTCCAGTTGCGGCGAGATGGATAGGACTGCTTTTGGTATGATCTTCGGCGTTGGCGCATCAGGCTGCTGTGCCGCGCCCGGAAAGGGGAAAACCGCAAGCGCAACCAGCGCAAGCGCAGTGGGTCTATGCAAACGATAGCGGGTGTTCACGGGCGTTCTCTCAAGCGGCTTAGACTTTCACGTGCCCCTAAAGCGAAGGTAGCGATTTTGAGATAAACGGACGATTAATCGGCTCCCCCGGAGCAACCGCGGGTCCCGGAAGGTATACCGCGAAGTGGCTCCCGGTGGCATCGGAGCGGACCAGTTCCAGGCGGCCGTGATGTGCCTGAGCAATCCAGAGCGCGATCGAAAGTCCCAGGCCGGCGCCGCCCTCACGGCCCGACCGTGAGCGCGCGGGATCGGCGCGAAAAAATCGTTCGAAGATACGGGAATGCAGTTCTGGCGGTATGCCTGAGCCGGTGTCGATGATGTGTACTTCGCACCCCGTCTGCGTCATTCGACAAGAAATATCGACGCGACCGCCTTCGGCGGTGTACTTGATCGCGTTGTCCAGAAGGTTCAGAATCATCCGGCGTAAAAGGGCTGGATCGCCGCGAACCAGGCATTCCGAGGAAGCATCGACGGTCAGCTCAATATTTTTTTCGCGCGCCAGGGTCTTCGCGGAATGCGCGCATTCCGCCACCACTTCCTCGAGATAGACGTCTTCCGGGGAGAGAAGGTACTGGCCCGAGTCCGCGCGCGTCAGCGTGAACAGATCTTCCACGATTTTTATCAGCCGCGAGGTTTCTTCGTGCAGAATCACGAGCGACTCGAGGTAGTCTTCGGCGGTTCGGCCCTGTTGCGACATGGCGACTTCGGCTTCTCCGCGCAGAATAGCGAGCGGAGTCCGAAGCTCGTGAGAAGCATCGGCGATGAAACGTCTCTGACGCTCGAAGGACTGGTCGAGGCGATCCAAAAGATCGTTGAAGATGGTGGCTAACTGTCCGAGCTCATCGTTGGCATTGAGCACCGGGAGGCGTTCGTGCAGGTTGGTTTCACCGATGCGGCGCGCGTGCGCTCCCATCTCCACGACAGGGGCCAGGCTCTTTCTCGCGAGAAAGTAACCGCCCGTCCCCGCGAGCAGCAGACCTACAGCGATCATCCACGTGAAAGTCAGCCGAATGGTTTCCAGCATCTCGTTCTGGCCATGCAGCGAATGGAGGATAACGAGCAGGTAGTTTTCGCCGTTCGCTTTGAACTGGCGAGAGTAGGCGCGGAGGCGCGTATGCTCCCCGCGGATTGTTTCCCAATTGACCTCTTTGCCGGTGCTGGCTTCTGCGAATCGCTGAAAGTCTGCGCTCGCCACCGCGCGGTTCACTGATGCGCCCGATCGAGTGTCCGAAGCGTTGTCGGCGGAAGTCGCGATGATTTTTGCGCCCGGCGCCAATACCACGAACGCATCGCTATTCGACCGATGTTCGACAATCGACTGTTGCAGCGCTGGTAAGACTCCGGAAGCTCGAGTACCTGGCGTATCGTCAAGCTCGGCTTCAAATGTCACCAGGAAGGAATCCGCGAGCACGCTGAGGTCCTCGTCAGTTCGTTGCATGGAAGTTTTTCGAACGATCAGGTACGTCGTCATCGATACCAGGATCAAGACCACGGCGAGGACCGCCGAGTACCACACCGTGAGCCGGACGCGAACGGAATCAAGCATGTTTCTTGCGATCAGAGGCATTCGACTTACCCTGCGTCCCGGAGGTTTGGATGCGGCCGCCGCTCTCGGTGTCCTCGCCCGGCATCAGGATGTAGCCCGCGCCGCGCCGCGTCTGTAAGAGTCCGGAGCTTCCATCGGGATCAATCTTCCGGCGAAGACGGTTGATGTAAACTTCGATCAAATTTGAAAAGGGATCGAAACTCTCGTCCCAAACGTGCTCGGCGATATCGGCTCGGCTCACCACTCGTCCCGCATTGCGGACCAGATATTCGAGCAGCGCATATTCTTTGTGCGTTAGCGAAATCGGGTGCCCACCGCTCGTCGCGCTTTGAGCAGCGGTGTCCAGCACAAGGTCTCCGACGCTAAGCCGCAGAGGATGCAGTTCGGTAGAACGGCGAAGCAAGGCGCGGAGCCTAGCCAAGAGTTCGCGAAACTCGAACGGCTTGGTCAGGTAATCGTCCGCTCCGCGATCCAGTCCGCTCACACGGTCCTCGACCGCGTCTCGCGCGGTCAGCATCAGGATGGGCATGCGCCGCCCGGCTTCGCGCAGCCTGCGGCACACTTCAAAACCGTCTGGCCCGGGAATCATCACGTCCAGAATGATCAAGTCATACTCGTTGATGTCGACTTGATAGAGCGCATCGTCGCCGGTGGCCACCGTATCGACCGCGTAGGCTTTCTCGCGCAGGCCCTTGACCACAAACCGGCGTACCCCGGGATCATCTTCGACCAGCAGAATCCGCATGGCTGCATAATACGTGAAACGGGGGCCTTGAAAGGAACTTTGGTTCTCCCGCTTGCAACGTCCTCTTAACGCCTGGTTTACGCGATGTTCACAATCAATGGCCTAGAATCGCCCGCGAGTTGCGCTATGAACATTCTGGTAGTCGAAGACGACGCGGAAATGGCCGAACTGCTGGTGTGTGGCCTTCGGGAAGAATCCCACGACGTCGATCTAGCCCGCGACGGCGGAGCGGCCCTACGATTATCCGAAGCCAATTCGTTCGATCTTATTTTGCTGGACGTAATGATCCCTGGCCCCGATGGTCTGGAGGTTGCCCGGCGGTTGCGTTGTCGCGGCGAGCAAGCGCCACTCCTGATGCTGACCGCACGCGACGCGCTTCCAGAAATTGTAAAGGGCCTGGACGCCGGCGCTGACGATTACATGACCAAGCCGTTTTCGTTTGCCGAGCTGCTGGCGCGGATTCGCGCGCTTGGAAGACGGAGCGCGTCAAAGTTGAACAACGTGCTCGAAGTCGAGGACTTGGTGCTGGATGCGACTTCCTACCGCGCATTCCGCAAGGGTTGCGAGCTGCATCTGTCCGTAACGGAATTCAGACTGCTCGAACTGCTGGTCCGGAATCGCGGCCGGGTGGTTTCTCGAAACGCGATTCTTGAATCGTTGTGGGGCAATCGCCGCTGGATCGAAGAGAACACCATAGACGCCTTCATCCGGTTGTTGCGAAAGAAAATAGACGACGGTACTCCGTTAAAGTTGATACAGACACATCGCGGTTTTGGATACTCGGTTGGAGCCGCGAAGTGAGTATCAACTTGCCGATTCGGGTCCGGCTTACAGCCTTGTATCTTGTTGTTCTGGCGCTGACTTTTATCGCCTTCTTTTGGATCAGCGATGTCGGGTTCCGCCGAAGCATCGAGGCGACCGTCAACGATGCATCCCGAATCAATCTCGAGACGGTTCAACGCATCCTCGCAACGGACGGTTTTAAGAGTGGAGCCGAACTCAACGTCGAGCTAAAGGCGCTGGCCAATTTGTGGCCGAATGGCGGGCTATTCGAAGTAGCCGACGCGCGAGGGAATTGGATTTTCCGATCGCCGCAGATGACCCAGGCTTATCCGGCGCTGCCCGCTGTGCACGACCGGCGCGTTTTGTTTTTCACCACGAACCTGAACTATTTACAGTATCGCATCGCGCTCCAGCGAGTCGAGGCGGGCGGGAGTTTCTTCGAGGTTCACGCCGCGGTTCCCACGGAGCCGTTCGATCAGGCCCTGGATCATTTTCGGCTTATTGAAAAAGAGGCGCTGCCCCTGCTGGTGTTGCTGGCTTCGGTCTTAGGCTACTGGTTGAGCGGGCGGTCGCTCGCTCCCGTTAATTCGATCATCGAGACGGCGCAGTCCATCGGCGTGCAAAATTTGTCGCGCCGTTTGCATCCGCCAAGGGCTCGCGACGAACTGCATCGCTTGACGGAAACGCTTAATGCCATGCTCGATCGCATGGAACTTTCTTTCCAGAAAATTACGCAATTCACGGCAGACGCTTCCCACGATCTTCGGACACCGCTGGCCATAATTCGCGCTACCGCGGAAATCACGCTGCGGCGGCCGCGCAAAGATGGCGAGTATCGCGAAGCTTTGTCGCGAGTGTTGAAAACGTGCGTTGAGACGTCAGAAATGCTGGAGAACCTGCTGACTCTGGCAAGAGCGGACGCTGGCGTCGCGGGAATGGAAATGCACTTGTTGGATCTCGGCTCGTGCGTTCGCAAAGCGCAGGAGCGCGCCGCCGTTCTGTCCGCGGAGAAGACGCTGAGCTTCACGGCGCAGACGCCCCAGGTCCCCGTGTGGGTGAAAGCAGACGCCATCGCCATCGATCGGCTCCTGCTGATTCTCGTGGACAACGCTGTTAAGTACACTCCAGCGGGCGGCCGTTGCGAGATCGAGCTGTCGGAGGACCGCGGAAGTGCGCAAATTGCGGTGCGCGATACCGGCATCGGCATCTCAAAAATGGATCTGGAGCGTATTTTTGAGCGCTTCATGCGGGCTGATCGGGCGCGGTCGCGCGAGACGCCGGGAGCCGGGTTGGGATTGGCGATTGCGCGATGGATTACGGAGATGCACGGAGGGACCATCGGAGCCGAAAGCATGATCGGTTCCGGTTCCGTTTTTTACGTGCGCTTGCCTGCTTCTGGTAGCGCCTGAACTTATTTATTTTTAATGAGATAGCCGCAAGACGAGGCGTTTCTGAAAGAACTTCAGACTCATTTTAACCATTTGTTCATCTGTATTCATCCTCCGTTCGTACTCTTCGAGCCAAATGTAGAGAAACAATTTGGATGATGGCGGGGTCCTTCCAGCCCGGTGCGCGGAGTCCCAGTGGTTTGTTCGAGACTGAAAATTGAGGGGCGAAATCCATGAGCTCTAGATGTTTCGGAAGAACGGTACTTATAGTTATCTTCGCGCTTCTGTTGAACGCGTTCGCAGGTTCAACGGCCCATGCGCAGACCGACCGCGCAACCCTCGAAGGCACAGTGACGGATCCGAGCGGCGGTGTGATCAGCGGCGCGACAGTTAAAGCCACGGAGAACGGTACCGGGATCAGCCAGGAGCGGAAGACAAACCCCAACGGCTATTACCGTTTCCCAGGCCTCGCGGTCGGTGAATATACCGTCACCGTCTCGAATACCAGCTTCAAGACCAAAATCCTTGAGCACTTGGTTCTCGTGGTGGGCGAGACGCACACCCTTGATGTTCCGCTCGCAGTGGGCGCGATTGACGAGAGGGTTGAGATCACGGCCGACACCGGGCTGGCTGAGCGAACGTCGGCTGCCGCTGCGACTGTGATTGATACTGAGCAGATCGCCAACCTTCCAGTGAACGGCCGAGATTGGTCCACTTTGACGCTACTTGCTCCTTTCGCTCAGGACGACGGCGGGGGCGATCAGCGCACAATTCGGTTTGCCGGCCGTGCGCGTGACGACAACAACTTTAACTTTGATGGCGTGGATGCCGGCGGTATTCAGGAGCAGGCGCAGAAGTCGCAAACGCGGCTGCAGATTTCCGAGGATGCGGTCGAGGAGTACCGGGTCAGTAGCGCGCTCTATGACGTAGAGTACGGGACGCAAGCGGGAGGCCAGATCAACGTCGTCACCAAATCCGGCACCGACGACTTCCACGGCACCGCTTTCGGCTATCTTCGCAATTCCGTATTCGATGCTCGAAACTTCGACGACTTCGCGCCAGATGCAAACGGCAATCCTACAATACCTGCCATCCTGCCCTTTCGCATGGGTCAGTACGGTATGACCGTGGGCGGGCCTATTAAGAAAGACAAAACATTTTTCTTCCTGAGCTACGAGGGACTGCGCCAATTGCAGGAGTCCACGTCGTCCGGAACAATCTTCGTACCGAGCGCCAGCTTTGTGAAGGACATTCTCGTCAACGGTCGAGACGATATGACACAGACTCCTTCAGTGCATGTTGGGCCCACGCCCGACATGTGCGCCATTCTTCAGGGCTTTCCTTGGCGGGCATCGACTGGCACGGTCGCCGGATGCGCTCCGAAAATTGTTTTTCCAGACAACGCCTTTAGGGCGTTGACGCAGAATGAACTCGCGGGCGAAACCGTGGATGCCAACAATCTTCCCACCGACATCGAAGCGTTCACACATCCTATTCAGACCACCGTCCACGAGGATACTTGGCTGGTGCGTATCGACCATAAGTTCAGCGACAAAACGACTCTTTACGGCCGCGCTCAGCGGGACATCAGCCTTGTCAACGCGCAAATAGGTGTTACAGTCGGTTTGGACAAGGCGCAGACCCTGAACCACCCTGCCAACTATCTCCTGGCGCTCGAACACATATTCACTCCAAATATCTTTAACGAGGCCAAGGTCTATATCAACCGTTCTCCCTTTCACAATCCTCAGTCGAGCACTCTCACCTTTGCAGTCAACTCGACCAATTTCACCGGGATTCCCAACGAGTCGGCCGATATCGAAGTCGGGACCACTTACGGCGTTGTCGACAACATGACGTGGACGCACGGACGCCACGCCTTCAAGATGGGGATGGAGATTCGAAGGGTTCGGCTCAATCAGGGGCAGACGGCGAATAACACTTTGGACTTTGGCGACAATCTGAGTTTGGTCTCGGGTTCACTGACGGACATCAACTTTATCGCGCCGTGGTGCTGCCACCGGCTTCGTCGCGGTTTCTACATGCCGTACTTCCAGGATGAATGGAAGGTCACCCCTACTCTCACAGTGACAGCCGGACTTCGCTGGGATTATTACGGTGTTGCCACAGAAGCTACGAATCGCACAACGGTCTTCGATCTCAACGAGTTTCACGGCGCTTGCCTGGGTTCGGGCTCTTTCAACACGCCGTTCACGGTACCCATTAACACGCCGCCCTGTCCGAAGAATCCCGTTTTGTACAATCCGAATTACTTGAATTTCGATCCCCGCGCGAGCGTGGCGTGGGCGCCAGCGTCCTTACATGGAAAGACGGTCTTTCGCGCCGGGTTCGGCATCTATCACGGTGCCGCGCAGAATGACGATCTCAACGCCGGTCTGGAAAGCGACACCTTCCGTGCATCGGTCCAAGGGCCAACCCTCACGCCGGCTTTGGAACAGGAAATCCCTGATCTCTCGGCGTTCACCGGCACCGGTGGCTTTCAGAAGGCGGCCAACCATCCTCGTGCCCTCCAGCGCCAGAACCGGCGCGACCTGTATGTCGAGGAATGGGGCCTGACGATTGAACACGAACTTCCCGCCCATTTCTTGCTTTCAACGTCCTATCTAGGAAGCCACGGTGTTCGTCTCTTTTCGCGCGGTGGCGTCAACCTTTGCAGCATTCCGGTGACCCTCAACGCCGCTGGCACGGATTGCGTTCGCCCGCTTGACCAATTTTTTCCGGATCCAAACAATCCCGACCCCTATGGCTCCGTCGACATCAAAAGAGACATCGGGTCCAGCTCCTACCACGCTCTGGGAGTTTCGCTGGTGCGGCAATTTTCTAGCGGAGTCTTGCTACAAGCGCGCTACACCTACGCCCACTCCATCAACGATGGGTCCGTCGGCGGCGGGGAATCCAATGGGCCAGAAAATGTGAACTGCCTTGCATGCGATAAGGGGCCGAGCATCTTCGACATTCGTCATAACTTCACGGCTAACGCGGTTTACGAACTTCCCTTCGGACCGGGCAAGGCGTACCTCAAGGATGCTGGAGTAGTCGGCAAGATCGTCGGAGGTTGGAGCGTCAGCGGCATCGGCATTTGGCACACAGGCCATCCTCTTACCGTTTTCATGGACCTTAGCAAAAACAGCATCACAAATCCGAACAATCCCTTCTTTAACCCCACCAGTCCTTTCTCCGAAACCTACTTACTCCCCGATGGCAATGATCAGACCACCCAGAGGCCCGACATTGTCCCGGGAGTGCCCCTAACTCTCCCTGGCGGAGGCCATAACGGGGTGCCTTTGATAAACCCTGCGGCCTTTAAAGCTCCCCCGGTGGATAGCCAAGGCTTTTTCACTCGGTTTGGCGACGAAGGAAACGGCGTGATTCGCGCCTTACCTACATGGCAGATCGATTTTTCCCTGATGAAGGAAACGCGGCTCACCGAGCGCGTTTCTATGCAACTCGGTCTGCAGGCCTTCAATATTTTCAACCACACGCAGCTCGGCGATCCTAACCAGCTGACACTTAACTATGTTGATTCTACTCCTTCGTCACCGGCTTCCTTAGCGCCAAGGCCGAATTTCGGCGTCATCACGTCAACCGTAAACTTCAACAACAACAACGACAACGTGGCCTCGCCGAATACCGGAACAGGTTTGCCACGCCAACTCCAGTTCATGCTGCGCTTCAGGTTTTAACACCCCAATCGGCGGCTGGGGCTCGAAGAGTGCTCGAGCCCTGGCCGTCGTTTATGCCCGCGAGAGCGAATGCAATCTGAAAGCGGATTTAACACTGGTTTAGGCGCATTGAGTTACATCTATCGTTGGTGGGATCGAGCGGTTCCATCGAAAGGTCCGAAATGAAGACGTGGCTTGTCAGCGTGGCTTTATCAGTAAGCACAATCGTTCTCGTCGCTTCGCCGAGCCTTGGCTCGCGCTCGCAGGCCGCGAAACCTGCGCAGGCAAAGCAGGAGCCCGCGGTGCTCGTCGGTGCGGGCGACGTCGCCGACTGCAAAGACCTGTCGGGCGCGGAAGCCACCGCCAAGCTTCTCGATCAAATTTCGGGCACTGTCATGGTGCCCGGCGACCTTGCCTATCCTGACGGAACGAAAGAAAATTTCGTCTGCTATGACAAAACTTGGGGCCGCGCAAAATCCCGCACGCGCCCCGCACCGGGCAATCACGAGTTTCATTCTTCGGGCGCAACTCCCTACTTCGATTATTTCGGCGTCGCCGCGGGCGACCCGAAGGACGCTTACTACAGCTACGACCTTGGGAGTTGGCACATCATCGTTTTGAATAGCGAATGTGTCGATGTTGGGGGATGCGATGCGGGATCGCGCCAGGAAAAATGGTTACGCGCGGATCTGGCCGCTCATCCCGTTGCCTGTACGCTTGCCTATTGGCACAAGCCGCTCTTCAGCTCGGGCGGTACGCACGGCAACGATCCTGAAATTCAGCCGCTGTGGCAGGCGCTCTACGAAGCGAACGCCGATGTTGTTGTGAACGGCCATGACCACGACTACGAGCGTTTCGCGCCGCAAACTCCCAGCGGCGCCGCCGACTCCGCACGCGGCATTCGCGAGTTTGTCGTTGGCACCGGCGGCAAAAGCCATCGCGCCTTCGGCGCCCTCCAGCCGAACAGTGAAGCACGCAACAACGATGCGTACGGCGTCTTGAAGCTCACGCTGCGCGACAAAACATACGACTGGCAATTCATTCCCGAAGCCGGAAAGACTTTCACCGATTCCGGAAGCGGAACCTGCCATTAGCGGTGGGGAACCTGCAACGAACGGTTCGGAGGCCGGAATTATAGGGGAGGGGCTTCTTAAATCGTTTTGTCTTTGGAATAGCAAATCTTCTCGAGGTTGCATTCCACGCAATTCGGCTTCCGCGCAAAACAAACCCGCCGCCCGTGCCAAATAATCTGATGGGAAAAAAGAATCCATTTTTCCTTGGGAATGATTTTCATTAGATCCTGCTCGATTTTCTTGGGGTCTTCATTTCTCGTCAAATCCAGCCGGTTCGAAATCCGAATCACGTGGGTATCCACGACGATTCCACTCGCGATGCCGAACGCCGTGCCCAGCACCACGTTTGCCGTTTTTCGCGCCGCTCCCGGCAACGTCAACATCTCTTCCATCGTGCGCGGCACTTGCCCGCCGAAATTCTCTAAGATAGCTTTGCTCGCTCCCATGATCGATTTCGTCTTGTTCCGGAAAAATCCGGTCGGTCGGATGTCCTGCTCTAATTCACTCGGATTTGCATGCGCGAAGGCTTCCGGCGTCGGATACTTCTTGTGCAGAATCTCCGCCACCTGATTCACGCGAACGTCCGTACACTGCGCTGAAAGAATCGTCGAGATCAGCAATTGAAACGCGTTCTCGTGCTTCAACTCGCAATTCGCATTAGGATACGCTTCGTCCAACTTCGCCAAAATCGCTGCGACGCGCTTCGGATCCGTCCCCGCGCCCGCTGCGTTTTTCTTCGCGGCAGGTCCGCCCTTGGCAGGCCGCTTTATTTTTGCCGCTCCTGATTTCTTTGGCGGTGCTTTTTTCTGCTTCTTTTTCTTAGCTGGCATGACGCGAAGAATATCACACAGTAGGTCAGACACTCTTGTCTGTCCTATTCAGCCGTTTTGGATGCGCGTGCGCCAAAACTTAGAACACCGGCGTAGCGCCACAGCACGTCTACCCACAGCTTCGAAGGTCCGCGCCTCTATAAGCACCCAAGTCCAGTCAACATTTTACGAAAAGCCTTCCCGCGATGGCTGATCTGATTTTTGTCCTGGGGCAACAGCTCCGCAAATGTTCTCTTCAAAGGAGGAAAATAAAACACCGGGTCATAGCCAAATCCACCTCCACCCTGAGGCGATTCCAAAATCTCGCCATCGACGCGCGCCGCGACAACCGCAAGCGCGCGCCCACGCTCTGCCAAGGCGATGGCGCAAACGAAATGCGCCGCCCGCTCCGCGCCAAGTTTGCCCCGAAGTTCACCAAGCAATTTCGCAATTCGCTCCGCGTTCGTTGCGTTCGGCCCCGCGTATCGCGCCGAGCGCACCCCAGGCGCCCCGCCAAGCGCCGGCACGACGAGCCCGGAATCGTCCGCGAACACCAGTCCATCCGCAATCCGTGAATAACGCAGCGCCTTCCCTGCAGCGTTCTCGGCAAATGTCGGCGCATCTTCTTCAAACGAGGGCAGGGAATCAAAGCCAGGCAACAACTCGATCTCGGCGTCCTTCTTAGCGCGCGAGCCGGACTCACGCGCCTCCGCCAGCGCGCGAAATTCTGCGAGTTTTCCCGGATTGGACGACGCCAGACACAACTTAACGCGCGCGGGCACTGAATTTAACCGGCAGCACCGCCCGTTGTTCTTCCGTCAGCCGGCGAATCCCAGCCGCCGCCAACGCAAGAAGGTCCTGCATCTCACTCCCGCTAAAAGGACGCCCCTCAGCCGTAGCCTGAATCTCGACAAAGTGCCCGCTGCCCGTCATCACCACGTTCATGTCCACTTCCGCGCGCGAATCTTCTTCATACGCC
>DASXMM010000202.1:0-4354 GCA_036495665.1 Candidatus Acidiferrum sp. | reverse complement strand
GCTTATGCGCTGGGATGGCTCGCAGGACTTGTGGTGATTGCGAGCTTTGCGCTGATGATCATGCACTACCGTGACCCTTTGCCGGGTGAGTCAACACAATCGTCTCCCGCAGCGGGAAAAAGTGGGTTACTCTACACTCAGGAAAAGGCGCCCAGCGTGGATCCACATTCGATCGTTGTCGTCAATTTGCACTCGCCCAAGGAGAAAGTCTGGGGCGAGCTTTTGGACATTAATCCTTCGGGCGTTACGCTGCGCGGCATCGACCTGAATTCGTTTGACCATTTCATTCGGCAGCTCAACGAGCCTGACGGCGAACGCATCGGCTTGCCGACGATTTTCTTCCCCATGAATCGCGTCGAGCGCGTCTCCCTCGATGAGCCAACCGGCTCAATCCCTTCCATGAACGAGCTTTTTGCCCGCAAGATTGGCCGCTCGCTCACCGAGTATCTTTCACAATTCGCGTGACACAATTCTCACCACAGGGGCTGACGGAACTGCGCTATTCTGAACTTCAATGAAAGGCCGCATCTGGACGGTTCCCAATCAAATCACTTTGCTGCGCCTCGGCTTTCTGCCGTTCTTTCTTATTCTTATTTCCTATGAGCGGTACAAATGGGCGCTGCTGGTGCTTGTTGTTTCGGGGCTTTCGGACGGAATTGACGGCTTGCTCGCGCGCAGCCTCAATCAGCGCTCGGCTCTCGGCGCATACCTCGATCCCATCGCGGATAAACTGCTGCTTTCGTCTTCCTTCATCATTCTAGCGTTCAAGAAACAGATTGCTTGGTGGCTCACGATTATCGTTTTTAGCCGCGATATTCTGATTCTGGTCGTGGCCGTCGTGATTCTGCTCATCTCCGGTTACAGGCCGTTTCCGCCAAGCATCTACGGCAAGGCGACGACTGGGGTTCAGATTATTCTGGTTTTCACCGTCGTCTTCTCTGCCGCTTATCCGGATTATCATCTTTCCAAGATCATTCATCCGCTCGTTTACGCTGTCACGCTTTTTAGCATTTTTTCTGCGCTTCACTATTCGTTCAGCACAGCGCGCCATCTCAGTGGTCCATCGTCTTCGTAAAAGCCGAAAGAAAAACATTACGCAGAGTTCGCAGAGACCTCAGACCGCGCGGAGAAGATTTGCAAGAAACCGGGTTCTCCATTTAAACAGGCATAATTTTGGGGCCGCCGGGCGGAATCACTAATTTGGGCTCGGTGACGGATTGGACTTGCTCAAGCGTGGCGTCGGGCGCGAGTTCGCGGAGGACGAGACCTTCTGGTGTGACGTCGATGAACGCAAGCTCTGTGACAATGTGGTCGACGACTTCGACGCCGGTCAGCGGCAGCGTGCACTTCTTAAGGATTTTGGGCTTGTTGTCGCGCGTGGCATGCTCCATCGCGATGAATACGCGCTTGGCTCCGGCGACAAGGTCCATCGCGCCGCCCATGCCTTTCAGCATTTTGCCGGGGATCGCCCAATTGGCGAGTGTTCCCTTTTCGTCGACTTGCAGCGCGCCGAGCACCGTCAGATCGACGTGTCCTCCGCGAATCATGGCGAAAGAATCAGCCGAAGAGAAATACGACGTGCCAAGCAACTCCGTGACAGTTTCTTTTCCGGCGTTGATGAGATCGGGATCGACTTCCGATTCCAGCGGATACGGCCCAACACCAAGCATCCCATTTTCCGACTGCAGAATGACGTCCATTCCTTGCGGGATGTGGTTCGCAATCGCCGTCGGCATCCCAATGCCAAGATTGACGTAATACCCGTCGCGCAATTCCAGCGCAATGCGCCGTGCAATCCGTTCGCGCTTTTGTTCGTCAGTCACTGTCACGTCCCCATAACGTAGTTTGTGAAGAAAAACATCAGCAACGAAACAGGAAGGGCTACCCGCCACAGTTTTGAACCGAGTGCCACGGCAACGATAGCTAGAACGACGGCGACACCCATAAATTTGAACCACTGGAATCCGTTGAAATCTATAAGGATGACCTTGGTTGTGAAGTAGAGAGTCATTTGAAGCCAGAACGAGAGGCAACAAAGGAGACTCAAAGCGGCGCACAGGTGACCGATCGTTCTGCCCAAACCACGCTCAGGGTCGCGTCTTTGGTCGTCCGTTATGGGCATGAGCTTCACTTTGTTGGACCCCATACGATTCATTGCTTGCTCGTAGTGCGGCGCTCGATGCGCTTTGCGTAGCTGGGCCCTGCCAGGATGGCGTCTACGAAGATGCCGGGGGTGTGGACCTGGTCTGGCGGGAGCTGACCTAGTTCGACAAGCTCTTCTACCTCGGCGATGACCTTGTCGGCGGCGGTGGCCATCATGGGATTGAAGTTGCGGGCGGTTTTGCGGTAGATGAGATTGCCCCAGCGGTCGCCCTTCCAGGCTTTGATGAAGGCGAAGTTTCCGCGGAGGGCGCGCTCGAGGACGTAGTGACGGCCATCGAAGTCGCGGGTTTCTTTGCCTTCGGCGACCATGGTGCCGTAGCCGGTGGGCGTGTAAAACGCCGGGATGCCTGCGCCGCCTGCTCTCAGGCGTTCAGCCAACGTACCTTGCGGGTTCAACTCGACTTGCAGCTCCCCGCTCAAGACTAACTGCTCAAAAAGTTTGTTTTCACCGACATAGGTGGAGACCATTTTCTTGACTTGGCGGTTTTGCAGGAGGAGGCCGATGCCGAAGTCGTCGACACCGGCGTTGTTGCTGACGATGGTGAGGTCTTTGGTGCCTTTGCGGCGGACGGCAGCGATCAGGTTTTCTGGGATGCCGCAGAGGCCGAAGCCACCCATGAGGATGGTAGCGCCGTCTTGGAGGGTCTCGATGGCAGCGTCGGCGCTGGCGATGCGTTTGTCCATGTGCGGGGGCGATTGCGCGGGTTAGTTTTCAGGTTTATCGGGGAAAAAGCAAGTCGTTCTGATGGGCTCGGCAGTTCGGCCCGGATGACTACCGCACCTGATTCCCGGGAGATTTTCGTTGGCAGCCTTGTCCCCCTCCCCTCCGTTTTTTGTAAGTGTTGCATTTAAAGGATTTAGATATTCTGGAAGTCCTTTAAAATCAACACTTGCGAAAGTCCTTCGCAAGTGTTGCGTGTAAAGGACTTAGTCTCTTCTCGATCTCGGTGCTGCGGGTTCTTCGCGCGCGCCGCAAAAGCAAAAAAACGCCAGGCAAGGATGCTGGCACTGCCGCGCAGTGCCTCCTATTACCTGAAGCACACTATACTCTAAAACACACTCTCTGTCAAGCGAAAAATAAGGGACCTGGCGACCCGGGCGCTGGGTGGCGCGGGCCTGGCTTTGCTGCTGGCTGGCGCAAAAAGGGAGCAGGGCTCCCACCCTCCAAAATTGGGGCGTGGGATCGCTTTGGTTGTGGCAATAATCAGAAATATCGATATTATAGGGGCATTTAATTCATGGTCGAGGAAAGGCCACAATGAAAATGAAGGGGATGTTGGGAGTGGGGCGCACGCGCTCCGCGATGGTGGGGCTTTGTGTGCTTGGCGCCATCGCGGTGGCTTGTTTGGGGTACGCCACCACTGTTTACGCGCAGCATAGGATGCATGGGCAGCCGGTGCATGAAGATAGGAACCATCCCTGGATGAATGCGAGCCTTTCGCCGGACCAGCGCGCGGACATGGTGCTGAAGGAGATGACGCTCGACGAGAAGATCGATTTGTTGCACGGCATGGGAATGCCAGGGTGGCCGCGAGAGGTGCAGAACCCGGAGCCGGAGTTGGGGAATGGCGGAGCGGGATTTGTGCTGCCGGTACCGCGGCTGGGGATTCCTTTTATTCAGATGAGCGATGCGGCGTATGGAGTGAGGAGCAGCGCAGAGAATGGGCGGTATTCGACGGCGATGCCGTCGAACTTGGGAGCGGCGGCGAGTTGGGATCCGGAGGCGGCGTGCGCGTTTGGGACAGTGATTGGCAAGGACTTGCGCGCGCAGGGTTACAACATGACTTTGGGCGGCGGGGTGAACATCACGCGCGAGCCGCGGAATGGCCGCACGTTTGAATATCTGGGCGAGGACCCGATTCTGGCTGGGACGCTCGTGGGGCATTTGATGAAATGCGAGCAGGCACAGAACGTGATCGGGGACATCAAGCACTACGCGGTGAACGATCAGGAGAGCGGACGGAATGAAGTGGATTCGATTATCGGGAAGCGAGCGATGCGCGAGAGCGATATGCTGGCGTTTGAGATTGGTGTCGGGATTGCAGATCCCGGAGCGGTGATGTGCTCGTACAACGCGGTGAACGGAGATTTTGGCTGCGAGAATAAATATTTGCTGACGGATGTTTTGAAGAAGGAATGGGGATTCAAGGGATTTGTGGTTTCGGATTGGGGCGGGACGCACAGCACGGTG
>DASXMM010000201.1:0-7035 GCA_036495665.1 Candidatus Acidiferrum sp. | reverse complement strand
GGTCAGATCGAATGGCTCTTAGTCTCGGGGCCTTCCGCAGCGCGATCTTCGCATGAAACAAGCGCGCCTTCGCGGCAGGGACCGAGATCCCAATGATGGCCGCGGTTTCTTTCATGGAACGTTCCTGTAGTTGTTGGAGCTCGATGACCTTGCGAATCGTCGGACGCAACGTCCTGATCGCGCCGCGAAGAATTCGCTCGCGCTCGCTCTGCGCGTACCGCTTCTCCGGGTTCGGAGCATGGTCCGGCATCTCCCAGGAAGGCGAATTCGATTCGGAATCAGCCGAAGCATCCAGCGAGATTTCGTGACAAGTCCGCTTTTTCCTTAGGATCATCAAGGCGGAGTTGATCGCGATGCGCGTCAGCCAGGTCGAGAAGGCGGAGCGCCCGTCAAACTCCCCAATGTGAACAAACGCGCTCAGGAACGAATCCTGCAATGCGTCTTCCGCATCTTCGCGATTCTTCGTTATACGAAGCAAGGACCTGATAATTCTCGGCGCGAGCCGCTTGCAAAGCACATCGAAAGCCACGCTTTGGCCGCTCTTTGCGGTTGCAACCAGCTTTTTCTCGTCCAATCCCTCGCACTCGTCCCGGAAGTTGAGGTCGTCGACCAGCAGATCCTCTTTGCTGTATACCACTACACGTTGACAAGCCATTTCATCCCCCTACTTTCTATTTCTGACGTTCTCTTGCAATCCATTCCCGGATATACGGTGAACAACGCACCAACTCGACCCCCCTCGCCTCGCAGTCGCTCAGGAACCGGATGCCTTCCAGGTCCACGAGGGTCACGTGCTCCAAATCCATAACCGTTCCTGCTCCCAAGCCCTCGACCTCGGCCTCTAACTCCACCAGATGCTCCAATCCGACACGGCCACTCACACGCAGAGTGGTCCTTCCGTTCTCGGAAATTCGTTCAATTCTTAGTGTCATCCCGCCGATTCCGTGCAGACCTAGGGTGCAATCGGCTGGCCGTCCTCAAGTAGCTGAAAACAAACGAATTTTAGATATGAATTCCTGCCAATTTTTCGGCATTTGACGAATTTCAGCATTTTCGGCAAGGTCCTTCGGAAAAGAGCCGAAGCGCCTCTCTCGAGATGTTACAGAGTCGTTTCAGATGGGTTTCTGAATGATTGCCGACTTCGCGGAGGTTATCTCTCTCGGAGCGTACCCTGGAGGCCGACTGACCACGCCGGATGCGTGGCCTCCAAGGCCAAGCACTAAACAGATTTGAACCGGTACTTGTTGATTCCCAGGTTTGCGATCTTGGATTCCAGCGTCTGTCGCGGAACGCCGAGCCGCGCGGCCGCCCCGGAGGGGCCCGAAACCCTGCCCCCTGTTTGCGCCAGGGCGGCTTCGATGAGTTCCCGCTCCTTCGTCTCGTCTAATCGGCCAAGCCCTCTTGGGACCGCGCTCAGGTGGCCTGAATCCTTGGGTATCTCGCGTTTAAGCCATGTCGCATCAACGGAAAAAGTCTCGCTGTCACACAGGACCACAGCCCGCTCCACCACGTTTTGCAGTTCGCGCACATTGCCGGGCCAGTTGTAGTCTTGAAACAGAGCCAGCGTGTGCTTGTCGATACTCCGAATCCTCTTGCCGGCTTTCTTTGCGTATCTGTCGATAAGATACTCAACCAAGAGGGGGATGTCATCGGCGCGCTCGCGCAAGGACGGCAACTGAATCGGGAAGACGTTCAACCTGTAGAACAGATCCTGTCGAAACGTACCGGCATCAACGGCGGTCCTCAAATCCCGGTTTGTGGCCGAGAGCACCCTGGTGTCAACGCGAACGGACTGGCTACTACCAACGCGTTCAAATTCCCGCTCCTGGAGTACGCGCAGCAGAGAGCTCTGCGTCTCGGCGGGAAGCTCACCGATTTCGTCGAGGAAGATGGTACCTCCGTCAGCCAACTCAAACCGTCCAAGACGCCGCTGAGACGCCCCTGTGAACGCGCCCTTTTCGTGCCCGAACAGCTCGGACGCGATGAGACTGGGGGGAATCGCAGCGCAATTGACGCGAATGAACGCCCGGTTCGCCCGTTTGGAGCGCCGATGAATGGCGCGGGCAATCATTTCTTTTCCGGTTCCCGTCTCCCCGAGGATAAGCACCGTGGAATCAGTGGCCGCCACTTTGGCGACTTGTGTCAGCACCTGGCGGAGGGGTTCGGAAGACCCGACAATCTCCTCAAACATGGACACCTTGTCGATTTCTTCGCGGAGGGCAATGTTCTCTTTGTACAGTTGGTCCTTTAATTCCTGGATTTGCTCAAACGCAGTCTGCAGCGCAGCTCGCGCTTCGTACTGTTCGGTGACGTCCATCGTGGTGCCGACGACTTCGGTGATTTCGCCCAACTCGTTCACCACGGAATGGGAAATGGAATGGAGGTGCTTAATCCGTCCGTCCAGAAGAACAATGCGGTAGTCAGCCTCAGATTCAACCGCTTTTTTCTCCGTGGATTCGAGCAGCGCTCGCTCTTCGACCGCAGCCCGATCCTCTGGGTGAACTTTTGCGAGAATATAAAACCAGTTAGGCTTGACTTCCTCGGGATCGTATTCATAAATGCGAAAGTTCTCTCGCGACCAGAAGATCACGTTGGTCTTCACGTTCCAGGCCCAACTCCCGGCGTGGCTCAGGCGCTGTGCTTCCGTCAGATAGCCTTCGCTCCGCCTGAGCGTCTGTTCCGCAAGTCTGCGCTCTGTAACGTCCGTCGAGCTGCCAACAAAACGAATCAACTGCCCTGAGGAACTGAAAACAGGATGTCCAACGGTGTGAATATGTTTCAGAGTGCCGTCCGGCAGAAGTATTCGGTATTCAATTTCATAATCCGAGCGTTCCCGGATGGCCCTCTCGATACGCGCTCGCCATTTTTCTCGGTCTTCCGGATGAGTCATCTCAAGCCGTTCCTCCCAAGAGACCAAGGCCCTCTCCGGATCGAAGCCAAATATGCGATACCACTCGTCCGACAGATAGACTGTGGATCTGCCAGCGACCTCCCAAACCCAACTGCCGGTGTGCGTAAGCCGCTGAGCTTCCTCGAGATACGCCTCGCTGGTTCGCACGGTGTCATAGAGAGAGCGGAGCCTCGTGGCGGTGGCGTTGAAGACCCGGCCGAGTTGCGCAAGTTCATCGTCGCCCGCGACAGACACTTGATGCTCAAACTCGCCGCGAGCCAGAGCCCTCGACCCTTCCATGAGCTGGCCAAGCGGCCGGCTGATGCTGCGCGTGATGGTGACACCCAGGAATGCGGCAATGAGTAACGTAAGGATAGTGGTGAGCCAAACGATCAGCGAAATGCGGCCTTGTAAGCGAGTGACCTGGAAAACGGCTGCTGCTTGCTCTTCGCTGACCTCCTGGCCGATATTTTTGACCAACGCCGAAGTTTGCGCTTCGAGCGGTCGTTTTTCGTTGTCCAGACGAAGGCGCACCGCCGTCCAGTCTCCCGATGTGGCGAGCGCCGAAATGGCCTCGAGCTGCGACGGCAAAGCGCTTTCAATGGCGTCGAGAGTTGGCACAAACGTAGGGTCGAGGTGAGCCCCGGGGGGTAAATGGGCGAGAGCGGCTCTGGTCCGCTCGGTGTCTCCGAGTAGAACTGTCCGGAGGGGTCCGGATTCTCTGTTGAGGCGATCGCTGTCTTCCGAATGAGCCAGCTCATCCAGCCTCGCATGAAACGACAGGAGGTCGGACTGGAACTGCAGAACCGCAATCAATTCCCGACCGACACCCGTTAGACGCTCATCCTGGACGCGAACGAGCTGGAATTGCCATAGGAGGAGAACCCTGCCTGCCAACATCAGCAGGATGATGAGTATAAAAGCGAGCGACAAGCGTGGTCCGATGTTCAGGCGGTCTAAGTTTGGAAGCTTCCTTCGCAGACGGCTCGCCCAATTTCCCGTTTTGGATTCAGTCGTCTGAGGCGGCATGGTTGGTCTCAGTTTACTGCATGTGCCGAGGTCCGGGCTAAGCGACCTTGGCTAGAACGCCGGGCTCGCCGGCCGACGGGCGCAAGTGCTTGCTTCCCACTCGGGCGCGCTGCTAACGGAGGGCCGGTCTTGAATCCGGTGATCTCGACCAGTTGCTTCTCTAAGGCTGCAGCCGCTTCGGGAGCTTTTTTTTCGCCCGTTAAGACGGAATGCACGGCCATCGTATACGCCCTGGTGACCTGTTCGTAGGCCTGGCCCGAGACAGTCGAGGGTCTGGCAACGAGTCCGCCGCGCTGCTGGTCTGATCCCGAGGGAATTCTGTAGGGCTGGAGTTCCAGCGGCAGGGCGTATAAGGCAGGCTCTTGTGGGGGCTCGACACTCGCGCGCGCGACTCGCGAATCGATGTCCCGACGAACCAGAGAACGGATGTAGGCAATGGATTCGAGAGGATGCGCCGCAGAGCGGGAGACACTGAGACCAGTTCCTCCCAAGGTAGAGACTCTTCCCCCGGGGCCGCCGGGCACGCTCGTGAAGCCGGTGACGGCTCCCAGCGAAGATTGCTGCCAATGAGACAACCGAAAATCCGATTGCCAACTGCGGCGAAACGCGGCCTGTCCGGAGTTCCAAATATTTAGCGAGTCCAATTCTCTATAGGCGACAACGCCGGGCGGGGAGATCCGTCCTACCCAGCGCGCGGCGCGTTGCCACGAACGAATGGCAGCTGGATTATTCACACTGATCGTTTTGTCTTCTTCGATAATTCGACCGCCGCCTTCGGATATTTGCCATTCCAGAGCGTTGCAGGTGAGACCCTCGGCAGCGGCGCCCTGCCAGAGATAGCCCCAAAAATTCGTATTGCCCTTGGCGCGCTCGTCCGCCTGAATCCGGGCGGCCATTTTCTCGAGCTCATCCCATGTTTTCGGTGGATGATCGTATCCATACTCTCGCAGAAGATCGGTCCGATAGGCCAAGACGCCAATCTGGGCGTGGTACGGCAGAGCCACCACTTTGCCGTTCACCGTGTAAGCGGCGACCAGTTCGGGGCTCTCGACGGCGAGTTCGGAGGCGGCGTAGGGTTTCAAATCCATCAGATACTCGCCGAGAATTCCAGGCCAGACCACATCGATAGCCAGGACGTCGGGAATGGGTCCACGATCTCCGAGGAGCTTTCGCCAGAGGCCCAGTTGGGTGAGAGAGGTTTCCGGGACCGGAAGGTGGTTGACCTGAATTCCCGTTTCCCGCGTAATTTCCTGCGATTCGCGTTCCGCGGCGGGAAGTTCATCGGGTTGCGACCACTCTGGATCGAGGACCGTGACCGTTACGGGCTGACGCGAGGGCCGTTTACAGCCTCCTAGACCGGACAAAACGCACAGAAGAAAAGATGTGCCAGCGACTGCGGAAAGTCGGACCAAATTTCGCAGCTTCCACGCTCGAATGTCGATGAGGTGGTTGGATGCTGTGATGATTTTCGCCTTGGCTTGCATCTTCGACCACCTGTTACTTATGGATTTTAAAGCGGATAAACCCGAGCTCGATTACCAAGAATGATCCGAAGTGATGACTTATTTTATCGAGCGCCAGAAAAAAAACCACAACGCTTAGCGGCCTTTCGCGCCGTCGCCTCGCAAGACCATGCAAGTGGATGCAGCCTTGGCGACGAGACGGGCACTCTCGTCGGTGATTTCACACTCGACATAACCGACGGTGCTTCCGCGACGGACGACTTTGCTTTCGGCTTTGAGGGTGGCTTCCCAAACCGGGCGGAAGAAGTTGATCTTGAGCTCGATCGTTGTGAAGGATTCGCCGGCGGCGAGTGTGCTGGCAAACGCGACTCCCATCGCAGCGTCGGCGATGTCGCATAGAACACCGCCGTGGAGCGTGCCCATTGGGTTTGCGTGCTGCAGTCCCGCCTTGAGCATCACAACCGCGCGTCCCTCACCGCCTTCCGTGACTTCAAAGCCAAGGAGGCGGGCGATGGGCACGCCTTTGGCTGCGCTGATGCTTCTGAGGTCTGGCTGGAGGCGGGGCTCGGGGGCGCTCATGCTTCCTCCGTGTGAGCGCTGGACTCTCGTGCACGAACGCGCGTTTCGAGGTGCTCCTCGAGATGGCGGCACGCGATGTTCAACGGCTCCGGGGTGCGTTGCAGGCGTTCGAGCATTAAGCCGCCCTCGAGCGTGGTGACAATGAGCGTCGCTAACTCCTTGGGATCGACGTTGGAGCAGACGTCGCCGCGGCTTTGGCCTTCCTCCACGATGGATCGCAAGCGGCCTAGCCAGGAACTAAACGCACGGCGTGCTTTTACTCGTAGTGCTGGGTTGCCGTCATCGGAATCGGTTGCGGTATTCAGGAGCGGGCACCCGCCCTGCACCAGGCCGACGCGGCGGTCGCGGAAATTCCACACAATTTGCTTCAGCCGGTCGACGGAGTTCGTTGTTCGCTCGGTGCCGCCAAATCGCGCTGCGAGGGCAAGTTGCCACGCATAGTCGAAGGCCTCGCCGGCAAGCTGTTGCTTGCTGTCGAAGTGGCGGTAAATCCCGCCTTTTTCGAGGCCGGTGGCCCGCATGAGATCGGAGAGAGCCGCGCCGCTAAAGCCTCTTTGATTAAAGATGGGCGCCGCCTTCTGAATGATTTCCTGACGGGTTTGCTGGCCTTTGCGCATTCGAGAGCCTCCTGCCCTATGTGATGAGACCGGCTGGTCTCAAGATGCAGAATAACACAAGACAAATGCGACCGAACGGTCTCTTTATGCATCCAAGCAACCGGCTTAAAAGCAAGGCGTCCCGCGAACTATGGATGCAGACTCCAGCAGCCCGGCTTACCGGCCCGCGATCAATCCGTGGGTCATCGCGATTACCGTCACGCTCGCGACGTTCATGGAGCTGCTGGACACGGCGATCGCCAACGTGGCTTTGCCGCATATTGCGGGCGGGCTGGCAGTCAGCGTGGACGAGAGCACCTGGGTGCTGACGAGCTATCTGGTGTCCAACGCGGTGGTGCTGCCGCTTTCGGCGTGGCTGAGCCGCGTGTTTGGCCGCAAACGCTACTACATGATTTGTGTGGTGCTGTTCACGGCAAGCTCGTTGCTTTGCGGGCTGGCTCCTTCGCTCGGTTTACTG
>DASXMM010000200.1:0-7145 GCA_036495665.1 Candidatus Acidiferrum sp. | reverse complement strand
GAGGATGACGAGATCCTCGGCGGTGATTCGCGGGCGAGTGGCGTTGGATGTAGTGACGCGCGCGATTAGGCCCGCGACGGCGTGGGCAGATTCGAGGGCGGGGATGATGCCTTCGGTGCGCGAAAGGAGGCGGGCGGCTTCGAGTGCGGCTTGGTCGCTTACGGCGGAGTATTCGGCGCGGCCTTCGTCGGCTAACCAGGCGTGTTCGGGGCCGATGGCGGGGTAGTCCAGGCCGGCGGAGATGGAATGCGTGGTGGCGATTTGGCCGTCTTCGGTTTGCAGGATGTAAGTGTACGTGCCTTGGAGGACGCCGGGGCGCGCACCGGTGAAACCTTGATGCGCGGCGAGGCGGGCGGCGTGTTCGCCTAGTTCGCTGCCGCGGCCACCGGCTTCGATGCCGACCATTTTTATCGCAGGGTCCCGCAGGAATTGGTGAAAGAGGCCGATGGCGTTGGAACCGCCGCCTACGCAGGCGAAGAGATGCGTGGGGAGGCGTTTTTCTGCGGCGAGGATTTGTTCGCGGGCTTCGCGGCCGATCACCGACTGAAAATCGCGGACCATCGTGGGGTAGGGGTGAGCCCCCAGGACGGAGCCGAGCAGATAGTACGTGTTGCGGACGTTGGTGACCCAGTCGCGCATGGCTTCGTTGATGGCATCTTTGAGGGTGCGGCTGCCGGAGTCTACGCCGACTACCTGCGCGCCGAGCATGCGCATGCGCGAGACGTTCAGGGCCTGGCGGGCCATGTCTTCCGTGCCCATGTAGACGACGCATTCGAGCCCGAGATGCGCGGCTACGGTGGCGCTCGCTACGCCATGCTGGCCTGCGCCGGTTTCGGCGACAATGCGGGGCTTGCCCATTTTCACGGCTAGCAAACCCTGGCCGATGGCGTTATTGATTTTGTGCGCGCCGGTGTGCAGCAAGTCTTCGCGCTTGAGATAGATGCGCGGGCCACCGAGGTGAGACGTGAGGCGTTTCGCGAATTGCAGCGGCGTGGGACGGCCCGCAAAATTTTTCAGAAGATCGGCGAAATCGGCTTGGAATTGTGTATCCGATTTTGCTGCTTCGTAGGTACGCTCTAATTCGAACAGCGGGACCATCAGCGTTTCGGGGACATAGCGGCCGCCATAGGGGCCGAAGCGGCCAGGAGCTAGGGTGGCGGACTGGAGAGTCGAGCTCATGGTGTCTTCTTTCGGGCCTCGTCGACAGACGCGAATGTCTGTCCCACTGGCCCGGCTTGTCCCGTCTGCGGCGCTTCCAACTCCTGGTCGGCGCGGCGGACTTCTTCGATGAACGCTTGCAGCTTGGCGTGATCCTTTTTGCCGGGTTTCGATTCTACGCCACTGGCGACATCAACCGCATAGGGTCGCACGGTGCGAATCGCTGCGCCCACGTTTTCCGGCGTAAGACCGCCCGCTAAAATGATACGGTGTACGGCGACCGCGCGGCGGGCGACATTCCAATCGGCGCTGGCGCCGGTGCCGCCAAATTGGCCCGCACGAGCGCCATCCAGCAGAAACGCAAATGCATCGTGATATTTGTCGAGTGTGGAAAGCGGAAAATCCGCGGCCACCCGAAAGGCTTTGATCACCGGAACGGTGCGCGACACTTCGGACACGACGACTGGAGTTTCGTCGCCGTGGAGTTGCACGGCGGCGAACCGGACGAACGCGTGCAGCGAATTAATTTCGGCGGGCTTGGCGTTGACAAAGAGGCCTACAGCCTGCACGCCCGCAGGGAGCTTCGCGCGCATGGTGGCGGCTTCCACCGTCGAAACACGTCGAAGACTTTTTTCGTAGAAGTTGAAGCCGAGCATGTTGGCGCCTGCGTCGCAGGCGGCTTTGGCGTCCGGCCAGTTGGTGATGCCGCAAATCTTGACGAGGATCATGGCGGGTCAGACCGGAAGCGCGGAGCGGCCAAGAAAAGTTCCGAGGGCGGCGCCTGGATCGGGCGAGAGCATAAGACTTTCGCCGATGAGGAAAGCGTCGAAACCGGCCGCGCGGAGTTTGGCGAGATCGTCGTGGGTGCGGAGACCGGATTCGCTAACTGCAATGCAGTTCTCCGGAATGCGCTCGATCAATTCGAACGACGTATCGACGCGCAGTTGGAGAGTTTTTAGGTCGCGATTGTTGACGCCAATGATGCGGGCTTCGGCACCCAGCGCCCGTTCGAGTTCGGCGGCGGTGTGAACTTCGACGACCGGCTCCATCTTCAACTCGCGACCGAGCGCTATGAGATCGCGGAGCAGTTCATCGCCCAGCGCGGCAACGATGAGCAGGAAGCTGTCGGCGTCGTTGGCACGTGTTTCCCAGACTTGCCACGGGTCGAAGATAAAATCCTTGCGAAAGACGGGGATTTTTACGGCTTTGCGCGCGTCGCGAAGATTTTTCAGCGAACCGCCAAAGAATTCGCCTTCCGTGAGCACTGAGAGTACGGCGGCGCCGGCGGCTTCGAGAGTGCGCGCGAGTTCGACGGGATCGAACGGATCGCGGAGAATTCCTTTTGATGGAGAGGCCGGCTTCAGCTCTGCGATAATGTTTAGCGAATCGCGTGTGAGCGCGGAGGGAAAATCGCGGAGCGGAGTTGCGGCGTTCACACCGTAGCGCAGCGCGGTTTCCGGCAGGACACGTTTGCGGTGGTCGACCTCGAGACGGCGCGCGTGGAGGATGCGGTCGAGGACGGTGCCACTGTCAGCTTGGGTGCTCGGGGCCATTACTTTGTATGCTAGAGGCCGAAGGTAGTAGTGTCAATTGGCGGGAGAAAGAAGGCGAAAAGTTCAGAGTTAAGGTTCAAGGAGCTGGGCTGAGGTTGGGAGAAGCGGGCTCCGCTTGAAAATTTCTCACGGGGAGAGGGAATGGGATACCGAGACGAGTACGGGGCGCTGCTCGAAGGGCTTGCGCGGGAAGCGGACGCCATTGCGATGCGATTTTTTCGGGCGGACGAGATTCGCATCGATACGAAGGACGATGGCTCGGCGGTGACGCAGGCGGATCGCGGCGTGGAAGAGATGGCGAGAGAGAGAGTTGCGGCCAGCGGACTGGCAATGGACGTTTTGGGCGAAGAGATGGGCGGCGAGAACGCGAAGGGACCGGCAGCGACTGGGCGCGCGCGGCTAATTATTGATCCGATCGATGGGACGGAAGAGTTTTCGCGCGGGATTCCCACGTTTGGAACGCTGCTTGGAATTGAACGCGACGGTGAAATTGTGGCGGGGATGGCGAGTGCTCCCGCACTAGGCGTACGCTGGTGGGCCTATCGCGGCGAAGGCGCATTTCGAAATGGTAAGCGAATTCATGTTTCGCGCGTCGAAAAGCTGAATCAGGGAATGGCGTTTACCGGAGGTACAGGGCCGAACAAGAATCGAGAGAAGATCCTGAAGATGCGGCGGCTCTTGGATGCGGCAAAACACGGGCGCTCGCTGGGAGGATTCTGGCAGCACATGCTGGTGGCAGAGGGGTCGACAGAAGCGGCGCTGGATTTGCATTCGAAGGCGTGGGATTTGGCTCCGCTGGGGTTGATTGTGGAGGAAGCGGGCGGGCGAGCGACGGATCTCGAGGGTAAACGTTCGATTTATAGCGGAAACATGATTAGCACGAATGGGAAGATTCATGATGAGGTGCTTGCCGTTTTGCGGTGACGGAGTGCACGAGGGCCGGATATTGCTGAGTGTTTGGCCAGCCGGAAAGCAGTACCGAATTGAGTGCAACGATGATCAAAATCAAGCGAGCGTACGAAAAACCGGCGAAAGAGGACGGGTGGCGCGTGCTGGTGGATCGATTGTGGCCCCGCGGAATCAAGAAAGTGACTGCGCACTTTGACCAGTGGATGAAGGATGTGGCTCCGAGCGATGCGTTGCGGAAGTGGTTTGGACATGAGCCGGAAAAGTGGAGCGGATTTCAAAAAAAGTACCGAAGTGAGCTGGCACAAAAGAAAGAATTGCTTAAGGAACTTAGGAAGATGGAGAAGGAGCACGGAACGCTTACATTGGTCTATGGGGCGAAGGATGAGCAGAACAACCAGGCTGTGGTCCTCGCTGACGTTTTGAGCCGGCGATAATTGCGGCTTCCAAAAGCAGAGGAAATAGCTCTCCAAATTGGATGTTTCGCCGCAAAGAGCGAAGACCTAACTTAATGGTAGCTGCGTAATTGCGGGATTTTTTCTGAGGGAGTTTTTATGGATATTAAGGCGCAAGCGGAGAAGGCCGAGGCACTTCGGAAGCTACATCATAGCCCGCGGATTTTGGCTTTGCCGAATGCGTGGGATGTGGTCAGCGCGCGGATTCTGGAGGAGTTGGGCTATCCCGCCATCGCGACGAGCAGCGCAGCGATGGCATTTTCGCTTGGGTATCCCGACGGGCAGCGGATTTCTCGCGACGTAATGTTGGATGCTGTATCAAGGATCGCGCGGGCGGTGCGCGTGCCGGTGACCGCGGACTTGGAATCCGGCTACGGCAAAACACCGGAGGAGATTGCCGATTTCACAAAAGCAATGGTGGCCGCGGGCGCGGTGGGACTGAATTTTGAGGACGTCACCGGAGACGACGAGAGTTCGCACGTGGAGTTGGGACTTCAGGTGAAGAAAATTCGCGCGATTCGGGAGACTTCGGCTGCATTGGGAGTGCCTGTCGTAATTAATGCGCGGACGGATATTTATCTGATGCCGATTGGGCCAGAGGGCACGCGATTCGAGAGGACTGTCGAGCGGTTGCGCGCTTATCGCGAGGCGGGGGCGGATTGTTTGTTTGTGCCGGGCCTTTGCGATCGTGAAATCATTGCGACATTGGTGAAAGCTTTGGGCGCGCCGTTGAACATTTTGGCTTCAGCCAGCTGTCCTTCGCTCGACGAGCTGGAAAAAATGGGAGTGGCTCGCGTAAGCGCGGGATCGTCGGCGATGCGCGCGGCGATGGGAGCGTTTCAGCGTGTGGCGAAAGATTGGCTGGTGCATGGATCATACGACTCGTTGACGCAGGTGACCATTCCCTATGCGGAGTTGAATCGCATGATGGGGCAACGCACTCCGTAGCTGCTTCTCTCCTAATACCGCTGTCGGCTATCTACTTATTTCGACTATTCTCTTCCACTATGGCTGAGAAGCGTGTGGCGCTCCGAATCCTGAATGAGGAAATTGTCGCTTGCCGGAAGTGTCCCCGACTGGTGGCGTACCGCGAAGAAGTGGCGCGTGTCAAACGGCGGGCGTTTCGCGATTGGGAGTATTGGGGCAAGCCGGTACCGGGATTCGGCGATTCCAACGCGAAGCTGTTGATTTTGGGGCTTGCGCCTGCCGCGCACGGCGGAAACCGGACGGGGCGAGTTTTTACGGGCGACCGTTCTGGAGATTTTCTTTTTGCGGCTTTGTACGAGGCAGGATTCGCGAATCAGCCGACGTCGGTGCGGCGCGATGACGGGCTGCAGTTGAAGGACGCGTACGTGGCGGCGTCCGTGCGCTGCGCGCCGCCTGCTAACAAGCCGCTGCCATCGGAAATTATGAATTGCCGGGGATATTTGGTACGCGAACTGGAAATTCTGCGTCCCAAAGCGGTGCTGGCGCTGGGAAAAATCGCGTGGGATGCGTACCTCGAAATTTTGAAACAGGGCGGCGCGATCACGTCACGGGCGGCGTTTCCGTTCGCCCATGGCGCCGAGGCTAAGCTGCCCGGCGCTGGGGCGAGACTTTTTGGTGTTTACCACCCAAGCCAGCAAAATACGCAGACTGGTCGCGTGACTCCAGCAATGTATGCGCAGGTCTTGCGGAAGATTCGCCGGTTTCTTTCCGAATAATGGAACTGTCGGCGTTGTCTTGCAGTGGAGTGGCGCAAATTTCCGACACTCGCCTCTGTGCCCCATCTCGGCGCATTCGCCCCCCTTTCAACTGGTTGAGTTTTCAGCCAGTTGCCGCACCGCGGAAGCAGCAGCAATGGTGTACTGCCTGCATCTCATTGCAGACGGGATGGCGTTTAGGAGGCAATCATGTGGACGCGGAATTCGGGGCGGCCTTTCGCGGGAATCGCGGTGCTCGGCGTGATGTTCGGGGGCGCAATCGGGCGTGCGGCCCAGGCACCGGTGTCGTCGCAGGATCGCGTGCCGCAATCGTCGCAGGAGAGGCCGGTGGTCTCGGAGGACAAGATTGGCGCACCCGAGGTGCAGCCTTCGATCGAGCAGCAGCCCGCTAAATCGGCGGACGGACAGCGGCATGGACTGCCGCTGGAAACTTACGGCGTTGCGCCGGGGACAAAATTCTTGGTCGCTTTACAAGATGAGTTGGGCTCCAGGGGCACGGCGGACAGAGCAAAGTTCAAGGTGAAGACACTGGAGCCACTCGAAGCAGGTAGCGGGATTTATTTGCCGTCTGGGGCGGAGATCGAAGGGCACGTAAGCCATGTGGAATCGGCTGGGACGACGGGACGGGCGAGAATTTGGCTGACGTTTGATGAGATTCACACCAAGTTTGGCCGTTTACCGATCGTCGCGGAAGTGGTGAGCGTCCCGGGCGAGCACAGCGTGCGTACGAAGGCGGGTCAAGAGGGGCTTATCGAGGGAAGAAGCAGCACGCAGGAAGACGCGGCGCAAGCAGCAGCGGCGGGGGCGGCGCTCGGTGCGGTGAAAGGCGTCAAAGACAAAGACAAGAAAGAAGCGGCGGAGGGTGCGGCGTTGGGGGCGATCACGGCTTATCTCGTGGAGAGTGGGCGAGGGCACGAGGTGGAGTTGCCAAAGGGCGTGAAACTGGAGTTGGAATTGGAGCGGGCGCTTTACTTAGTGAAGGAATGAGAGAAGTCGACGACCGGCAGCTCACAGCCGGATTTGTAGACGATATTGGATAGCGGCGTCTGTTAGACGCGACGAACGACTTGTCGACGCCGGGGATGAGCTGGCGCAGCGCGGAGGCTGCGCCAGCTCTGCGTTTTGATGTGCGATTCAATCGGGAGATTTTGGGCGAAAAAGCTCCGGCCGCCTGCCAGCATCCGCTTGGCAAGCGTGGCGTTCGCTTGTTACAGTCGAAGTGTCCAGCCTGCACGAAAATCTGCGAAAATGAGATGAGCCGCGTGGGAGAGGCGTAAACGCATGGGGGATGAAGCGAGGAGTGCAGCGCGCGCGATGGAACCGCTGGAGCGCAAGGATCGCGTGCTGATTGTCGAAGACGAGGACAACGC
>DASXMM010000199.1:0-9896 GCA_036495665.1 Candidatus Acidiferrum sp. | reverse complement strand
ACAGGAGCGTGGGCACTGCCGTAGATAGAACAATCAGCACGCCGCCCATCGTCGGTGTGCCCGCTTTTTTCTGGTGTGCCTGCGGACCCTCCTCGCGGATGTACTGCCCGATCTTCAGTTCGCGCAAACGGCGGATCAGCGACGGGCCGAACACGAGCGTAAGAAACATCGCCGTCAGGCTCGCGTAGACGGTTCGAACCGTGATGTAGCGAAAAACGTTCAGCGGGCTGAAATAACGCTGCAAGACATGGTAGAGGAGGTAGTAAAGCATCTCAGTGCCGTACCTCTTGCTGCGAGGCTTCGCCGGCCGCCACATAGCGTCCCAGCAACGCTTCGACGATGCGTTCCATCTTCACTCCACGCGATCCTTTCACCAGGAGCACATCGCCCGCCCTGAAAAACTCCTCTAAAAATTTCGCCGCTTCCTCGGAGGAAGAGAAAAATCGCGTGCGCTCACGCGGAATTCCGGCGGCCACCGCACCCTCGACGATTTCCTGGGCATCGCCTTCCACGCCGACGACCCAATCCACTTTGCCCGCTTTCGCAACGAAAATCCCGGCCTCGCGATGCAAAGCCGGCGAGGCTACACCGAGCTCTCTCATCTCACCTGCCGCCAAAATGCGCCGCTGAAAATTCGGTGTCGCGGCCAACACGGCCACCATGGCGTGCAGCGCGGCAGGGCTCGAGTTGTAACTATCGTTGATCAGCGCCGCACCATTCGAAAAACGAAGTAACTCGCCGCGCATCGCGGGCACGCGCAACGTTCGAAACACACTCTGCGCCTCAGCGGCGCCGATATTCCACACGCTGGCTGCTGCGAGCGCAGCCAGTGCGTTGTAAATTGCGTGTCGCCCGGGCACAGGAAGTTCCAATCGCACGCGCCCCTCGGGACTCACATAATCAAACGCGGAGCCCAGTGCTCCGCGGTCTTCAATCGCGGCCGCGGAGAAAAATGCCGGTGCGTCGATCCCGTACGTCAGTACGCGCCCCGGCGCGGATGTTCCGAACGCAGCCGCGCGTGGATCATCCGCATTCAAGACGGCAGTCGATTCCCGCCCGTTCAACCCTTCGATCAACTCGCGTTTCGCTAGCGCAATCTCATCCACAGACGCAAAAAATTCCAGATGCGCTGGCGCAACGCGGGTCACCACGCCCACATCAGGAGACGCAATTGCTGCAAGCCGCGCCAGTTCCCCGCGCCGGGACATCCCCATTTCGAGCACCGCCGCCTGATCCGCATCCTCCAGGTGAAACAGCGTTAGAGGCAAGCCATATTCGTTATTGAAATTTCCTTCTGACTTCAGGACCCGCAACTTCGAGCCCAGCAGTGCCGCCAGGATCTCTTTTGTTGTGGTCTTGCCCACGGAGCCCGTGATGCCAGCAATTTTCCCGCCCCACGCTTTGCGCACAGCACTAGCGAGCTGTTTGAGCGCCTCGAAAGTGTCGCCCACGACGATGCAGCGGCTTCGAATGTTCTCGTTGAAGCGGCCGACTTGCGATTCCGCAACCACCGCGGCGAGGGCTCCGCGCCCCAGCGCACCCTCCACGTGATCGTGTCCATTGTGACGCGGTCCGTGGATGGCAACGAACAGTTCTCCGGGACGTACCGTGCGAGAATCAATCGAGACGCCGGCCACCCGGGCCACGGGGTCGAGTCCCGTCCCCGGCCTAACACCCAGAGCGCCAGCCACCTGTGCAATCGTCCACCGCATAAATGCCTCAAGGGGTTTGCTTTACGCAGATACCCCGCGTATCGGTTTGTTTTCACCGTATTTGAGGGCTCCTCCTTTTGCGAGTTAACTCCTGGCTCGCGCGCCCTCGCCACACTTTCTAACCTAGTTAGACAAGCGCGCTACGTGCCAAACCCTGAGCCGTTTTTCGGCTTTCCTGTGTCAATTCCGGTTTGCGTTTAGCGATGTCCTCGTGCGCGCAATGCGCGCCGCGCCATGTCGCGGTCATCAAATTCCAATGTCCTGTCCGCAAGAATCTGATAGTTCTCGTGGCCCTTGCCCGCCAAAAGAACGATGTCTCCAGCACGCGCTTCGTCCATCGCAACGCCAATGGCCTTTTCCCGATCTGGCTCGATCAAATACTTCCCGGGAGTTTTCTGAAGGCCCACGATGATGTCGCTGATGATCTTCAGTGGATCCTCGCTCCGCGGATTGTCGCTGGACAAGATCGTCAAATCGCTCAGCCGGCCGGTCACTTCTCCCATCACCGGCCGCTTTGTCCTATCTTTTCCGCCGCCGCATCCAAAAAGCGTGATGATTCGCCCCTTGGGATTTAGCTCGCGCGCAGTTCGAATGAGGTTTTCCAGCGCGTCGTCGGTATGCGCGTAGTCGACCACCACGAAATAAGGTTGGCCAAGGTCGATGCGTTGAAAACGTCCCGAAACGCTCTCAAGGCTCCGAATCCCGGCTTCAATGGTCTCCGTGGATAGCCCCAGCGCCTGCGCCGCGCCAATCGATGCAAGAATGTTGTAGACATTAATCCGCCCGACCAGCGAGGACGCCACCTGCACTTTTCCGTCGGGCGTTTGCGCCGTGAACGTCAAACCATTAAACGTGAGTTGAAACTTTCTAGTGGTGATGTCCGCATCCGATTCCAGGCCGTAGGTCACGGTGTTCTTCGCCAGTCCGCTCAATCGCTTTCCATACTCGTCATCTGAATTGACTATCGCGACTTCCGGCACGCCACCTCCCGTGCCTTCAAACAATCTCTTTTTCGCCGCGAAATAATCTTCAAACGTCTTGTGATAGTCCATGTGCTCGCGGGTCAGGTTGGTAAAAACAGCGGCAGCAAAATGGAGGCCCCACAAACGATCCATGCTGAGCGAATGGGAACTGGCTTCCAGCACGCCGAACTTCCCGCCCGCATCGCGAATCTCCGCCAAGAATCCCTGTAGGTCAACCGACTCCGGAGTGGTGTTGGGCGCTGGGTAATCACCGTGCGGAGTGTGATACGCGATCGTTCCGAAAAGACCGGTCTTCGCGCCAGAGGCTTTAACGATTGCGTCAACCAGCGAAGTCGTCGTAGTCTTCCCGTTCGTTCCGGTAACTGCAACAAGCTGCAACGCCTCCCCTGGATGCCCAAAAAAGTTCGCCGCCGTTACCGCAAGCGCCTTGCGCGCGTCGCGCACGCGAATCCATGCCACGCTCGACGGAATCGCCGCGGGCGCGATATCTTCGCTCGCAATCGCGACCGCTCCGCGCGAAACCGCATCTCGAATGAAGGCGTTTCCGTCAGCCTGTGCGCCGTGCAGCGCAAAAAAGAGCGCGCGCGGGTGGACCTTTCGTGAGTCGCACGCCACCTGGCGAATATCCAGTTCCTGGGCCGCAGGCGGAGCACTTGCTTCGACCCCTTGTAACAAATCGCGCAATTTCAGGCTTCGGGGGGAGACGAGCGCCGGCGACGTCTCTTCCCGCCGTTCACCGGCTTGGTTCGTTTTGGAGCTGCTGGTGTCTTCTATCTGGCTCAATTCAATTCTCATCCTAATTCCTGATTCCGCTCCGTGGCTTCGATTTCTTCTCCACCGGTGTCCCGAACTGCACAGTGATTTTCGCGCGGTGCCTCACCTTCGCACCGGCTAACGGCGATTGCCCCGTGGCAAGACCGCTGCCAACCAGCGCTGGCTCAAGCCCAAGCCTCAAAACAATATCGGTCACGTCGCGCATCGTCTTCCCGGTAAAGTCCGGCACTTCAATGTCGCCGCCCTCGTCTACGGCAACCGTCAAAGGCTCCTTGTGCGAAGCCTTTTGAAACCGTCCGCCAGACTCACCCGGTTGAGATGCGGTTGGAGGCGGGTCGGGCTGGCCGGAAAAATCCACTGCGGGGGAATCTTCGAGCGCGCTCATCTCCTCGCTCATCTGTTTCCTGTAAGCGGTCTGGATCAACTTGGGATTCAGCGGCACGTCACGCGGTACATCTAGATAAGCCAGCACCTGCTCCGCGATGCGCTTGAACACCGGCGCGGACACCTCTCCCCCTTCGTGGAGCCCGACAGGAGAATCCAGCGATACCAGAATGGTTACCGCCGGATCATTGAGCGGCGCGAACCCAGTGAACGAGGCAATATACTGCGTCGGTGAGTAGCGCCCCGTATTCGGGTCGATCTTCTGCGCCGTACCCGTTTTCCCCGCCGACGTCCACCCATCCAGGTGCGCCGCAGGTCCCGTCCCGTGCAACACCACACCTTCCATTAACTGTCGAAGCGTCGCGGCGGTTTCCGGGCTAATCACGCGCTTAGGCTCCGCGGGCGCCAGCAACCCTTCGGCCGGCAATACTTTCTCATCTCGCCGCAATTCGGAGACGATGCGCGGCTTGTAAAGCAGTCCCCCATTCGCAATCGCAGAAACCGCCGTAATGAGCTGCACGGGGGTGACACCGACTTCCTGTCCCATCGAAATCGAACCGACCGAAATCGGTTTCCAGTCCTCAAGTCTCGCCACCCGCCCCCGGCTCTCATACGGCAGTTCGACTCCCGTGAGCGAACCGAAACCAAACGCGCGAATATAATCGTAAAATTTCGGAGCGCCGAGCCGCAAAGCAATCTTGATGGCCCCCACGTCGCTCGACTTCGCCAAGATGTCCGAAACGGTCAGCAGCCCGAACGGTTTGTGATCGCGGATGCGATGGCCGGAAATATAAACGGCGCCATTCTCGCAGTCGAATACCTCGTCAGGCCGTGTAATGCCCTGATCGAAAGCCGCCGCCAAAGTGATCAGCTTAAACGTCGACCCCGGCTCATAAATGGCGCTCACCGCGCGATTCATCCACGTGTCAGACCCGGCGTCGCTGGCTTTATTCGGATTGAACTTCGGCCAGTTCGCCAGCGCCAGAATCTCTCCGGTATTTGGGTTCATCACAATGACGGTACCGGCCGCCGCGCGAGTCTTGGCCATCGCCGCCGCCAATTCCCGCTCGGCTGTGTATTGGATCTTTTCATCCAGCGTAAGAACAACGCTGGCCCCGCGTTCACGTCGCGCTTCACTGCCATCGAACCAGCGCTGCCGCGCATCTGCCATTACGACGATCCGTTCACTCTTACCCCGGATCTGGCTATCCAGCTCGCGCTCGATGCCCTGAAGACCTTTCTCATCGACATCGACAAACCCCAGCACATGTGCAGCGAGTTCACGCTTCGGGTAAAACCTCTGATTCTCCTTTTGCAGGTAAACGCCCTTCAGGTTCAACTTGGTGATCGCTTCCGCCTTCTCCGGCGGCAACTTGCGCGAGATCCACACAAACGAGCGCGACGACTCGAAGCGTGCTTCGAGCACCTCCTGCGGCACCCCGACCACTCCCGAAAGCAGCCGCGCCGCGAGATGCTCGTCACCAATTTCGGATGGAACGCCGAAAGCTGAGTCCACGGGAACGCTCATGGCCAGCGGGTGCCCGTTGCGGTCGTAAATCGCGCCGCGCTCCGGAGTGATTTCAAAGGAGCGTTGTTGTTGCCGCAGAGCGCGCGATAGATACTCGCTATGGCGTACGAGTTGGAGGTAGGTCAACCGCCCGGCAACCGCGCCCATCCACAAGAAGGCCACGCCGGCGATGATTAGCAATCGTACGTGGGCGCGGTCTTGTTGCATGGCGAGTTCAGGTCGGCAAAGACTCCCGCTGGAAGCTCAAGAAAGCAAAAAAGTTTTGGTGTTGGAAAGCAACGCCGATCGTGGCAATCACGGCGTCCGGTTCGGTCTCGCATAACGCGCAGCGGCAACTTCTGCGCCGTCCGGAGCCTCGTACTCTTGTACCTGCGTCGGCAATGGCTGAGTCAGGCCAAGCCTGCGGCGCGCAATCACGTCAATACGCATGGGATTGCGCAGCCCCGCGATCTCCAGCTTCAATTCGGAGTTCAACGCCGCGGCCTTCATCTCCTGCGCTTTCAAGTCTTCCAACTGAAAGCTCAAATCAATGCAGCGAAAATGCTGGAAAATGTACAGCATGAAAAACGCCGCAACGAGGCCCCCCAACCCGAGGGTCCGCCAAAGGTTCCGCATCTTCGCCGGCTCGACGTTCCTCACCAAACGCGAATTATCGATCCGCTTGACGGTGTGAAACTCCGCCCTCACCGCTTTCTTCGTTCGCCTCATAACTACACTCTTTCTGCGCACCGCAATTTCGCGCTTCGCGAACGCGGGTTGGCCGCCTTCTCATCTTCGGTCGGCTGGATCACGTGCCGGGTGAGCACCTTGAGCGTTCCCTGACGCTCTTCCTCTTGCAACGCGTGCTTCACAATGCGGTCTTCGCGCGAGTGGTAACTAAGCACCACCAGCCGGCCGCCGGAATTCAATGTAGCAGGGGTCCGTGAAAGAAACTGCCCGAGTTCCTCCATCTCTCGATTCACCGCGATCCGCAGCGCCAGAAACGTTTTTGTTGCGGGATGCAGTCTCTGCCTTCCCCATTGCTTACGGGCCCCTGCCACAGTCGTTGCCAAGTGCAGCGTGTCTCGCAAGGGCCGCGCCCTTACGATCGCTTTGGCGATTCTTCTGGAATCGTGCTCATCCGCTTCGCGGTAGAGCAGGTCGGCGATTTCTTTTTCCGACCACCGATTCACAATTTCGTCTGCCGTCAACTCATCGGCGCTGTTCATCCTCATATCAAGGGCCGCCGCTTCGCGGAACGAAAATCCCCGGGCTCCTTGATCCAGCTGCATGCTAGAAACTCCCAAGTCGGCCAAGACCCCGTCCACCTTCTGAATCCCCAACTCGTGTACGGCCTCCGCTATCCTCGAGAACGGCGACTGGACTATCGTCACTTTCGCCCCAAAGATCTTCAGCCGCTCCCGCGCCAATTCCAGCGCCTGTGCGTCCCGGTCCAGGCTGATCAACCTGCCAGAGGTCAGCCTCTCGACGATCGCTGCTGAGTGCCCGCCGGCTCCCAGCGTTGCGTCTATGTACGTTCCTTCCGGCCTGATGCCCAGCCATTCCAGCACCTCGTTCAACATCACCGGCGTATGTGCCGCACTCAACTTTTTTGCGCCCCAGCACTTCGCCCCAGCCCGACGATTCCCAAATCTCGTTGCTTCTTTACTTCATTCCTAAATCCCTAGCGCTGTATCATCCGCCGCCGTATACGGCTCGTTCTTCAACCTATCGAGCACTCGCGCGTGGTTTGTCACTTCCAGATAATTCAGCGTCCCAAGAACATCCACTTCGCCAATCGTCTGAGCGGCTTCTCGCAGCACGGCGGGCAAAAGCAGCCTTCCCTGCCCGTCCAACTCCGCTTGCTGCCCAAAGTAACTTGTTCGCAGCAGAAACTTCTGCTTCGCCACATGCGTGCTCGGCAACTGCGCCAACTTGTCCTCGATTTCCGACCATACCTTCATCGGATAAATTCTTGCGGTCTCGCCCGTCGTACTTGTGATATAAAACTGGTTGCCGTACTCCCGGAGTTCGTCCAGAAACACGGAGGGTATTTTGAGACGCCCCTTCTCGTCGACTTTCGCCGGACTGTTCCCCCGCAGCTTCATAATTCCTGTTCAGTTGCTTGTTTTGGACGCCCAGAGTGCTTACGTTCACGATTGCCCTCGAGAACGCTGTGTTTGCCCGACCGCGCGCTACTTTGTTCTACTTCCAACCACTTCGTACCACTTCTAGCCACATAGTAGGCTGAATTGAGGCCTTGTCAAGAGAAAACGTACACTTTTTCCAAAAGAACTATCTCTTTGTGACGGTCCGAAACTTGCATTTTTTCCTACCACTGGTTGTGGTTTTGGCTCCAACGAATGTCTAGCCGTCGTATGGTGGTTCGTTTCTCTCTCGGCATTTCCCAACCTGCGCGCGTCTCTTCCCTTCGGACCAAGTCGGTGCTATTCTTTTCGTGTTGTGAATCTTTCATTACAGGAGCCCTTGACCATGGAATGGACAACCCCGCAGCACGAAGAAATCGACCTCAACTGCGAAGTTAGCTCATACGCCAACGCCGAGCTGTAAAGCCTTGACCGCTACCCGCGGTCCTCTGCTGACGTGCCGGAATGCGCGTTAAAGTTCTCGGCTCGGCAGCCGGAGGTGGCTTCCCCCAATGGAATTGTGCGTGTCCTCAGTGCGTCGGTGTGCGTTCAGGCACCGTGAAAGCTCGCCCGAGGACACAAGCCCAGTCCGCCATTTCCATCGACGGCTCCCGCTGGTTCCTTTTGAACGCTTCCCCTGATCTCAGGCAGCAGGTCCTTTCGTCTGCTGACTTTGTCCCTCCCGCCGGTTCACGAAACTCGCCCATCACCTCGGTGATCCTGACCAGCGCCGATGTGGACGCCGTCATGGGCCTCCTCCACTTGCGCGAATTCCAGCCCCTGCACGTTTTCTCGACCATCGCTGTCCGCCGCATCCTTTGCGAAGAAAACAGCCTGTTTCGCGTCCTGGCGCGATCCAATCCGCCGGTCAAATGGGAAACCCTCCCCCTCGATCGCCTGATGCCCCTAACCCCGCCGTCGCCTGCGGACAAAAAAGGCGGCCTTTTCTGCAAAGCCGTGTCGCTCAACGGTACCTTTCCCGATTACGTCAGCGAATCTCTGCGCAACAGCCTCTCTCCCGAAGAAGCCGTTATCGGCCTAACGCTAGTATCCAAGGAAAAAAAGCTCTTTTACGCTCCCAATCTTCCAGGAACAGGAGATCACTGGTTGGGCTGCATCGAAGAGAGCGACCTGGCGATTCTCGACGGAACGTTCTGGAAAGACGACGAGCTCAACTCCATCCAAAGAGGAAGCAAATCCGCAAGGCAGATGGGCCACTTGCCGCTCTGGGGCGATCGCGGCCTTCTTCGTCAACCCTTCCGGCCCGGCAAAACCCGCCGCGTCCTTATTCACATCAACAACACCAATCCTGTGTTGAACGAGGAAAGCCCCGAGTCCCGCATCGTGCGTGATGCCGGCTGGGAAATCGCCTATGATGGAATGGAGTTCGCAATATGAGCCAAGCCATCGAGACGACCCGGTCAATCGACGCCCCGCCGCTCTCCGAAGCCGACTTCATCGCCGGTTTGCACACCATCGGCGAAGAGCGCTATCACCACAAACATCCGTTTCATGCGCTGATGCACGAAGGAAAACTCACCCGCGGCCAACTGCAAGCCTGGGCTCTCAATCGGTACTACTATCAAAGCCGCATCCCTATTAAAGACGCCGCCATTCTCGCGCGCAGCGAAGATCCCGCCTTTCGCTTGGCATGGCGCAAGCGCATCCTCGACCACGATGGCGACGGCATAAAACCAGGCGGCATCGAAAAGTGGCTGCGATTAGTCGAAGCCACCGGCCTAAACCGCGACGCCGCCCTGAGTAGCGCAGGCATCCTGCCGGCAACCCGCTACGCCGTCCAAGCCTACGTAGATTTCGTCTCCACGCGCTCCCATCTGGAAGCGGTAGCCTCCTCGCTAACGGAAATGTTTTCAAAAAAGCTGATCACGCTGCGAATGGATCGCCTTCGCCAACATTACCCCTGGCTCTCTGGCGGCTTGGACTATTTCACCGGCCGCCTAACGCAAGCGCCCGAAGATGCCGACTTCGCGCTGGCCTGGGTCGTCAAACACGCCACCACGCGCGAGCAACAAGACCAAGCCCACGCCGCCCTCCGCGCCAAATGCGATATCCTGTGGGCCCAACTCGACGCTCTCTATTTCGCCTACGTTGAGCCAGGCTGGCCCCCACCCGGCGCTTTCCGTCCGTCCACGGAGGCCCTGTCCGCATGAGCATCGACCCAAACAGCCACCCGCAACTAGCCCCAGGCTGCCGCATGAACGAAAAAACCCAGCAACCACGCACCCTACTAATGCCCGAACGCGCCCTGCGTCTAAACGGCCCAAGCCTCGAAATCGTCGAGCGCTGCGACGGCCAACACACCGTTCAGCAAATCATTACCGAGTTGCAGCAACTCTACGCAAAAGCCGAGCCCGCCAAAGTCGAAACT
>DASXMM010000198.1:0-8369 GCA_036495665.1 Candidatus Acidiferrum sp. | reverse complement strand
TTCGGCGGTCCTCGGTGCGAGGAGGCGCGAGCAGGCTCGGAGAATCTTACGGTATGGCCAGTCCTTTTCGCGAAAGAAAATCTCGCCTTCGCGGGGGTTGCTGTAGAACCAGCGGGAGATCAGGGCGAGATGTTCGGCTAGCTCATCACGGGCGGCGGTTATCGAGCGGACGGTTGTGGTGCCGGCGTTTTGTGCTGGTGCGGCGTTTCCTTCCAGATAGTCCTTGAAAATATGTTCGGCGGAGCGCGGCTGGCTGGCGATTTCTCCGAAGTGGAGGAAGAACGGCTCGGCGAGTTTGCCCGCGTGGATGCCATAGACGCCGATGGACTGGTCTTCTGCGGAGCGCTGGAGGATTACGGCGTCGAGATCGGCGATGCGGCGGGCGAGTTCGGGGCGGAAGCGTAGAGCTTCGTCGAGTTTTTCGATGCGCTTATGGAGTTGCGCGGCACGCTCGAAATCGAGGCCGGTACTGGCGCGTTCGCGGTCGTCTTCGATGGAGGCGCGGAGCGAGTTGCCGTTGGTGTCGAGGAACTGCACGAGGCGCTGGACTTCGGTGTCGTATTCCTCTTTGGTGCATCCGGCAAAGCACGGCGCGAGGCACATTTTCATTTCGGAATAGATGCATCCGGGGAACGTGGGATCGCGGCGGATTTTAATTTGGCAGCGGCGCATTTTGAAAAGGTCGAGCGCCTGTTCGGAGAAAGCGAGAGCGGACTTTCGGGACGGGAACGGGCCGTAGTAAGCGCCGGCTGTTGGCGAGCCGGATTCGTCGACGGGGATGCTGCGCGTGACGTAGCAGCGCGGGTAGGCGTTGCGCAGGCTGACTTTCAGGACGGCGGGCGGGCGGAGGCGCGTCAGGGCGCGATAACGTTTTGGGAAAGTTTGTTTGGCGTGTTGGTAGTAAGTGAGCGTTTGCTCGAATTTGGAACCGGTGAGGCGGTAGCGAATGCTGCGGGCAAGATCGCGGAGGTTGAGGCGCTTGCTTGCTGGATCGGGAGGGCCGAGGAGTCGTTGGAGGCGGCGGCGCAAATTCTGGGTGCGAATCAGGAGCGGTTCGGCGTTTTCGGCGCGCATTTCGATGCGGCACACAGCGGGTTTGGGCGGCAGGGCGGGGAAGAAAGATTCGTCCGCATTGGCGGGATCGAATTCGAGGCCGCAGTCGAGTTCCAGCACGTTGACAGGATATAACGGAACTGAGGGGCGGGCAGGTGAGTGGCCCCTCGAAACTCGGGGTAAACGAGTGGCGAGGCACCCCCACCCCGGGTCTTTTGTAGAAAGAGTGTGGAAGATTCTGAAACAAAAGGAGTTGCGAGTTTGCCCGACGCAAAAGAGTGCGCAAGAGTATGAAAGCGAAAGAGATAGTGAATCGCGGGTCGTGGAACGTGGGTAGGGCGAGGGAACGCAGGACGATGAGGGTGGGTTCAGTGGGGCGACCATGGGGAATAGTAGCGCGGAGCTGGATTACTGTCAAGGTATAGTACTGTAGTTTTATCATTCGAACGTGAGACGCGGAAGTGGAGTGGATGGAAGGAGTTAGAGGGAATTTTGTAGTTTGGTGAGACGGTTTCTGAGGAAAAGTGAGTAGTGGGTAGTGAATAGTGATTAGTTAAATACTTTTGGAGCAGTTGGTTACGCTCCGTTGTTCTCTGCTCGTGAAGCTCTTCCGCGAGCACGGCGCGAAACACAAGTAGCCAGTGTGTGCAATTCCTTGCGAGCTTTTGTTTCTTGTGCAGGCGTCAGCGTGGCGAAGTGCTTTTCCAGGATCGTGGCGGCCCTCTGAACGCTCTTGCTCGCGTTGTGGTTTTCCTTAGTCATCGCACAATATAGTAGCAAGCTGTCCTCCAGCTTGCTACGAGATGCGGTTGTCCGTTGAATGGTGAAGGGACTAGCGCCTGGTCCGGCGAGTCAGGTCGAGGAAGTCATCAATGCTTTCCTCAGCGGGCCAGCCGCCGGCCAGGTCGTTAGGACTCTTCAAGGACGTCACTCCCTGGGCCTCCGCCAGTTGTTCGAGGGTTGGCGACCAAAAAAAGTCTCGCGTGCCGGAGACGGGGGCGTCAGCTTGGCGGGACTTAGAAACACGGCGGCCAAATTCGGCGATGCGGGCTTCGCGTGCCAGTGGAGGTAGGTCTTTAAGGTGTTCCACGGCCAAAGACGCAAGCTCAGTGGCGATTTGTTCGTTGGTTCGTTTGTTTTTTCTTGCCATAGCGATTCCAGAGCTGAAGTTTATCAGATTACCAGGCGAACTAAAATTGGTGAGTTCAAGATGCGCTTAGTTCAAGATATCGCATCTGAAAAATGGAGACGGCGCGCGCATTGCGGAGTGCGCGAACGAAATGCGCACCCTTAGGCCTGAAAAGTGCGTGCCTCGGAACTTCGATATCAGGTGTCTGTAGAGATCCCAAAGCGATGCCTGTTAGTATAGAATCGGGCGACATGTCCTACGGCAAGTCACCAATCGTCGAGACGCTCATAGACATAAAAACCGAAGCCCGATCCGGGCTCAGCTTGGAACTACTCCAGGGCTTCGCGACGTCCTTGCGGGACTCGCATCCGCGCACCGAAACCCGGTTTCTTGGGCAAGGTCAGTTCACCTTCGGCGCTGAAGACAAAGCGACCGTCGAGAGGAAGCCCTTTGCGTTAGTGCTCTTCAGAGCAGATGAAAAGCAGATACTGCAAGTAAGGACCGATGGGCTCACCTCTAGCCGGCTAGCGCCGTACACCGGGTGGAAGGCGCTCCGAGAAGAAACATCTACGTTCTGGCGGGCTTATAGAGATTTTGCTAAACCAAAGTCGGTTACCCGTCTAGCTGTTAGATACATCAATCAGTTCATCTTTCCCGGTCCCTCGGTTGAACTGGAGGATTACTTAAACACATTTCCCGAATTGTCCCGAAAGCTACCCGCGGCGCGACGCGATATGATCTCCTTTACGATGCGTCTCACTATTCCCCAGCCGGATTTAAACGGATTCCTCGTGATAACAGAAGGTCCGGGCAACCTTGCCCCGGGCGCGCAGGAAGTCCCGATTGTCCTCGACCTCGAATTGTGGGTAGAGGGCTTAGGGATTATGGGCGATGACGAGCTCTGGAGTAAACTCGAGGAGCTACACGAACGACAAGGCGTGTACTTCGAGGCTTCTATAACCGACAAAACCAGGGGGCTCATAAGCTGATGGCGCTAGCGTTTCTTCAAGAACGGCCAACCGAACGCTACTACCTCTACCACGACCACTCTATGGGTCCGACCGGTAGAGTACTGCACGAGAAATGGTCGGACCCGAGAGCCACGGAGTGGTTAAGCGTCTTCAGTACAAAGCTGTCCGCACTAGACCAAGTGCGAGACCTGGAGTGGTTGGAGCAGGGATGGGACAGCTATGACGCGCCGGCGCCTTCCCGCACAGCTACACAGAATGCGTCACGCGTGATTGCATTCATCGAAGGGTCGGACCTAGCAGCCCTGCGGATCCTGCCCTCGGCCGACGGTGGTGTTGCGTTGTGCTTCATTCGGGGGGACCGCTACGCCGATCTTGAGTGTTCTAACGACGGCGAGGTTTTCGGCGTGCGTTATGTCGGGAAGGAAACGCCGTCCCTTCTCAGCACTGACTCGTCGGACGACTCGATAAGGGCGGCACTTAAGGTGATTCAGGACCACATTCGTGGCTGATATTCCTGAGCGGCTAATGAGAAACGGTCGCCCAGAGGACCAAGATTTTCAGGCGACTGAGAGACTTTTCCGTCGATATCGCAAGGCAGATTGGCAGGGAGTAATTCTTAACGTCTCTCTGTCCTCTGCACCGTCAGTAAACCGACAAAAGTTCAGCGAGGTTGCCGACGTTCTTATTCATCCAACCGACGCATACGCGGATATGGGCGTCGTTTCATTCAGGGTCCAAGACATACCGCCGGAGCTACTCGTCGATCCCGGGCCTGCGACGCACACCTTCCTCCCACGCCATGTTCCTGGCGAAGATAACTACGCGCATTCGGAGGTCTGGTGCACTCCGATCGGACAGCAAGGACCGCACGTTGAACCCAACAAGCTCATAAGGAAAATGTTCCGTACACTTCTCGGGCAAGCCGCTGTCGTGGAGATCGAAGCCAAAGCCTAAGATCAGATATGCGTTGAGGACCGCAACAACCACGGCGCTCCTGCTGTGTCTGGACCTATCAGTAATCGCTCAACTCGATGTTAGGACCGCAAAACCCAGGAGGAGATGACTAGGCGCTGGATTTCGGAGGTGCCTTCGTAGATTTCGGTGATGCGGGCGTCGCGGTAGTTGCGCTCGACGGGGTATTCGCGGGAGTAGCCGTTGCCGCCGTGGATTTGGATGGCTTTGTGGGTGACGCGCGTGGCCATTTCGCTGGAAAAGAGTTTGGCGATGGCGGCGTCCATGCTAAAGCGGGAGTTGGTGTCTTGCTTCCAGGCGGCTTTGCGGACGAGGAGGCGGGCGGCGTCTAGTTCGGTGGCCATGTCGGCTAGCATGAATTGGATGGCTTGGAATTGGGCGATGGGATGGCCGAAGGCCAGGCGCTCTTGGGCGTATTTTTGGGCGGCTTCGAACGCGCCTTGGGCTATGCCGGTGGCCTGGGCGGCTATGCCGATGCGGCCGCCGTCGAGCGTGGAGAGGGCTACTTTGTAGCCTTCGCCTTCGTTGCCGATGCGATTGGAGGCGGGGACTTCGCAGTCGGTGAAGATTAGTTCGCAGCAGGCGGTGGCGCTGATGCCTAGCTTTTTTTCTTCTTTGCCGGTTTTGAAACCCGTGGTGCCTTTTTCCACTACTAATGCGGTGATGCCTTTTTCGCCTTTTTCGGGATGCGTGTTGACGTAGACGATGGCGGCGTCGGCGGCACCGCCGTTGGTGATCCAGGCTTTGGTGCCGTTGATGACGTATTTGTCGCCGCGGAGGACGGCTTTGGTTTGGAGAGCGGCGGCGTTGGAGCCGGCTTGCGGTTCGGTGAGAGCGTAGCAGCCGATTTTTTCGCCGCGGGCGTAAGGTTCGAGGAATTTCTTTTTTTGTTCGGCGGTGCCGTAGCGGTGGATGGGATCGCAGTAGAGAGAATTTTGGACAGAGAGGATTACGCCGGTGGAGGCGCAGCAGCGGGAGATTTCTTCGATGACGATGGTGTAGGCGATGTGATCGAAGTTGGCGCCGCCTTCGGATTCGGGGAGGGCGATGCCGGTCAGGCCGAGTTCGGCAGCTTTTTTGAAGGTGGCGTGGGGGAAGTGGCCGGTTTCGTCGAGTTCTTTGGCGAGCGGGCGGACTTCGGATTCGGCGAATTCGCGGACGGTTTTTTGGAGGAGAGATTGTTCTTCGGTTAGGTCGAGATTCATGAGCGTGGTTAGTTTAGCGCAGAAGACGGGAAAAACATTACACAGAGGAACGCAGAGGAGACAGAGGACACGGAGAGGGAGAGAAAACAGGAAACAGGCGGGTGGAATGTAGAAGAAGGCGAGGGCGCGAAAACGTGGTCAGGTGGCCAGGGCTTTGCGGAGGCGGTCGTAGGTGACTTTTAGTTCTTCGGGGTGGACGCGGGTTTCGCCGGTGACGGTCATGAAGTTGGAGTCGCCGAACCAACGCGGGAGGGCGTGGAGATGGAGGTGACCGGCGACGCCGGCTCCCGCGGCGCGTCCGAGGTTCATGCCGAGATTCATGCCGTCGGGCATGTACTCGGTCTTAAAGACTTTTTCGATGCGCTGGGCGAGTTGCATCATTTCATCGAGCGAGCCGGCATCGCAGAGATTCAGCTCGGCGACGTGCTTGTAGGGGACGACCATGACGTGGCCGGAGGTGTAGGGGAAGCGGTTGAGGATGACGAAGACTTTTGCGCCGCGATAGGCGATGAGCGTTTGGTCGTCTTTGTTTAGCGCGACGGCGTCGCAGAAAATGCATTCGGGTTGGATTCCGGCGGTGACTTGGGCCATGTACTGGTAGCGCCAGGGAGTCCAGAGATAATCCATCGACGGGTGTCCTCGGGAGAAAACTTGCGCGGACAGAATAGCGCAAAAGGCGAGTGGGAGTCGCGGTCACGCAAAACGTTAAAGAGTTGAAGGTCTAAAGTTGAAAACAGCACAGGTTGAAACCTGTGCCACATTTTCGGAGGAAACGCGCTCAGGCCGGATGTGTGGAAAAAAAAAGCGGCGTCGAGCCGCCGCACTCCAAAAGGGTTAGGGGTGCTTGGCGTCGCCGGCAGTTGGGGAGGCGGAAGTTGCTCCCGCAGAGGCTGCGGCTTCGGCGCTGTTCACAAAATCCTTGAGCTCTTTGCTGGGTTTGAAGAAAGGAATTTTCTTTGGCGGGACTTCGACTTTCGCGCCGGTTTTTGGATTGCGGCCTACGCGGCCGCGACGCTGGCGGGTTCGAAAGCTGCCGAAACCGCGAATTTCGATTTTGTCGCCGTTCTGGAGGGACTCGATGATGCTGTCGAAGATGGTTTCGACGATGGTCTCGGATTCGGAGCGCTTGAGCTCCGTAATGCGTTCGACCTCCTGGATGAGGTCGGCCTTCGTCAGCGTGAGTTGCTTGGTCATCGTGCCTATGCCTCGTTGCAGAGCCAGAGTAACGGCGGCCGCAGGTTCTTGTTGCCAAACGGCTTAGAGGGGAGAGAACCGTCCGGTTGTCCCTCTTCCTATCACTAAATTGACCCGCAGGTAAATGAAATTGTGCTGCCCCTGTTGCCTTGCAACCGGGCACCCTGGGGAGCGCACCGGTTTGATGCTAAAAAGTTGGCCGCGGGAGCGAGCGATTTTTCGCTAGCGAGCCGACAGCTTCGATTTGAGCGCGTCTCCAATCGTCGCGGTCGAGGAGGATTTCGAGGTGGAGCGATACTGCTCGATCTCCTTGCGCTCGATTTGCTTGGCGGCGGCGCGATAGCTCAATCCGATGCGGCGCGTCTCTGGGCTGATCTTGATGATTTTGAAGTCGTACTCTTTGCCCGGTTCGAGCGGACCGGCGCTCTTCAGCGGGCCGGTGCTGGTGCGCTGCATAGGGGCGTGACCGTCGTCGCGGCGCTTGCGCTCTTCGATTTCGGTGTTATGGCAGAGAGCTTCGATATTGTCGCCGAGTTCGACGAAAGCGCCGAAGGTGGCGATGCGCGAAACTTTGCCTTTCACGATCTGGCCGACTTTGTGCTGCTTGAACCACTCGCCCCAGATGTCGTTCACCTGTTTGATGCCGAGAGAGACGCGGCGATTGTCCGGGTCGATTTTCAGAACTTTTGCGGTGACCGGCTCGCCCTTTTTGAAGACTTCGTGGGGATTCTTGATGCGTTCGGTCCAGCTCACGTCGCCGACGTGAACGAGGCCGTCAAAGCCTTCCTCGATTTCGACGAAGGCGCCGAATTCGGCGATGTTGCGGACTTTTCCGGTAACGATGGTGCCGACGGGATACTTCTCGGCAATAAGGAGCCAGGGATCGGGCAGGGCTTGCTTGATGCCGAGGGAGACGCGGCGATCACTGGGCTTGATGTCGAGGACGACTACATCGACTTCTTCGCCGACTTTGGCGACTTTGGACGGATGCTGGGCTTTTTTGGACCAGCTTAGCTCGGTGACGTGGACGAGACCTTCGATGCCTTGCTCGAGTTCGACGAAGACGCCGTAATCGACGACGCCGACCACTTTGCCTCTTACTTTGCCGCCAGCGGGATATTTTTCGGCGGCGTTGACCCAGGGATCGGGCATCAGTTGCTTGAGGCCGAGGGAGACGCGCTGCTTTTCCTTGTCGAACTTGAGGATGATGACGTCGAGCTCTTGCTCGGGCTTGACGACGTCGGAAGGATGCTTGACGCGGCCCCAACTGAGGTCGGTGAGATGGAGCAGGCCGTCGATGCCGCCGAGGTCGACGAAGGCACCGTATTCGGTGACGTTTTTGACGTGGCCGTGAACGACCTGGCCTTCGTGGAGAGTCTCCATGAGTTGAGCGCGCTTGGCGTGGAGCTCTTCTTCGAGAAGTGCGCGACGGCTGACGACGACGTTGCCGCGGCGGCGGTTGAGCTTGGTGACGCGGACCTGGACTTCGGTGCCGGTGAGGTCGTCGAGATTCTGGGTGGGGCGAAGATCGAATTGCGAGCCGGGGAGGAAGGCGCGGACGCCGATATCGACGACGAGGCCGCCCTTGATGCGGTCGACCACTTTGCCGGTGATGGTTTCTTTGGCTTTGTAGGCGGCTTCGATTTTTTCCCAGGTGCGGCGGCGGAGAACCTTTTGATAGGAGAGGATCGTGAAGCCGTCTTTGTGTTCGCCGGTGCGCTGGACCTCGATGGTGGCGTTCGGCTCGGGGCGCGGAATATCGGTTTCGGAGAATTCCGCGGCGGGGATCAGGCCTTCGGTCTTTCCGCCGAGGTCGACGACCACGCCGTGTTCGGTGTAGGCGAC
>DASXMM010000197.1:0-6019 GCA_036495665.1 Candidatus Acidiferrum sp. | reverse complement strand
CGCCGCGCTGGCTTTCTCGCTGCTCAGCTATCTCGTCGCGATACCCTCCGCGGTGGAAGTCTTTAACTTGACTTCCACGCTTTACAAAGGTTCCATTTCGTACGACACGCCGATGCTCTACGCCCTCGGCTTTATCGGCTTGTTCCTGATCGGCGGCTTGACCGGCCTGTTCCTCGCCTGGCTCGGCCTCGACATCCACATCCACGACACGTACTTCGTCGTCGCCCACTTCCACTACATCATGGTTGGCGGCGCCGTCATGGGTTATGTCGGCGGATTGCACTTCTGGTGGCCAAAGATCACCGGAAAGCTTTATCCGGAGTTTCTGGCGCGAACCGCCGCCGTCGTGCTCTTCATCGGCTTCAATCTCACGTTCTTCCCTCAATTTGTTCTGGGCTATCTGGGCATGCCGCGCCGCTACCACAACTATCCTCCCGAGTTTCAAGTGCTCAACGTCATGTCTACTGCGGGAGCTTCGATTCTGGCGCTCGGTTATTTGCTCCCGATGATTTACTTGACGTGGTCCATGCGTTACGGCAAAGTCGCCGGCCCCAACCCGTGGCCTGCCACTGGTCTGGAATGGCGCACGCCATCGCCGCCGCCAACAGAGAATTTCGAGGTGACGCCGGTCGTCGACTGGGAACCATACGACTACAAGAACCGGCCCGATCTTGGGCTTGGAGCAACCACTCCGCCGTCGCTGGCGCCGGCTCATGGAGACGATTAGCGAACGATTTGAAGTTGGTCTTGGAGCTAGGTTTTGGAATTGCCTTTTGAAGTTAGGGGCTCGTTGAACCTAAGAGTCTGAGCAGCTAGGCCGAGGCCCCGCTCGCTCCGCGGCATTCAGCGCGGGACGAACTGAAGTCAAAGAGGAGTACCGCGTGCACCGCACGGGAGAACTGTTCGGACAATTTCAAACGCTGGAACAGCAGAAGGAATCCGCCACGCTGGGCATGTGGACCTTCCTGATCACAGAAATTCTTTTCTTCGGCGGTATGTTCCTCACTTACACCATCAACCGGCACGCCTACCCCGACGTTTTCGCTTTCTCCAGCCGCACCATCCTGTTGAAGTGGGGAGCCATCAACACCGTGGTCCTCATCGGTAGCAGCTTGACGATGGCCATGTCCGTCTGGTCCGCTCAAGTTGGCAAGAAAAAGCTCGTCACGGTCTTCCTGATTCTCACACTGATTTTAGGCACGGTCTTTCTCGGAATCAAAGGTATCGAATATTACGACAAGTATGTCGAGCATCACATCCCCGGCGCCAGCTTTGACATGTACTACTGCACGAACAATCCTTCCGTCTGCCACTTGGATGACGCCGATCTCCGAAGGGAAAAAAAGGAACTGAAGGAGGCCGAAGACCGGTCTGGCAGCCAGGTGGCCGTCAACGCCCACGCCCAGCTTTTCTTTTCTCTCTACTTTGCCATGACCGGCTTGCACGCCCTCCACATGATCATAGGCGCGGGCTTGCTCCTTTGGCTCGTGTCGCAGTCCCTAAAGGGACGTTTCACGCCGGGGTACAACACTCCGGTTGAAAACATCGGTCTCTATTGGCACTTCGTCGATATTGTATGGATTTATCTTTTCCCGCTGTTATATCTGATCGACCGGCATTAGCAGGATTCTTCAGGAGAGGCACGCGTGTCCGAGCACATCGTTTCGTGGAAACTTTATATCGTGATTTTCCTGGCGCTGATGATCTTGACCTTCAGCACGGTCTTTGCGGCCACGGTAGACCTCAACAAGTACTACGCCGGCCTGAACGTCATCGTTGCCCTGGTCATCGCCACGTGCAAGGCTCTTCTGGTCGTGCTCTTCTTCATGCACGTCTACTACAGCTCCAAACGCACCCAGCTTATCGTCTTCGCCGGCGTCTTCTGGCTCGCCATTATGCTCTTCTTGACTTTGGGTGACTACGGCAGCCGTTCCTGGGACGTTCACTAGCGCTTCAGCGCCCTACTACGCTGATCTCAAAGTAGTTAGTTAACAACTCTGTGCGCTCTGAGTCCTCTGCGAACCCTGTGTAAACCCTTTTTCTGTCTTGAAATGCCGTGGATTCACTGCTCAAGGGAAGTTCTGGAGGGAAGCTGGAAATAGTAGGGGGGAGAAACGAACCGGCCCAGCCCTCAATCCCCTAAAGGGATCCTCGGTTCGCCTCCCCCACTGCGTTTACTAGTGCATCCCAAAAGCCAACATTAACTCTTTTATTTTCAGCCGCTTGTCACCCCATTGCAGGGTAAAAATGCTCTACCCCCCGCGAAATTTTACCCGTCAGGTAAACCCCTTACACTGTTCCGGCCCTCCTTTTCCCGCGACCTGCTCTCGCCTTTCTTGACCCCGCCGAACGCCCCCTGCTATTGTGAAAGGTTACTCTGGCCTCAGTCTACCCACTGTGTGCCAGAGCTCCTGTGGAGGGAGCTTCTCCGTCTCATGGGCCTGACCAAACTCGTCATCCGGGGCGCGCGCCAGCACAACCTGAAGAACATCAGCCTCGAAATCCCCCGGAACACCCTGACGGTCATCACCGGCCTTTCCGGTTCCGGCAAGTCTTCCCTGGCGTTCGACACCATCTACGCCGAAGGGCAGCGCCGTTACGTCGAATCGCTCTCCGCTTACGCTCGCCAGTTCCTCGACCAAATGGAGCGCCCCGAAGTCGACGTGATCGAAGGCCTTTCGCCCGCCATCGCCATCGAGCAGAAGACCACCACGCGCTCGCCGCGCTCCACGGTCGGCACCATCACGGAAATTTACGATTACCTGCGCGTCATCTACGCGTCCGTCGGAGTGCCACACTGCCCCCAGTGCGGCAAACCCATCGCGCGCCAGTCCAGCGAGCAGATCGTTCAAGCCATCTTGAACGGCGAGCTGTGCCAGCCCGATGATCGCATCATGATCCTCGCGCCTATCGTTCGCGGGCGAAAAGGCGCCTATCGCAAAGAGTTTGAAAAACTGGCGCAAGATGGCTACGTTCGCGTCCGCGTGAATGGCGAGCTTTTCCCTCTCGATGTTCCCCCAAGCCTCGACAAGCGCAAGAACCACAACATTGAAGTCGTCATCGACCGTCTACTCGTCAAGCAAGGCATCGCCGCTCGCCTCGAACAGTCCATCGCCACGGCGCTGAAGCTTGCTGCAGGCCTCGTCACCGTTGCGGTAGTTGGAGGCAAGGAGCACGTCTTTTCCGAAAAACTAGCTTGCCCGGACTGCGGCATTTCCGTTCCGCAGCTCGAACCGCGCTCCTTCAGCTTCAATTCGCCGTACGGCGCATGTCCCGCTTGCAATGGTCTGGGCTCCAAGTACGATTTCGACCCTGCCCGAATCGTTACCGATTGGACGCGTCCGCTTTTCGACGGTGGCCTCGGCCCCGGCTCTAGTTCAGCGATCCTGAAGCGCACACTGGAACTCGCCGCCTACGCCTACCACATCGATCTGGAAACGCCCTTCGAGAAATTTCCGCCGCGAATCCAGAACCTGCTTCTCTACGGTTATCCGCCTTCGGGCGGGCGCAACGGTGCCGAACAAAAAGATCCGGCCGGAAAGAAATCTGCCGGCGAAAAGGCCTTCCGCTTTCCAGGCATTTTGAAATTCCTCGATCGCAACTTTGCCGAGTCCAATTCCGATTCGTACCGCGAGTGGATGACGCAATATATGTCCGCAACGCTTTGCAATGTCTGCCACGGCAAGCGCCTGCGCCCGGAGTCTCTCGCCGTAAAGCTTGCCGGATACTCCATCGCCGACTTCACCGCGCTCTCCCTCGCCTCCTCGCGTCCCGCTGTGGACAAAATTCTCGCGCAGCTCACTCCCCGCCAGCGCGAAATTGCCGGCCGGCCGCTCGAAGAAGTTGCCGAACGCATCGACTTTCTTCTCGCCGTCGGACTCGGCTATCTCAGCCTGGACCGCTCCGCTGCCACGCTTTCCGGCGGCGAAGCCCAGCGCATCCGTCTCGCCACGCAAATCGGCTCGCGCCTGCGCGGCGTTCTCTACGTTCTCGATGAGCCGTCCATCGGCCTGCACGCGCGAGACAACGATCGCTTGCTCGGTTCTCTCGAACAGCTCCGCAATCTCGGCAACACCGTCCTCGTCGTCGAACACGACGAAGACACCATTCGTCGCGCCGACTTCGTAGTGGACCTCGGGCCGGGCGCAGGCGATGCTGGAGGCTACCTCGTCGCGCAAGGTAAGCCCGAGCAAATCGCTGCCAGCGCCGAATCTCTGACAGGCCGCTATCTCAGCGGTGCCGCAACAATCGCCGTCCCCGAGAAGCGCCGCAGTCCCAACGGCAAGGCCATCCAGATACTCGGTGCCAGCGCAAATAATCTAAAAGATGTCGACGTCACGCTTCCACTCGGCCTGCTTACGGTCGTGACTGGCGTCTCTGGCTCTGGTAAATCCACGCTGGTCAATGACATTCTCTATCGTGCCCTCGCGCAAAAGCTCTACCGCTCGATGGAACCGCCCGGCGCGCACCGCGAGCTCCTCGGCGCCGATCAAATCGATAAAGTCATCGAAATCGATCAAGCTCCCATCGGCCGCACGCCCCGCTCGAATCCCGCCACCTACACTGGCGTTTTCGCCCCCATCCGCGAACTTTTCGCCATGCTTCCCGAATCGCGCGAGCGCGGCTATCGACCCGGCCGCTTCAGCTTCAACGTCAAAGGCGGCCGGTGCGAAGCCTGCCAGGGCGACGGTCTCCGCCGCATTGAAATGAATTTTCTTCCCGACGTCTACGTCCTGTGCGAAGTCTGCCGCGGCAAGCGCTACAACTCCGAAACGCTCGCTGTCCGCTACAAAGGCCACACCATCAGCGATGTTCTAAACCTACCGGCGTCCGACGCGCTAAAACTCCTGGAAAACATCCCGCAAATTCAGCAGAAGCTTTCGACGCTCGTAGAAGTCGGCCTCGGCTACGTCACGCTGGGCCAATCCGCCACAACTCTTTCCGGCGGCGAAGCTCAGCGCATCAAGCTCGCCCGCGAACTTTCCAAGCGCCAAACCGGCCGCACCCTCTACATCCTCGACGAGCCCACCACTGGCTTGCACTTCGACGACGTCCGCAAACTCCTCGACGTCCTCCAGCGTCTCGTCTCGCTCGGCAATACCGTGCTCATCATCGAGCACCACCTCGACGTCATCAAACAAGCCGACTGGATCATCGACCTCGGCCCCGAAGGCGGCGAAGGTGGCGGCCGCATCGTCGCCCAAGGCCCGCCCGAACAAGTCGCCCGCACAAAAAAATCCTATACCGGCCAAGCCCTGGCCCGCGTCCTAGGCATCTCCAACAACGGCCACAACAATGGCAGCGCCAAGTAACTGCCGCCCACCTTTCCCTTCCTTTGTAGGGGCACAGCATTGCTGTGCCCCATTTCAGCAAGCTCCACAGAACTTGGTATATCCCCGCGTGCGCGCTAAAGTATCCCCGTCTCCATGAGCATCTATTCCACCCAACCTCTCACGTTCGGCGCCGTGAAAACGTACCCGCTCGCCACCCGCAAAAGCAAAGTAAAGACGAGCGATTTCGCCACGCCCGCTCCCGCAAACGCCTCCATCACAAAATTTCTGGATTCGCTCCCGAATCTCCTGGCGGCTCAAGACCTGCGCCATCTCCTAGCCGCCATCCATCGCGCCAAAAAACAACGCGCTCCAGTCCTCTGGGGCATCGGCGGCCACGTCATCAAAGTCGGCCTGGGCCCTACGCTCATCGATCTCATGCATCGCGGTTTCATCTCCGGCATCGCCATGAACGGCGCCGCTCTCATTCACGATTTCGAAATCGCGCTAGCCGGCAACACGTCCGAAGACGTCGAATCAGGCCTGGGCGCCGGCCAATTCGGCATGGCCACCGAAACCGGCGAGTACATTAACGAATTCTCAAAGCTAGCCGCTCGTCTCCACATCGGCTACGGCGAAGCCGCCGGCCAGTTCCTCACCAGCGGCATCCTCAACGTAAAACACGCCGCCTCCAGCGTCCTCGTCGCCGCCTATAAACAACGCATTCCTGTCACCATCCACCTCGCCAT
>DASXMM010000196.1:0-7936 GCA_036495665.1 Candidatus Acidiferrum sp. | reverse complement strand
GACGCGGACCGTTGAAGCTTACTTCGGTCTGGCTGATCGACTGGCCCTCCACCCGCTTGTGGTCCCACACGAGATATTTTACGTCCGCAAATCCGCTGCGCTGGAGATTTGAATCTGGCTTCGTGTTGGGATCGGTTTGCTTGAGGATTTTTTGCAGATCAGCCGACGCTAGGAGCGTCACGCCGCTTTCATATTCTTTCAGTGTGCGCTGACCAAATGGCGTGGAAGCGAACCCTAGACCGCCGTGGTCAAGGCCGGCGTTAAAACTGCGCACGCCGGCGACGTTAGGACCTGCGATGACAAAGCCGGGGCGAATCAGCACCACGGAATCCTGCGACGGACCTTTGTCTTCTGCGGTAGCCAGTTCATTCAGATCGAGAATGCGTAGACCGGGCTTTGACTCGGTGCCCAGTTGAACGATCGATTCCTGAAGGAACTTTTTGAGGCCGGGCTTCCGCACTTCCGCGATTAGGAGCAGGTTGGGCTTCTGACCTTGCAGCGAGGCCGACACCACAATTTCATCACCGAAGTATTCGTGGAGCTGAGCTAGCTTCTCGAGAGAGTCAAGAAATTTGGGGCCGCTCTTGGCCATTTCTCCGTGCTCCCACCAGTCGCGGAGTACGGAGCTTTCCTGAAGCTCCTGACGGAAGATCGTTACGGCTTGGCGCGCGGCGTTGCCGTAATTAGGAATCGCGGTGTAGGAAATTGTGGAGGCAGGCAGCAGGGGCAAGAGGCGGGTCTCGCTTCGTTCAGGCGGAAATTGAACATTTTGCTGAAGTTTTCCCAGGAGCTTCCCGAATTCCGGGAGCAAGCCAGGATATTTGTTCAGCTCTTGCGAGAAAAACGTGTCGGGTTGTTGCTGAGCTGCTGCTTTTGATTGGGCACCGCACGGCAGCGCCACGACAATGACCGCGGCAATGGTTGCCGCCCATTTCAAAAGATAGCGCGATTTGTGGCTGGGAGTTTGCGCGTAGCCCATCTGAGTTCGCCTCCGTTTGAATACCTTCAGGATAGGGGGCCAGACGCGCGTGAACACTTACCGAAAGACGGCATCGTGCTGGCCGAGTTACCGGCCATTTGGCCAGTCCTTCCACGGCCTATTTGAGTGCAGAGGAGAGAGCTCAGAAGGGGAGCGCGGAGAAGTCGACGTTGCCGCCGGAGAAGATGACACCTAACTTTGGCGGAGCGCCGTCGGCGCGCGAAGGAAGATTCAGATCGGCGACAGCTCGCGGTTTGAGCAGCGGCGCGATAGCCACAGCGCTGCTCGGCTCGATGATGATTTTCATGCGTTCCCATACGAGACGCATGGAAGCGATGATTTCTTCCTCGCTCACGAGCAGAACTCGGTCGAGATAACGCCGAAGAATGGCAAACGTCCTCGGCGCGAGCGATGCGCGAAGACCGTCGGCGATGGTGTCGCTAGAGTCGGGCGATTGCAGTGTGCCGGTCTTCAGAGAGCGGTAGGTGTCGTCAGCGCGAGCCGGTTCGCACCCGATGATGCGAATTTCCTCGCGAATGGCCTTGGCGCTGAGGCAAGTGCCGCTGAGCAGTCCTCCGCCGCTGACGGGCGTGAACACCGCGTCGAGGTCGGGAATTTCTTCGAGAAGTTCTTTTGCGGCAGTAGCCTGGCCAGTGATGATGCGGTCGTTGTCGTACGGATGAATCAGAATGGCGCCGGTTTCGGCTTGCACGCGGGCGGCGGTCTCTTGCCGGGATGTCATGGTTGGTTCGGAAAAAGTAATGCGTCCACCGTAAGCTTCGACAGCTCGACACTTCACCGCCGGCGCATTCCGCGGCATGACGATGTATGCAGGCACGCCACGCCATGCTGCCGCGCACGCGACGGCGGCTCCGTGGTTGCCGCTCGAGGGCGTCACGATGCCGTGCGCGGCTTCGGCGTCCGTCAGCGAAAGGATCGCGTTGGCGGCGCCGCGAATCTTGAACGAGCCTGTCTTTTGAAAGTTGTCGCACTTGAAGAAAAATTGCGCTCCAGCGATGGCGTCGAGCGAATGGGACGTGAGTACGGGAGTGCGGTGGATGCGAGGCGCGATGCGCGCGTGCGCTTCGCGGATGGCGTCCCACGTGGGCGGCGCGAAATTCGTGGATTCTACTTGTGATGCAGTGCTCATGGTATGCGGCACATTATTGCATACGTGGAGCACGACGCCGACGTCCGTCGGAAGTCATTCGCCATGCACGGGCAGGCCAATGTGGCCGCGAAGAAAAACTGCGGGCACGGCCGATCGGGTGCGATCACCGCTACGCGAGGATTTGAAACGAATGAGAATTGTTCTCATGCCTCATGAGAGGTACTATCGTCGCGGTTTTAATAAGCCGAAACGCACGGGATTTAGGAGAGAGCCGATGAAAATTCAGCGGACGAGCAAAGGGCGTGCCACGCGAGCGTTTGCCGCGGCGGTGTTGCTCGGGGGAATGAGCGATGCGCTGGTGGCACAAGTGCGCACCGATGCCGGCAGCGTCGAAGGCACGACGAGTGCGGACGGGAAAGTCCAAGTTTTCAAGGGCATTCCTTACGCCGCGCCTCCGATCGTAGCGCTGCGCTGGAAGGAACCGCAGCCCGTTCCGATGTGGCAGGGCGTGAAGAAGACCACCGAATTCGGCGCGCGCTGCATGCAAGGAAATGTTTTTGGCGACATGGTGTTTCGCGACGCGGCTCCCAGCGAAGACTGTTTGTACCTGAATGTGTGGACGCCCAAGGCTTCGGCAGACGCCAAACTCCCCGTGATGGTATGGATATACGGCGGCGGTTTTCAGGCTGGAGCGACATCCGAGCCGCGGCAAGACGGCGAGCATCTAGCGCACAAAGGCGTCGTCGTTGTGAGCATGAACTATCGCCTCGCGATTTTTGGGTTTTTCTCTCACCCGGAGTTGACCAGGGAATCGCCGCACCACGCATCGGGAAACTACGGACTACTGGATCAGGCCGCCGCGCTGCAATGGGTGCACAAAAATATCGCCGCGTTTGGCGGCGATCCCGACAACGTGACGATTTTCGGAGAGTCGGCGGGCTCGTTTTCCGTGAGCGCGCTGATGGCTTCGCCGGTTTCCAGGGGACTGATCCATCGCGCGATTGGCGAGAGCGGCGCCTTCTTTGGGAGAACACTGACCGCGAAGCCTCTGGCGGACAGCGAGCAGGACGGCGCCAGGTTCGCCCAAACGATTGGCGCAGACACACTGGGAAAATTGCGCGCGATGAACGCCCAAGATGTTTTTGACGCCTCCGTGAAGGATAAGAACGCCTTCCGGTTCGGTCCGAATATCGATGGCTACTTTTTTCCCGAGAGCCCCTTGAGTATTTATGCCAAGGGCAATCAAGCTCGCGTGCCGCTCCTCGCCGGATGGAATCACGACGAAGGGAACTATCACGCGTTTTTCGGCCCTGACCCGGCCAACAAAGAAAACTACGCGAAGAAAATCAGTCAAACGTTTGGAGAGAAGGCGCCGGAAGCTATGAAGGCGTTCCCCGGGGAAACCGACGAGCAGGCTAAGAGTTCGGCGGATCAGCTGGCCACCGCCAACTTCATCGGTTATGGCACATGGAAGTGGATCGAGATGCAGGCGAAGACGGGTGACGTCGCAGTGTACCGCTATGAATTCGATCAAGCTCCGCCATTGGCACCTCCCGCAGCCGGAGCTCCCGCGCCGACGGACGCCCCACGCGCTTATCACTCCGCGGAAATCGAATTCGTGTTTGGAATGCTCGACTCGAAAAAACTGCCGTGGCGTCCAGAGGACTACGAACTCTCCGAGCAGATGGGTTCCTACTGGACAAACTTTGCCAAGACCGGCGATCCAAATGGAGCGGGCCTACCGCAATGGCCGCGTTACGACGAAAAAGGCAAGCACGAAGTGATGCATCTTGCAGCCAAACCGCACGGCGCGCCGGATGCGCAGCGCGAACAATATCAACTGCTCGACGCGCTTTCCGCGAAGCCGTAGCTGGACCCGACCTACGGCTTCGCAGGGCCCCCTGTCGCCGAACTTTTCTTACGCGGGGAGAGGTTCAGGACGAAACTTGCGGTCCAGAGGTCGAGCCGCTTGCCAGCGATCATGCCGAAGACGGCAATGAACCCCGAGAAGCTGCCGATCAGACTCAATAGAACATGAAAAAAACGTGAACGGCGTCATGCCGAAAATCATGAATTCTCCCTTTAGTGAAGATCAAGACGCCCTCTGATGATTTACGTCGACAGAGGGGCGCAGTTTTCTGCTTTTGAGAATGGTTCTGAAGTGCCTTTTGAGCCAAGGGCGTCCCTAAAATACAGTAAACGTGGCACTTAGCCAGGGAAAACCCCTGAAATCTGGGTACTTCTAGTACGAAGGATTGATGCTTGACCCGGCTTCTGGGTCTGCTACGCTGATCTTACCCCTTCTCGCATGCCGCGAGGGCCGCTTCACAAGCTTCCTCGCCCGGAGGAGGACAATATGCCTGCTGCAGAACGCCGACAAATGACCCGCCACAATCTTCGCACCCCGCTGCGATTTCGTTCCACGGGGGTGGCCGCGGATAAGTCGGATCACTTTACGGAAGCCCTAAATATCTCACGGGGCGGGTTTTATTTCGCCTCGTCCGCTCCGCTCCAGGTGGGAGTGCCCATCGAGGCGACGCTCCGGATACCTGGACAAATCACGGGGGGCCAAACCGAAGAAATGCAATGCACCGCGCGCGTCGTACACGTGCGAAATGAAGCTTACGCGGATGGGCGTATTGGTTTTGGGGCGGAGATTGTGAAATTCAGCTCCCCGCTTTCGCCGGAGCTCCGGACGTCGTAGTCGGCCGGACTAAATAGTCTTTCAAACGAAATCACGCAGGTCTTCGCCAGGCGGACGCCGAAAGAAATTGGCGATCCGCGACACTTTTCTTCAACGAGTTCTACATGTTACTTCGAGCGCGGCTTTGCCTTCGAGCTTAAGTCAAGGGCGGTTGGGTGCTTCGGCTGGTAGAGCCCGATCTCGCCGCCGCCCGGCAGCCTCATGCGCGTGATGGAACCCCATCTTTCTTCGTGAACCGAAGAGCACGTGACGCCCTTTTTTGTGAGGGCAGCCATTTCCGATTTCAAGTTGTCGCACAGGAAATAAAGTTCGTGCGGACCGTTCTTTTCCGATGGATGGAAGGCAGCCTCGCCGGGCGGCAGCGCGAAGATCAGCCAGCCATGCCCTGCATCGACAGACTGGAAGCCGAGAACCTCTCGAAAAAATGCGCGGTCGGCTTCCGCGTCCTTGCTGTAGACGATTACGTGAGCGCCAGAGATCATGCGGCCCTCCAGATTTCAGCGCTAGAAAGCAAGTCCGAAGCCGCGAGTTTAGCGGAGGAATCTGAATTTGAGCAAGGCGCGGTTACGCCTTTCTGATGATCAGCGGCTCAGGGTTTGGAGGCCGGAACTACGAAAGTTGTTTTCGCGCTGCCGGCGTTTTCGAAACGGTCGTAGGCGCGGACAGCGACGGTGTGTTCGCCGGGAGAAAGAATCATGGGCAGGAAGAACTCGTAGTGCTCTTCGGGGGCATCACTCACCTTTTCAATCGGAGCGAGGAGCGTCCAGTCGCCCCCGTCGAGGCTGTATTGAGCCCGCTCTATGCTGCTGGCGGAGTCCGCCGCCGTAAAGTTGATCGTATAGGCCACGTGGGCGGTGATCGGGCCGCCACTCTGAGTCCTGCCCTGCGCTACTTTGAGTCCCTCGATGACGGGCGGCGTGTTGTCCACCTCGAAGCGCTCGCTCTCGCGCTCGGTTTTTAGGGCGACCGCGGGTGGATTCGACGGCGCGTCGCTCGCGACAATTTTTAGGTAGTACGCGCCATCAGGGAGCGTCGTGGTGTCCCACGAATAGAATTTTTGCTCGAGCTTGTCCTTCAATAACTTCCACTCGTGTTCGTTTTCGCCGCGATAGTAGACGGCATACTGCAGGTCGTCGTCGTTGTCGTCGTGGGCGCTCCACAAAACGGATTGGTAGCCCTTCTCACGAAAACCCTGCGGCGGTTGCTCGAACTTCGCGGGCGTTGTCGTTTGCGCAATGAAAACGTTGGAGCTGTTCGGCGTTGGTGGCATTTTCAGAGTAACACTCGGTGACTGGCCGGAAGCGACGATGACGTTGCTCTGCGCGCGCACGCCTGGGTCTTGCAGCACGATGGCATCAATCACGGGCGCGACGTTGCGTGGCAGATAGGCAAGGCTTACCCAATTGATTCCATCGCCAGGACGCCCATCGCGGATGACGGCTTTCCACTGGAAAAATCTTGCGCTCGGTGCCTCCACGGCGCTTCCGGGCTTCGCATAAGGGCCGAACCACCGCGACCATTCTTTGCCTGGATCTTCGGTATTGCCGGAGCGGACGAAAAATTCCAGCCGCGGCTCGCGGGAGTGAGAAGAATCGCCCTCCGACGATTTTGCAGCGGTCGCATCCGCAGGTGGTGGCCCCCACCAATCCAGCCGTCCCCATTGCGAGAAAAGCTGCGCGTCAAACGAACGCGATTCGTAAGTGCCTTCCGGCTCGTATTCGGGGCCGACGGAGAAGACTTTGCCCGGATTCGCCGTACACAAAAACACCTTGCCGGACGAATTGCGGGCAATGCCAGTGATTTGCGCCGATCCGGCTTTGGCAAGTTGCGCGAACACGCCGTGGCCATCAATAGCGAGCAAAGCGCCGTTATTGCCCGTGCCTGCCAGGACACGGCCATCGGAGCCGATGCCAAGCGAATACACGACGTCGTCGCGCGAGGTCCACAGCTCATCGGGAGCGCCTTCCGGAGAAAGTCGATAGATGGCGCTCGAAAGCGAGGGAGGGAATGCAACAAAAGGGGCCTGCTGCGGCAGAGGACCTGAGATCGTGCCCGTTACACCGCCGGTGGTGATCGTCGTGGTTCCCTGCGCCGAACTCACGACGGTCGTTGATGGCACCGAGATCCCTCGCTGTTTTTCGCCAATGGCCGCAACGTAAACGGAGCCGTCGGGAGCCAGGGCTAAAGAGGTGATTTCGCGCTTGGAAGTTTCGTAAAGGACGAATCCCTCAGCTGAGCCGGACGCGGAGTCTTTATCCTTACGCGGAGTTTTTGCATCGGTCCGCGTGATACGCAGGACCCGCCCGTTGGGCTCGGTACCCGCGAGAAGATTGTTGTGACCATCGAACGCAAGCGCACGGATGTGGGCTTCGTCGCTTGCGTAAAACAGCTCGCCCTTGCCATCTGGTGAGACAGCGAAGATCTGGCCTCTGTCGCCGGTGGCAACATACAGCAAACCGTCCGCGCCGAATGCGATGTCCCAGATATATTTCGTCTTCGGCTCGAAGAAAACAGACTTTTCGCCGGAAGGCGAGACGCGATAAACCTTGCCGTCGGGCGAAGTGGCGACATACAGCGTGCCTTTGACGTCGAACGCAATCGATTGCGCCACTAAGTCGGTGGATTCAAAAACCGTAGTGGGCTTGCCGTTCCCATCGAAGCGAAAAACCTTTGCAGGGGAGCCGCCGGCGGCGTAGAGAGCGCCCTTGGGGTCGAGGCGAAGCGACCAGAGATAGGAAGCATCGGCGTCGGCAAGAAGCGTAAATTTCGGAGCGAGTTCAAGACGCCCGTCGCTGCGAACGGCCACACCATGCGCCGTGCCTTTCAAGAATTCTTCGTAAGTCGTTTGGAGCCATCGGCGAGTATGCTCGGCATGTAGAAGAGAGAAAGACGAAGCAAAGAAGTAAAAAAGCAACGAAATTCCTGCGATGCGCGCGACCGCAACCCTCTTGTTCTGATGCCTGCCTTCGCGAGTTGTGAGCTTCCTGCTTGTGAGACTGGGCATTTGGTCGGTCACCGGATTTGAAGATTCAGCGAGATAACGCCAGTAACAGGGCCGCGGAGCGCAATCGACGATTCACTGGCGAGAGATTCACGCAGCACTTGAACCGTTCCTGGAGTCGGACGGCCATCGATCACATTG
>DASXMM010000195.1:0-2290 GCA_036495665.1 Candidatus Acidiferrum sp. | reverse complement strand
CACCAGAAAAAAAGCAAGCAGCAGCCAGATGAACCGCATTTTTCCTCTCAGTCTGCGGAAACACTACGCTGCTTGATTGCGTTTGGCAATCAAGCAAAGCCATTAGGGTCCGGATCGGATACGCGAAGCGGGTATCGCGATCAGTTCGACCGAGCCTGGACTTTTCCGCTGGTGGTCATTTGCTCTAACCATCGCCGCGCTGTTTGTGCCTCGCGCCGATCTCCGTAATTCTTAATGAATTCACGAAGGGTTTGCGCGGCATCTTCATAGCGGCCCACCGCCGTCAGCGACTGCGCCACGAGGAGTGCGATCTCCGGGGCTTTCCTGTTTGAAGCTGCCAGCGCGTCTTGCGACATTTTCAGAGCCTCGTCGTACTGCTGGTGATGGTAGTAGGCTTTGGCGAGGGCCCAACGCGTTTCCCACGAGCCGGCGGAGTCTAGTTGGAGGGACTTTTCGAGGGGCTCGATGGCGGAGTCATATTTCCCCTGATTGCAAAGCGCCATACCCAGAGCGGCAAAAGCGCGGGCGTGATTCGGATCGATTTGGGTGGCTTTTTCGAGAGTGGTTTGCGCTTGGGGCCAATTGCGTTGTTTCAAAAAGAGGAGTCCCTGGACGTAGAGGACGTCGGGATGTGCAGGAGCGAGGCGCATTGCTTCGGCTACGTATTTTTCCGCCTTTTTGGCGTTTTCTTCGCTTAAGGCTTGCAAACCTTTGTCGAGAGCTTGTTTCGCTTTCGGCGCCAGCAGCGGGCTGCCGGGAATTGTTGCGGTGGTTCCTGGGCCAGAGAGCCGCCGCAGATAAACGTCCACTTGCGCTCTTCCGCTCGCCTGGATGGAAACTTCTTTTTGAACGGTTTCATATCCTGGGGCTTCCACGACTAGGTTGAACTCGCCGATGGTGTTCACAACCAGCAAGGCGCTGCCGCGGGAGGTTTGTCCCTCGCGGCTGAGGATCGCGCCATCGCGGTAGAGTTTGACCATTGCTGGCGAGGAGATTGGCTCTCCCGAGCCGTCATGCACGGTGACGGTAATTTCCGCGCCTTTGCCGTGGTATTCGGTTACCTGGCTTCCATTGTCCTGGGCGCGAGCGGGGAGGACGAACGCGATGTAGGGGATGAGGAGAAGCAGAAGTCGTACGAAGTCAAGACAGGCAAATCGTTGGGCCCGGAGATGAGCCCGCCCCTGCACCAATAGATGGGCCGCACCGTCGCAATGCATGAAGGCCCCCGACCGATTGAGGCGAGACTAGTCCCCGAAAGGGAGTGGGTCAAGCAAAACGTTTTGGTTGTGAGGCGCAGTTGTTTGAGTGGCGCGCGTCTCACCACTCGACGCGCTGCACACCGGGCACGACGTCAAAATGGCGATCTCGGCTTAGGAGAGGGAAATTGTGCTGGCGGCAAAGGGCGGCAATCCAGATATCGTTTGTTGGGATTGGCCTACCGATTTGCCTAAGCTCCAAGATGATCGCAGCGTAGTGATGAGTCGTCGTGTCCGTGATGTCCAGGACCAAGGAGTCGGCAAGCAACGTGTCCAGCCACTCTCGATAATACGCGGCGTGGCGCGAACGAGCGATTCCGGCGCTATATTCACCGAGGGCAATGACGGGGATCGCCAGTTGCGGAACGGCACTTAGGATTTGGATGATCGCTGGGTTTTTCTCGGCTGCGTCAGAAAGCGCGTTCGTATCCAGAATCAATCCTTCGACTCCGGAAGCCACATTTCAGGGTCAATATTTTCGAAGGTCTCTTCAATGAAGCGGTTGATCTCCGCAGTCTCCTCTCGCAAGTGGTCCAGCTTGCCCAGGTGTTTCATCCAGGGTTTCTCTTTGGCGGAGGAGCAGTTCCTCAATTTTTCTTCAACGGCTTCGGTGACGAACTGGCGCAAGGGGATGCCTCTCTCCGCGGCTTCGGATTTCGCGCGGCGCAGCAGGGCATCAGGGATCTCCATGGTGGTTTTCTTCACGAGGTTATACTCCCATATTTATGGGAGCAGGTCAAGCGGACCATTACTGGAAGGAAGGTTGAGCGGATTCATGGGGTTACGGTGAGTTTTTTGCCTGAGTAGTGGACGGTTTTGTCGGCGTTTTCGGTGAAGGCGGCGCCGGTGCCGTGATTTTCGGCGACGAAGACGATGCGGAAGGTGCGTGTTTCGAGCATGCCGGGGAAGGCGCCGGTGCGATCGCCGATGGTGAGCGTTTGTGCGGTGTCATCCCAGGTTAGCGGGATTGTGGCGTAGGCGCCTTTTTCGTAGTTGTAGGAGTCGTTTTCGTCTTCGTAGAGGGTAAAGGAGCC
>DASXMM010000194.1:0-18438 GCA_036495665.1 Candidatus Acidiferrum sp. | reverse complement strand
AAGTCGCGAGTCGCCGGTGTATTTCGCAGCGTTTTGACGGACTTCGCGGGCCGCTTCAAGATCGAAAACCTTCCGCATGGCACGTACGATATCGCGGTCGATGAAGAAGGCTACGAAGCCGCTGAGACTAGCACGCGTCTCGACGGGCCTTCCTCCAGCCTCGAGTTGCACCTTAAGTCCAAGTCAGACGCGATCGAACGCAGCCGATATACGGTTTCCGTTCGGGACTTGAAAATCCCCGAAAAAGCCCGAAACGAACTCAAAAAGGGATTGGAGCGCGCCGCAAAGGGCGATCCGGCAGGCAGCCTCACCCACTTCACAAAGGCCACGCAATTGTTCCCGGAATATCCCGAGGCCTATTACAACATGGGCGTTGCGGAAATAACCTTGGGCCGCAAAGACGAGGCCGCGAAGCACTTCCAGTCGGCCAGCGAGTCCAGCGGCGGGCGATATGTCCTCGCCGAATTCGGAATTGGCTACCTTCTATGCCTGCAAGGCAGGCCGGGCGAAGCGGAGAAAGTTGTCCGCAGAGCATTGGAAGTCGATGACAGCGCACCGGAAGGGTACGTCGTCCTCGGTGAAGCGTTGAGGAAGCTCAATCGGCTGGACGAGGCGGAGAAGAGCGCGCGCGAGGCGCTCCTGCGCAGCCCTAAGTTTCCGGGAGCCTATCTCATCCTTGCGGATGCTGCCGAGAGCAAAGCGGACTATCGCGCGGAGATTCAGAATCTGGATGTTTATCTGACACTGCAGCCTAATGGGCCGGCAAGCGCGTTAGCTCGCCAAGTGCGTGAAAATACTCTTCAAAAGCTAGCAAAGATCCAAACGCAGAATCAATCTTCTCGGCTTGACGACATACAGGCTGCCCAAAATAAGGTGCAGCCCTTTTAAGCCCGGCGTAATCGTTTTGCGTCCGGACGTTCAGCAGGCAGCACCGCCGCCGCCCCGGACGAGACGAAGCCGTCCACGAAACTTTCCATTGACCGTCTCTCAACTCCAGCTATGATGCATCCCTTGAACACGCCTCCCCAGGTTCGCTCCTCCCACTAATGCCACCCCTCCTCCGCACCCTGCGCTTACGCGACCTCTTCCTCCTCTTCATCGGCTCAGTCATCGGCTCCGGAATCTTCCTCACCCCCGGGCTGATCCTTCGCCAGCTCAATGGCTCGGTCGGCTTCTCGCTCCTCGTCTGGATCGCCGGCGGCACGCTCTCTCTCCTCGGCGCCTTGACCTATGCGGAGCTAGCCGCCACAAACCCGGAAGCTGGCGGCCTGTATTGCTTCATCCGGGACGGTTTCGGCCGTATCCCCGCTTTCCTCTATGGTTGGTGCCTCTTCCTCGTCATCGCCAGCGGCTCCGTCGCCGCGTTAGCCCGCGCCTTTACGGAACACCTCGCGGAAGTTGTTCCACTGTCCGGCGTTGGGAAAACGGTTCTGTCCGTAGTCATGGTTGCGGTCGTTACCGCGGTGAATGTCTGGGGTACCAGGAAAAGCTCCAACCTCCAGAATTGGACGACCCTCATCAAAGTGGGCATCATCGTAATTCTCAGCGCGATCCTTCTCATCTTGGGAAGCCACGCCGGCGACCTGACCTCGGCTCTCGGCACGACGCAACACGGTGTAGGCCTCCTTTCGAGCTTTGGCCTGGCCATGATTTCGGTCCTTTGGGCTTATGAGGGCTGGCAGTTCGGCACATACAGCGCGGGCGAAGTGGTCAACCCCCAGAAAGCCTTCCCGCGGGCCTTCCTGATGGGCTCGCTAACGCTGGCAGGTTTGTACATCATCGCGGTGATTGCGTATTTGGTAGCGCTGGGCCCCGCTGGGGCTACCGCCAGCAGCACCATTGCTTCCACCGCCGTAGGTGTGGTGCTTGGCCGCAGAGCCGAGATTATCGTGGCGGTCACGATTCTGGTCTCGACATTCAGCGCGGCGAACAGCGTCATGCTGACCGCTCCACGCGTGTTCTACGCGATGGCTAACGACAACCTCTTCTTCAAGCGATTGGCCGCGGTTCATCCGCGGTTCCAAACTCCTGCCGCCGCGATTGTGGCGCTTGGCACATGGTCGGCAGTCTTGGCGTGCGCCGGCAAATTCGCAGAGTTGATTGGCGGCGTCATCTTTATCGGGTGGATTTTCTATGGTTTAGGAGCTGCGGCGATTTTCCCGCTGCGGCGAGCCGGCAAAGACCTCCCGATCCCATATCGCGTGCCTGGCTACCCCTGGACGCCGCTGCTCTTCGTGCTTGCGGCTGCCGCAATTGTTGGCAACGCGATCGTTGTGGCGTTTCTAGATCCAAGTCAGTTTGTGCACTTGGCTGTCGCGATTGCTCTCTTCGTGCTCGGCATTCCCGCGTATTTCTTCTGGCGCAAGCGCGGCGTCGCGGGATTGTAGTGGTTGGCACGGTTACTGCACGCGGTTATTTTGTGGCGTACGCGGTGAAGAAGCGACAGGCAGGAATGCCTGTCCTGCTGAGCGCAAATCCGGATTTCTGGTTAACCATAACCGGGCACCCTCCCCCCGGCTTTTTCGCAAGTGTTGCATCTACTGGACTTAAGAATTCGGGAAGTCGTTCAGAATCAACACTTGCACTAGGCTGATGTAAGTGTTGCGCCTAAAGGACTTAGACTCAGCCATTCGAGCTGGGAATTTCCGACGAACGGTACTGGATGTAGCAGGGGAAATTGCTCCCTGGAAACCAAAAACGACAGCAAGGATGCGGGCCTTACCTACCGGAAACGAAATATTACCCTAAGAGGATAGTATATCTGAATACATATTCTGTCAAGGACAAAAAGTGTCATAGCCACGGCGCATTTTTTGGAAGCCCTGACGTCGGGGGGGGTTGCTAGAGGCCGGAAATGGGGGCGGGCATGAAGCAGAGGATGAAGATGAAGAGCGTTGAGAGGGCGGCGAAGCGGCGTGAAGGGTCGAGGGGGACGGGGTCGTAGATGGGGGCGATGCGGAGGAAGCGGATGCCGAAGAGTAGCGCGGCCCAGACATACCAGCCATACCAGAAAAAGTAGCCGAGTGGGATGAGGGCGAAGGGGAGTAGGAGGGTAGAGAAGCGGTGGAGGCGGGCGTTGACGGAGCGAAGGATATGGCCACCGTCGAGCTGGCCGCCGGGGAGGAGGTTTAGCGTAGTGGCGAAGAGGCCTACCCAGGCGGCTCGGCCTATCGGAGGTAGAAGGAGGATGTTGGGATTGACGCCTGGATGAAACAGGGCGTCGAGCAGGCGTAGGAGGAGCGGGGTGCCAAAGATGACGCTGTTCTGGCTGGGATCGGGGTGAGCGATGGCGGGGACGATGGTCGCATGAAGGACGCCGTACATCAGGGCGGGGAAGGCGAAGATGAAGCCGACGAGCGGGCCGGAAGCGCCGACGTCGAAGAGGGCGCGAGTGGTGCGAATGGGGGAGCGCATGAGAATGAAAGCGCCGAATGTGCCGATGAGGGACGGAAAGGGAATGAAGAAAGGATAGCTGGAGTGGATATGGTGGTGACGGCAGGCGAAGAAATGGCCGAGTTCGTGGGCGAGAAGAATGGTGAGAAGAGTGGCGGCGAAGGGAAGGCCTGCAAGAAGGGCGGCGGGATTCTTGTAGAAGAGCGTGAAGGCGCGGAGGAACTCGTCGAGGGAAGCGGCTTGATTGCTGGCATAGGCGATAGCGAATTGGGTCCCGGCGGCGAGGCTGGTGCAGAGGGTGAGGAGAAAGAGGGCTACAGCGAGGATGAAGGACTTGAGGGAAGGTCGAGGGAAAACGGGGACGTAATATTGAGCGGGCGGAGGGAGAGTGGTCCAGTCGTTGGCGGTTTGGACGGCGTCTACAGTGGAGTTTTGTGGTGGCGTGGTCACGAAGAGTTCTGAAGCCCTGGGGAAATTCGCAAATACCAGTACAGCATAGTTGGGGGAGTTTGCGCCAGCGGGTCAGAATATCGGTAGCGGGTCAGTTTCCGATTAGCTCGTAATCCGCCCGGAATCGGCGGCAGGGGTATCGATTCTCACGTCCATTCACACAAAATCCTCTCAGCCCCAACTCGAACGATGTCAGCTTCGAATTGCTCAGACGGACCGAACAGCCGACCGCAGTTGTTCACGAAACCATTCGTGAGCAGGTTCATTGGTGAGTCGCGGATGCCACGTCATGAAATACGGAAAGGACTTGATCTCACGAGGCGCTTCCACGACGCGTACACCAGCCATGACCGCAATGATCTTTGCCAATCTGCGCGGCACGGTGAGAATCAAGTCAGTCTGTGCGATGGCAAAGATCGCGGGCACAAAGAATGGCAGAGTAAGCGCGACACGCCGCTTTGCGCCGAGCTGCGACAGAGCGCGATCCACTAAAGCCTGTTGCCCCTCCCGTATCTCGACCAGGACGTGCTGAAATTCCAGATATTGTTTCAGCGTAAGACGGCGGGCACGAACCTGCAGAGCCGCGCCAACGAGACAAACAAAATCCAGGGCAAAGAGCGTTTCGGACTCCAGGGAAGGGGGCGCTTCTTCAGCGCAAAGAAACGTGTTGATTCTTCCCGCCGCGACGTCCTCATAAGTCTCAGCCCCAGACGCAGACACTTCCACCTTTACGTGAGTCGCTGCCCTCCTCACGCTCGCCATGAGCGATGGCAGCACAATCATCGAGGCATGGTCGCTCATGGCCACGCGAAATACTTCCTGGCTTCGGGCTGGATCGAATTTTTCTCCTCGCACCATATCCTCAAGCCGGGGCATGAGCGACTCCAACTCCCGCAGCACACGTTCTCCCCGCACCGTGCGCTCATAACCGCGACCGTTACGAACGAGAAGAGGATCTCCGAACATTTCGCGTAACCTCTCCAGCGCCCGGCTCATCGCTGACTGACTCAAGAAACTTCGTTTAGCCGCGCGGGTGACGTGGCGTTCCTCCAAAAGTGCATGGAGAGGGTGTACGAGGTTCAAATCCAGGTTACGTAAATGCACTTCACGCATGAGAGGCATTCTAACAATGCATGAATCAGATAGCACGTCCGAATATCTAAGCAATCGTAGAAGGAAAAAGGAGAAACAACATGATCCGTACAAACATTTGGATGAAGCTACTCACAAGTGTTCTTTTGACGGCCGCCACCGCCTTCGCTCAGTCGTCAGATCGATTGCCGATGAGTGACGCGGAGAAGATCGCGGACGCATTGCGCGCCGGTCCTGCATACATCACCAAGGGTGCGACTGTGCTCGATTGGCCGTCTTCCCCTGGCGGTGAGCTCCGCGTTCTCCGGACTGGCACCTCCGCGTGGACCTGCCTTCCAGGTATTCCTCAAAGCGCTCACGATGAGCCTGGTTGCTTCGATCAGGTCTTTCTGAAGTTCATGAAGGACAGTATGGCCGGCCGTACGCCCGATGTGCAGAATCCCGGAGTTTCATATATGTACGGCGGCTTCTGGGTGCCAAACAAGTCGCATGCGATGGGAAGCGGCAATGAATTCCACGTTGGCCCACACATCATGATCATCGGACTAGATCAAAAGGTAATGCAGACGTTGAACCATGACGGATCGAATGGCGAGGCTTATGTCAATCATCTTCGGGGCCGCTCCGAACTGTACCTGGTGGTCCCTGTCCGCCAATGGGACGAGCAGCACGTTCATGAATGAGCTCGCTGTGCAGTTACAGCCCACGTCCCGGAGGCGATTTAAAGGTGCTCAATCTCTTGTCTCATCCTCCCAGTTCGCGAAACATCTAATCGTTTTGTTCAGCGACCGCGACTCGCTGACGCAGAAGGAAAACATGGGCGACATAAGCACTACCGCGAATACACTCTTCGCACCGTTGACTGTTGCAACCGCGCCGGAAGCTTCCAAGCCGATGCTGGAAAAAGTTCAGAAGTCACTCGGTTTCATCCCCAATCTAATGGCCATCTTCGCGAACAACGCGACAGTCCTGGAAGGGTATCTCGCGTTGGGCGCCGTGTTCGAGAAGGGCTCCTTCACACCAAGAGAAAAGCAGATCATTCTGCTGGCTGCGAGTGTCGAGAACAATTGCAAGTACTGCGCAGCTACACATTCACAAATAGCGAAGACCCTTCTCCGTACCCCCGCTGAAGTCATTGCAGCAGTTCAGAACAATACGCCGGTTCCAGATGCCAAGCTCAACGCCCTCGTCGCCTTGGTGAGAGAACTCGTGCGCGAACGCGGCTATGCGAAAGAGAAGACCATTCAGAAGTTCCTCGCCGCAGGTTACAAAAAGGAACAGGTGATGGAGCTTCTGTTGGGTATCGCGCTGAAGACGATCAGCAACTACCTCGACCACATTTCCCCAACGCCGCTTGACCACGCCTTGGCGGGTGAGAGCAAGTGACTTATTCCGTTCGGAGAACGAGTGCTTCAGCATTCGAGAAAGGAAAGTATATGAGCACGATGCAAAACACTACCGCAAGCGAGCCAGGGTCGAAAGCGAATCCCGAGGAATACGACCTGGTTATTCTTGGCGGTGGCACGGGAGGAACTATCGCTGCCTGGACTTTTGCCGGGCAAGGCCAGCGTGTCACGGTGATCGAGCGAAAGTACGTCGGCGGGTCATGCCAAAACATTGCCTGCATGCCCAGCAAGAACATCATTCACAGCGCGAAAGTTGCCTCGTATTTGCGAAGGAGCGAGGAGTTCGGCATACCCAAAAGGGACTTCATCGTGAATATGTCTGTAGTCCGCGAGCGCAAACGCAAGATGGTGTCCGGTTGGAGCAACGTTTACCTCGAGAACTACAAAAAGACCGGAGCCGAATTCATTTTTGGCGACGGCCGATTCATCGCTCCTAAGACCTTGGAGGTCACGTTGCCCAATGGCACCACTCGAAGGCTGCGCGGAACCAACGTGATCATCAATACCGGTACGCGTGCTGCTCTGGAATCCATACCTGGCCTTGCCGAAGCTCGGCCGCTCACCCACATCGAGGCGCTCGAACTTGACGAGGTTCCAAGTCATCTCATCGTGCTCGGCAGCGGCTATGTCGGTTTGGAGTTTGCGCAGGCCATGCGCCGCTTCGGCAGCAAAGTCACGGTAATCGGGCGCAGTTCGCAGTTGCTGCGTCAAGAAGACAAAGATGTCGGCGAAGCTCTTCACGGCCTTTTCGAAGATGAAGGCATCGACCTCGTTCTGAATGCGCGCATCAAGCAAATATCCGGAACGTCGGGCCAGTCCGTAAAAGTTCTGATCGAGCAAAATGGAACGGAGCGCACGCTCGCTGCTAGCCACCTGCTGGTTGCATTGGGCCGCATCCCGAATACCAAAGACATAGGGCTCGAGTTAACCGGCGTCGAGATAACAGGCGCGGGATATATCAAGACGAATGAACGTCTCCAGACCACTGCGCCCGGCGTTTGGGCCATCGGCGAAGTAGCAGGCAGCCCGCAATTTACCCACGTCAGTGTTGACGATTTTCGCGTCGTTCACGACTCCATCACCGGCGGCAAGCGCGTAACCGCCGGGAGACAAATTCCCTTCTGCCTATTCACCGACCCGGAGTTGGCACGTATCGGCCTGACCGAAAAGGAGGCAAGAGCGCAAGGCATTGCCTACCGCTTGTTTAAAATTCCGATGGAATCGGTATTTCGGGCCAGCACCCTGTCAGAAACACGAGGATTCCTAAAAGCACTCGTTGAACTCCATGGCGACCGCATTCTAGGCTTTACCGCTTTTGGAGTCGGCGCCGCCGAGATCATGACGTCCGTGCAGATCGCGATGGGCGCGGGGTTGCCGTACACCGCGCTGCGCGACACGATTCTGACTCACCCGACCCTGGTTGAGGGGCTGATCCCGTTGTTCTTGTCGGCGCCGACGACGCCAGCAGTGCAGGCCAATGAGGCTCGCGCCGGCGGCCAGGATAAAAGCTACAAAGCCGCGAGCGACTAACAAAGATTGCGGCGCGCAAAAAGTTGAGTCGATAAAAAAGGAGCAAGTCGTATGAAATTCATTACCAATTTGTTAGTCAGAATCGGAGTTTTAAGGGACGATCTGGATTATCACTTGATTAGGACGGCGATGGTGATCGTCTTCCTGTTTTTTGGGTATCAGAAATGGTTTCAATATGAGGCGCAGGCGTTGATTCCGTATATCAGCCACGGCCCCCTGATTTTTTGGATGTACCCAGTTTTCGGCGTTCGCGGTGCCACCTATTTCTTGGGCGTTTCGGAGTGGGTGTTTGGGGCGCTCTTGTTCGCGGGATTCTGGAAGAAAAAGCTAGGAGTCCTTGGGGCTTTGGGGGCATGCGGCAGCTTCATCGCGACCTCCACGATCATTCCGTTCATGCCGGATGGCTGGGCTGCGTCTGCCGGAGGGTTTCCAGCCATGACTGAGCGCGTCGCCTTTCTTATGAAGGATCTGGTTCTTTTCGCCGCATCCTTCTATCTGTTGAAACAGGATGTGGTCAGGGCCGCACTTGCCGATGAGCCTGCTCTAATCCGAAGCGAGGGCGCGCTGACATTGGACCGTCAGCCCGATAAAGCTTCGGCGCGAAGTTAGTGAACCGCTGGATCCGCGGGGTAGCGGAGCAGGGCCGCGCCTGCGCGCCTGACTCGCATGAACAATTGGGGAAAGGCTCAGGGCTCAGGCTTCCGCAGTTGTCGTCTTTCGGTTCTGAACCAGCCATAGCTCCGTGTCTGCCATGAATCTCAATGTCCCGCTTTGGACTTCGTGGCGAGACGCCGAAGATACGCAAATTTTCTCTTGCTTGCTTTGATTTCACGGGGTCGACGGGCAGATCCGTTGTAATCTCCTGCCGCCTTGTCACGCAATTAGCTGCCGCACCTGCTTCACAGTCTCGGAAGGCTCAGAACGGATCGTGTAATCTGCATTTACATCCGCCGCACGAATGATCCCTTCCTTGTCTACCACGTACCGCGCAGGCATGGGCAATCGGTATTCCGTTTCGTCGTGGAATCTGTCCAGGGTGCTCCCGAAAGATTTGTAAAGGTCGCGCAAGTAATCCGGCAATGTGAAGACAATCCGAAACTGCTCTGCGGTCTTCAGGTGAAGGTCCGTCAGAATGTCGAAGGTGAGATTTAATTTCTTATGCAGAGCGCGCGTGTACCTTTCGAGTTCAGGAGTGAGCACCACAATGCGTGCCCCGAGCGCCGTAACTTCGGCATTGATTTCCTGTAGAGCCTCCAGCTCCATATTGCAGTAAGGTCACCAGTGCCCTCGAAAGAAGCTGACCACCAACGGCCCTTGGCGCAGAAGGTCCGCCGAAGCTACCTGCACATGCTCCTGATTGAATAATGTGAAGCTCGGAGCGCGGTCCCCCGCTTTCAATGCGCGATCTTCTATCCCGGAGGCCTTGAGCTCGGCGGTCGCTCGATGCATCTTTTCGATGGCCTCGTGCGGCGCGTTGTATGGCGGAGCTCCGGACTCAAATCCCTTCTTAAACCCGTCCAGCCGTTCCTGAAGGTTTGCCATTGTCCTTATCGCCTTTCTCTCTTCCGTCGAGAAGAATAATACAGATTCTCGGAAAGCTCAGTGGCTTCTTTGGAACACCACGTAAGGGAATGCACGCAAATGTGGTAAACAACAGCGTGCGCCAACGCATTTCACTCACGACGGGAGCCTCACCATGAAAACCAGAATCGTCGTTTCCAGAAAAACCACGGGGATTTCTCTTTGCCTTGCGTCATTTGCAATCGTTCTGGCGGCCGGTGTCAATTCACAGGGGCAGGGTCCGCATCCCGGCGTGGTCACGCCTCTCGCTGCCGCCAAGCTCGTCTTCGATGGCGAACCCGCGTGTCTAAAAGTTGCACGGGAGAACGGCGATCCCGATACCGGGCCTTCGACGTTTCTTCTGGAAGCCGCTCCCGGCTGCCTCACCCCTGCGCATTACCACACTGCCGAAGAGCAATCCTTCGTCGTCCGCGGTGACGTCCTCACGGGCATGGATGGCATGTCCGACCAACTTCTCGGCCCCGCCAGCTTCGCCATGATGCCCAGCAAAACCATGCACTGGTTCACCTGCAAATCCAAGTCCCCGTGCCTCATGTTCGTCAGCTTCGACCGAAAATACGACATCGTCTGGGGCAAACCTTCGAAATAATCCGCCGGATGGGCAATTCTCGGAGCGTTAGTCGGGCAGGCGACTTGGGCTTGGCGCCGCCTCACCGGCTTGCTGCTTCTTCAGTTGCTCAACCACGATATCGAGATCGGGATAGCCGGCGCCAAAACTGCGAGTGAACCAGTTTCCACCCCGCTCGACGATCCTCTCGCCATCGGCGATCACTTCAAACTGGCCGGTCTTGCCGTGCGTAACCACGGCTTCGATGTTCAGCTGCTGCCTGATGAGGGTCACGAGACTCGCGACCTTGGCTTTGTTGTTCTGTCACGTCGGGCAGGAAACTATCTCGATCTTCATTTTGTTCTCCAATCTGCACGGTGTCGCGCCGCAAATGCAGAAATCCAAGAAATGCGTCTGCTTCTCCTCAGCAATTCTACATGCCTCCGCGTAAGCGGCGTTGCTGGTAGGTCATGAGAATTCCCCCGGTGAACGGGCGTCGCTTGCTGCCAGGCCCGGTTCGTTGAAAGGCCGGTGTCCTTAAACTGCTCCTCTGTACAGATGGCAGGTTCCGCTCCAAGGGGTAGTCTGCGAGACACAGCCCACCGATGTCTAAAGTTTGGGAGGCATTATGCGCAGCCTCAAGATCCTGCCCATTGCTTTGCTGCTTAGTGCGATGCCGCTAGCGGTAACAGCGCAGCAACCGACCAGTGTGAACGACGTGGTGGACAAGATTGTGACGCAGGAGCAGGTGGAGGTGCAGTTGCTTCGGCAATATTCGCCGCTGGTGGAGACGTATATCCAGAACCTACGCCGCGACAGGCAGCTTGGGGCCGTGCCGGATGGCGACAAATACTATCTTGGCCGGGCTGAGTTGGCGAACGGCATAGAGCTGGAACCTCTGGGCGGTGAGGCGGGTTTGAAACACAAGAAGCTCGCAGGTTGGGGAGAATTTTTCTCAACCGAGTTTGTGCCGCGCGGCTTCCTGCAAATGATCTACGTGGACATTAATGGCTTCGACCGCCAGCACTACAAAATTAAATATGTCGACCGCGAGTTTTTGGGTGAAGTGCGTTGCCTGGTGTTTGATGTGGATCCACTGCCGAAGTCCGGCAAAGGACGGTTCGTCGGGCGCATCTGGGTGGAAGATCAGGATTACCACATCGTGCGTTTTAACGGAGCCTACGGTGGGGCGTCCCTGACCAGCGGCTACTTCAATTTCGATAGTTGGCGCATGAATGCTGCAAAGAACCTCTGGCTGCCGGCGTTTATCTACAGCGAAGAAGGCAGTGTCGAAGATGCAAGGACAAGGAGCTTGGGTTTTAAAGCGTTCAGAGCGCAGACGCGGCTTTGGGGCTACGATCTCAGCCACGTTCAGGAAGAGCAAGAACTGAATAGAGTTGTCGTGGAGTCACCGATCCCCGTAAATCAGACCGCAGTCTCCAGCGATTACTCGCCAATTCAAGCGAAACGCTCCTGGGAGCGGCAGGCAGAAGACAACGTGACGAACCGCCTGGAGCGACAGGGCTTGCTCGCGCCGCACGGGGAAGTGGATAAGGTCCTCGAGACGGTGGTCAACAACCTGGAAGTGACCAACAACCTGGACATCCAGCCGGAGCCTCGCTGCCGGGTGCTGATGAGTTCAACGCTCGAGTCGTTCACGATAGGCCACACCATTGTGCTGAGCCGCGGTTTGATTGATGTGCTTCCTGACGAGGCCAGTCTCGCGGCCATCCTGGCGCACGAGCTCGGTCACCTGGTACTCGGACATCGGATGGGCGCACAATTTGCATTCCTCAACCACCTGCGCTTCGATGAAAAAGAGACGTTCCAGCATTTTGGCTTTGCGCACACACCGGAGGAGGAACAGGCGGCGAAACAGAAGGGGATCGAACTGCTGAAGAACTCGCCCTACCAGGAGCAGTCCGGCGCGACGCAGCTTTTCTTTCTAGCGCTCAAGAAATGGTCGAAAGAAATTCCCAACCTCATTAGTCCCCACCTGGGCGACCGGGTCACCACAAGCTGGGCCATTGCCTACGCGGTGTTCTCTCCACAGCCATCCAATGCAAAGCCCGCGGCCAACGTCATTGCCGCGCTGCCGCTCGGCGCACGCATCAAGGTAGACCCGTGGAGTGACCAGCTGAGGATGCTCAAGTCCAAGCCGGTAGGGTCGTTGGCCGAAGATGAGAACATGCCATTCCAGATCACTCCTTTTGTCTTCTACCTTACCCGCCACGGAGATGACTCATGGACGAGAGCTCTCGACGCAGCAGCAGCGACCTTGGATGCCGACACAAAACCTTAGGCATCTTCTGACACCAACTATCTGATCGGATGTGTCTTCTGCTAGGTATTGATTGGCAAGTAGGCCGCCTTTTGCTTAGGCCCTTGAGCTGCCGATTGTACGCGACCGCCGCGACGAGCCATCGTCGTGGCCGTCGCTTTTTTTTGTACTGACCTTCGGGACAGGCCGCCTGCACGGAGTTATTTCAGAATGCTATTACCGAGGTGAGCACACTTCTGTAGGGTTGCGCTTGCCCGCGCGAACACCCTGATTCAATCTAGCGCAGTACTGTACTTGCGAGTAGTACCGGTCCTGCGACGATTCTTGAAAATTTGATTCAGGCTGCCTGTCGCGCCACCGAGAATCTCTGAGCACATGCAGGCATTCGCAAGGCGCATGCTTGCCCCCGCCAGGAATTAGTGTCCGGGGGAACCTAAGGAGAAACAACAGTGAAATTCGCTGCCAAACCAATTTTAATTGCGAAGCTGGTCATCATTTCAGTGATTCTGGCTGCCTGCAGCAGTTTGCCCAAAACGTCCGGAGGGGGCGGCGGCGGTACGGGAACGACGTTCACAATTGGTGGTACGGTCACCGGCCTGGTCGGTACCGGTCTGGTTCTCACGGACAACACCACGGACAATCTTACGGTCACCGGGACCGGCACTGTTCCTTTCACATTCAAGGTCTCGACCTCCACTTACGCCGTTACCGTGTCGACCCAGCCGGGCAACCCGGCGCAGACTTGCGTGGTCGGTACTGGCACTGGCTCTGGGACCGCCACCGCCAACGTCACTACTGTCGCCGTAACGTGCACGACGAATCCGGTCACGGCGACCATTGGCGGCACGATTTCGGGCCTCGGTACCGGTTCCAGCGTAATCTTGCAAGACAATGGCGGCGACAGCCTCACGGTTACCGCGAACGGGTCGTTCACATTCAAAACGGCGGTAACTGGTCCGACGGACGCTTACGCTGTCACAGTTCTCGCGCAGCCCACCAGCCCCAATCAGATTTGCACGGTTGCCAACGGCAAAGGAACGGCTACGACCAGCACTGTTACCAACGTTGCGGTTACCTGCGTATTGAGCTACACCATCGGCGGCAACGTGAGCGGGCTTGTCGGCACTGGGTTGATTCTCGAAAACAGCGCCAGCACCGAACTGCTGCCGATCAGCGCGGCGAACGGAAATGCGGCTTTCACGTTCAAACAGCTCGTCGCGACGGGGACAGCGTATACGGTTACGATCTCATCGCAGCCGACGGGGCCGACGCAGACTTGCACGGTCACACCTAGCACGGCGAGCGGCACTGCGGGCGCGAACGTCACAAACGTGGCGGTTGTTTGTCCGGCGGTCACGTATAGCGTTGGCGGAGTAGTCGTCGGGCTCGAGGGCAAGACTCCGCCTGTGTCGCCTTTCAATCTCCCGCTGACGGATAACAGCTTCGAGTTGCAGAACAACCTGGGCAACACACTGGTCGTGACGGAAAATGGGCCTTTCACCTTTGCCACGCCGGAAGCCCTGAACGACCAATTCCAAATCTCGATTTTTCACGGGGCTAGCACCCAGACTCAGGGCTGCACGTTGTGGGATTACAAGGGTGTGGTGACCGCCAACGTTACGAGCATTGTAGTCGATTGCGCCCATAACGATTGGACGTGGATCGACGGCACGAAAACAGCCGGAGTAGCGGTGCCCCCTGCACCGCAATACGGCTCGTTTCCCGCAACAGCGCCTACCCCGCCTGGTTCCGCTCCGAACCCTTTTAGCAACACGCCCGGGGCACGATACGGTGCCGTCGGTTGGACAGACAAGTCCGGAAGCCTCTTCCTGTTCGGTGGCAACGGCTGGGAATTGAGCGGGAAGAGCCCCGCTGACACGCTCAATGGACCGATGAACGACATGTGGGTTTGCGATATGTCGTTCGGAGGGGATTTTTGCCAGTGGCAGTTGGTGGGAGGCTATGACCCGACGACGACTGGGTTTCCTACCCCTCTCAACACTGTTGGAGGGACCATCATCGCCAACGCCCAGAACGAGTTTCAAGGCGGTTCATACAATGGCATTGGGGCGGCTGGTCAGCCTGCAGCACGCTTGGGAGCGGCCGCATGGACCGACAATTCCGGAAATTTCTGGCTGTTTGGCGGTTCCGACAGCAATAATTTTCTAAACGATCTGTGGGAGTACAACCCCACTGGGCTGGGCCCCGGCACCTACACGACCACGGAGGGAACTTGGACATTGCGAGGTGGCACTAATCAACTCGACCAGCCAGGCAATTACTCTTCCGGAACGCTAATACCCGGCGCTCGCACAAACGCGGTCACCTGGACGGATAGTTCAGGAAATCTCTGGCTGTTCGGTGGCTTCGGGTACGATGGCCAGAGTCCGGCGGTTCTTGGATTCCTGAATGATCTGTGGGAGTACACGGGCGGCGCGTGGGTTTTCGTCTCTGGCGGCAACACCAACATGGCCAACCAGAAAGGGATCTATGGTGCTGCCGGAACTGCGGCAGCGACCAACATGCCCGGTGGACGGCAGGAGGCGGCGGGCTGGGCCGATGCCAATGGAAATCTCTGGCTCTTCGGCGGAGAAGGCTTAGATTCCATTCCTACAGCAAACGGCGTCCTCAACGATCTATGGCTGTACAACATTGCCAGCAAGCAATGGACGTTTGTGACCGGGTCAATCACGGCAAACCAGACAGGTGCCTATCCGGCTGTGGCTGTGACTGGTCCTGTGAGCACGACAACTGCAGCAGGCACGTGTGGCCTGGCTGTCGGCGACGCTCCTCAGTCTTGTCAGGCTGTCTCTCTGGCTTCCGCGCTCCCCGGTTCGCGTTGGGGCGCTAGCGCATGGATTGACAAAAACGGGAATCTCTGGCTCTTCGGCGGATGGGGTCTGGATTCGACTGGGACGAATGGTAACGGGGCTTTGAGCGACACATGGGTTTACACTCCAAATGCCACTGCAGGCCAGCCAGGAACTTGGGCGTGGGTCAAGGGCTCAAACACCGGTAGCCAGAATGGCATCTATGGTGACGAGACAAGGCCATACAAGACGTACGAAATCTGGAATCCCGGCGGCCGCAGCAACGCGACGCAATGGGTTGACCACAACAACCAGCTGTGGCTCTTCGGCGGTGATGGATACGATTCCACGAGCACAACCGGGAACGGCTACCTCAACGACATGTGGCGGTATCTGCCGTATCTGCCGTATCCATAACAATTCGGTCACATTCAGGCAGAGGGGCGGAGCGATTCCGCCCCTTTTTCTTTTGGGGCAATCGAAACACGCAATGAACTTTGACGCGGCAGTAGCGCTGCTTGCCTGTTACGTGCTAGCGCGCAGGTCGACGAAGATCGATCCGTTGAAGGCGTTGCTCGAGGAGTGGGGCTTAGGCCATCGCGTGGAGGTAGTCGTAATCGATTTTGATGGCTTCCATGGCGGGCGTTGTCGTGAACGGCGGCTCTTGCTCGACGTAGTACAGCTCGACCTTGGTCTTTTTCGCTGCGGCGAAGATCGGTTTGTAATCGATATGGCCACGGCCCAGCTCCGCGGGCTTGGGACGCATGCTTTCATCCAAACCTACTGATGGGCTTGGCGTTGGATGAAAATCCTTGATATGCAGCAGGCGGTAGCGGGCCGGATATCTCGAGAGGTACGCCGCGGGATCGTGGCCGGCCGCGACCATCCAGCCGCAATCCATTTCGAACTCTACGAAGGACGGATCTGTTTCTTTCAGGATCACGTCATATCCGACGGCGCCGCCTTCTTGCGGCTTGAACTCAAAATTGTGATTGTGATATCCGAACTGCAGACCTTCTTTTTTCGCCTGCTCACCCATCTTGTTGCAGCGAGCGGCAATTTTCTTGAAGTCGTCGAGATTGAGCGCGGCGAGCTGGGCCATGAAGGATTTCATATCGAATTTGCCGGGTTCGGGGACGGAAGGCAGCGTCACGGAAGAAATCACGTATTTGGCGCCAATTTCTTTCGCGTAGGGAATGGCTTCCTCGATTCCGCCCAAGCCCATGTGCAAGGAGCGGCACTGCAAGCCGGCATCTTGCAGGGACTGTTTGACATCGGCGGCCTTACGTTTTGCTGAGACACCGGTCTCGATTTCTTTGTAGCCAATCGCTGCGATTTGGCGGAGGGTGCCGTCGTAGTCTTTGTCGAGCTCCGCGGCTACGGTGTATAGCTCGAGCCCAATGGGTTTGCCGAGAGGATTCGCCGATACTTCTGGCGGCTGCGCGAAAGTGAACGCCGTGGCTGCCAGTGCGCCACTGCTGCCAATTAGAAAATCTCGCCTTGAAGGTTTCACGATGCCTCCTGTTGCGAATGCCGAAGCGGTCGGGCAGATTGTATACGACTTCGAACCATCCGTGGAGGCGAGAGGCCAGCGAGCATCGACAGAGCGGCTGGTGTACGATATCGAGGCTGGGGCTGATGGAAGAAATAGGCCTGCACCAATCCATAGAAGAGGTATTCTCGACAACATGACACTCTCAGCGCGAAATCGGCTCGAAGGCAAAATCGTGGAATTGCAGTTGGGCGGAGTGATGGCCCACGTGGTTGTTCGCGTCGGTGAGAATTTGATCGAAAGCGTGATAACCAAGCGCAGCGCGGACGAAATGAAGCTGAAGATCGGAGACACCGTTTCGGCTATCATCAAGTCTACTGAAGTGATGCTGGAAAAAGCGTAGACGCCGCCTTGCGGCTAGCGCGGCGTTCATAACTTCGAAATCCTCCGGATGATCTTTCTCACCGGGCGGCGGGCACCGTTACAGGGCGAATCGCTAATTGATCTGCTGATCTTTGGGCAATGCCTGGTTGATGTCTTTCAGGGTCTGGAACCCATCTTTTACCACAGTGGATTTGATGTTATCTTTCGTTACGAGCACGGGTTTGAGCAGGATCGTGGGCACTTTTATCTTGCCGTTGCTCGTCGTTGCATCCGCCTCTATCTTTTCGCCCTGCGCCAAGTGAACTGCCTCCTCGGCGGCTCTTGCCGCTTCTTGCTTGATGGGCTTGTAGACGGTCATTGACTGCGTGCCTTGGATGACGCAGATAATGTTTAACAAATCCGCGTCTTGCCCGGAGACGAGGACCTTGCCAGCCAGATTATGTTCGCGGAGGGCCTGAATTGCTCCTCCGGCCAGGCCGTCATTGGAAGCGAGTACGGCGGCGATGTTGCCCTTGGAAGAATCGATTGCTTCGAGAGTGTGAAGGTAGGCTTCGGAAGGCAGCCAGTCTCTTGTATAGGAATCGGCGATCACCTTGATGTCGCCGCGGTCGACATATGGTTGCAGGACGTGCATCTGCTCGTCGTGAAGAGTTTTGGCGCCTTCGTCGTTTGGAGATCCCGCGATCAGCACGTAGTTTCCTATGGGCGCATGTTTGACCAGATACTCCGCTTGCATCCTGCCGATCGCGACGCGGTCAAAACTCACGTAGAGATTGACGTCGCTGTTCAGGATCAGGCGATCATAACTGATGACCTTTACATTCGAGACCTTCGCGGCGTCGACCATCCGGCCAGCCTTAACAGTGTCGTGTGGCAGTAGAACCAGCACTTTGATGCCGGCTTTAATCATGCCCTTGACTTGCTGGAACTGAAGATCATCGTCGCCGTTGGCGTCGCTGGAGATCACACCGGCGCCTAACTGATTGGCGCGCGCTTTGAAGGATTCCAGGTCGGTCTGCCAACGCTCGCCTTTCATGGCTTCGATGGAAAAACCTATTTGAGCTTTGTTGGAGCCTTGCGCGTGGATGAGCTGTCCGTTAAGGGCGATAACGATTGCGGCGGACAGAACCGTTCGCATTCTCAGAGACTTTGGCAAGACCTTCCTCCAGATTTAGGGCGACGATAGCACGCAGGCTGACGGAGCAACAAGGGTGTAAGGCCAACTGCGATGCGAAGGAGCCAATAGGGACCTATGCAGGCGCCCCGAATCTAGAAAGCTTCACTTTTACTGAGGCCCGAGTTCGGTCGAAGCTTCGTGAGCGACGAACGGTTCCGAAATCGAATTGAGCAGAGTGATCACCACCCGGTCGTTAACCCAGCTTTATTGCAAATTCTACTGAATTAGATTCGCGGCGGACACGGTGCGCCGCTTGGATGAACTACGCCTTCTTCGCGGTGGCTTCGATGCCCTG
>DASXMM010000193.1:0-4017 GCA_036495665.1 Candidatus Acidiferrum sp. | reverse complement strand
CACCTCCATGTGGGCGATCCGAGATTGGTCTTCATGAGCCGAGAACGCACTTCCACCAGTACTGGCGCGCACTGTTGGCTGCCCGCGCGTTGATTGGAGCCTGATCTGATCTTGCTTTCGGATTTGGATGTCAGACCGGTTTTGGCCTGGTCCGCGGATTTCCCGATCCGTCTGATGTCGCCCTGCGGGCTTTGGTCCGAGCTGGGCTCGCGGTGGATCGTCGTGAGCCGCGACGCGGTCGAGCGAGGCGTTGATCGCGGGCCTCAGTCGCCTCAGGCGCGGAATCTCGTCAAGGAGCGTGTGTGAAAAACTTGGCGGTGCGTGGGCCGGCAGGCAGCTCCGTTACGGCAATGCAGCCTCAGCACTCGCGTTGTGAGCGGATGGCGAATGCTCCTTTCCGGGCCGTTTTCCTGGATGAATGCGCAGCCCGCGACGGCGCGCATGATTTCGGGGTCAAAGTGCAGCCGGCGTCGCGAGGCGCCCTCGACGAGCCCATGCTCTCCAGTGCCGGCCAAAACCCGTCGATGAGTGCGCGTAAGCGTTTCTCAGCTCCGTCCGCAGGATCAGTCGGAGCTACATCGAACCCTCTGGCAAGGAGTTAGGCGGCCCAACTGGCGCCAATCACTCCCGTACCGACAACGGCGATCCTGCTCGATGATGGTTCCAAGCTCATCTCCAAAAACTCCACTAGAGAGGTCAAAAGCGCCTCGCCATACCGAGAGTGTTGATCGTATCTATAACAAATCCCAATATCGCGCGCACTGAAGTCCCTTTTCGGTCAGAGTGTCCGCGCAGCGAAATTCTTCTTGCGCGATGCATATATCGACTGCATGTCGATGTTCGTCTGCTGTGTTTGTGCGACCTCCTGCACGAACTCCAGAAGCTTCGTTCCTGGAATAGCTGCTAACAGACGATCATCGGACACTTCGGTGAAGGTCCGCATTCCAATGCATCCAAATGAAAGCACCGGCGTATTGTTTTTGATGCTATACGGCAACGCCGCACAAGCCGGTCGACCAAATACCGAACTGGCTTTCTTGTCGGCCCAGATCGCTGCTCCGGCCGCTTCGTTCCAGATCATGGCTTGGGAAGGCGTAAGCCAGCAGACAACGACATGCGGCGCAAACGGGAACCTTGCAAGCGGACCATATAGAATTCCTTCCGGAGTGCTGGCGTTGACCGGTATGCGGGCGGGCTCATCTGAAACGAGATAGTTGCGATTGACCATTTCGCTGACGAGGCCTCCTAATTCCTCCTTCAGCGCGTTTGAAAGTTCAAAACCCATGACCATTGCGCCAACCGGACAACCACCGTGAGAAGCGGCGGGAGCAAAAAAAAGACCAGCCTCTGCGTTGCGCCAGAACGAGCATGATGATGGCGCCGGTGCGGCCTCTCCGGCCGAGGCCTTGCCCGTCGCAGCATCGACAAACGCCAACGCCACTGGCGGCGATGCAAGGTCCAGAGACTTGATCAGGATGGCCGAGACTGACTGGTAGTCCATGTTTGTTTCCTTTTATGATTCCGTTCGAGCCTTCGAAGGCGGTGGCGCAGGTCGTCGATTCGTTCAGGCACACCGGACCACGACGGCATGGCTACCAATAGTCGTTGAGACTTCGATCTCACTCCCGACGATCTGCCAGTTGCCACTCACGGACCCGTCGATTTCGACCGTGCAATGTTCTGGTACTACGTTCGCGATACGGAACGTGGTTGGCTCCCCGCGATGCGCTGGTACGCCTTCATCAGTGGCGATCACGAGTTGGGCGGCGCTTGGATCATAGACCGCTTGCGAAAGACATACTTTCGGAAAGTCCACCCCGTAAACGGTCGGCTCTGCAAACTTCGTCCGATTGGGGCGATTTACAATTCCCCACCATGCCTCGCGTCCGCCAGCCTCCGCCATGGCGGCCGTCGCGTTCAGTTGTCCTCTTGGACGCTCCTCATTGAGTCCGAAGCGCCACGTGAATTCGCTGGTTGCGAAATCCCACGTCGGCCCAAAGCGCGCATCGGAAAATTCGGCGAGCTTGGCCGACAATTCGTCCTCGCCGAATTCCTGCGCCAGAAGGTGCGCTTGATGAACCTCTGTCGGGTTGAATTTCCGTTCGCCAGCGCCGATCGGCAGCTCGCGCCATTTCAGCAACTCCATCTCCGCGTCAAACAACGCACGTGCATCGTCGCGATAGAGCGGAAGAACGGCTTGAGCCGGCGCGATTTTCATCAGCGGGATGTGCTCGCCGGTCTGATGGAAAGACAGGATAGGATCGTAGTAGGCCGTAACGGGACCGACAACCTTGCCGGACCGAAGTGAAAGATAATTCTGGCGCGCATATTCCCAGAAAATATCGAACGCTGTCCGATAGGTGCTCCGATAGAGCATGTCGTGGAGCGCCAAACCAAGACCCGCGCGACTCATGCAGAGCGGCCATATCTTGGTATTTTCGCAATGGCACCCTTCAGGATGCCTGGACAGCTGCGTGAAAAGGTAATGCGCAATGCCCGAATAGGTCCAGGCGAAGGTGTCCGGACCGTTGCGCACGATTTTGAAGGGACGATTCCATTTCTGGTCCCCCGTGACGTAGACATAAAATCCAAGAAGGATCAGGAAGTCACCCTTGAAGAACAGGTTGCCATCCGCCCCGACGGGATCCATCTGAAGACCCCACGGCTCAATGCCGTTGGCGGTCCAGCCCGGGACGTCATAGTTTCCCCAAAGCGACTTTGGGATCCACGTATCGTAATACTCCTGCGGATACTGCTTCCTCTTCGGGTCCTCACCGATTTGCTCGAGCCAGTCTCTGGCTGTCCAGTAGCCGGTGTAGCGCATGATAAGTTCATCAAGGATGCGCCCATAGACCTCGCGCCAAGCCGGCGTCCGGTCGCAGAGCAGCGGAAGCGCATAGCAGGATTTCAAGAGATCAAAACGTTGCCATGACGTCGTCGGGGCGCCCGTGACATCATCCCAATGCGGATGGGGCCGCCCGTCCTTGTCCCAGCTGTCGGGTGTGGTGGCCTTGCGAAAGAGGTATCGCAACCATCCGCGCGACCGGTCCGACGTCATCGGATAATCCGGCCAGACCCGAGCTGACAAAGACGTGCCAACGGATAGGGAAGAAGCACCCGTTACGACGGCTAAACCTCGTTCTTCAAACATAACCTCCTCCTTTATGCGTCAGTGCAGGCGACTCGGCCTCTGTAATAACCACTCATTTGATTCACCGGAGCCGGCCTGATCCTCAATCATGCGTTCTTGGCGAGGGTCTATTTTCGGAAATCCACCGCCTCTCGTCTTCGGTCCCTGCGCGCGGCGGTCGTATGCCCTGGACTATCCACAGGTCAAAGGGCGTCTCGTCGATATGAAATTCCCAATCGAACCCGCGATTTTTGACAAAGGGTGCGATAGCATCCTCGACTCTGGCGAGAAACTTCGTCTTTGCCGCCTCTGAAGTCAGCTGGCGCGCAATATGATCCATATGGATCCTAACAAAATTCGGTGCCGGCTCTCCGCCAACATAAAACGAATTCTGCGGAACTTCCTGAAAGACAGCATCGACATAGAATTTGGGCAAGGAAGAATATATTTCAGTTATCATCTTAGCGAACGTGTGCTTGTCTTCTCTGGTATATGCCCCTATGGGGTGATAAACATTCCACAATGGCATTGTCATCTCCTTACGCTTTCGGAATCGGGGCTACCCGAGATCCAACCTTTGCGCCCAAAAAGTCTGCTGTGTTATCACCCAGCAAGGTCCGCCGCTTTGAACGAGTGTCGGTCTCCAGATCTTGCCTTCATCACCGGTTTATGTGGGCGATCGGAGATTGACCGTCATTAGCCCACAACGCACCTTCACCAGTCCCAGCGCGCACTGTTCGCCACCTGCGCGGACTGTAGCCTGATCTGGTTTTGCTTATCGGATTTGGATGTCAGACCGGTTTTGGCCTGGTCGGCGGATTTCTCGATCCGCCTGATCTCGCCCTGCGGGCTTTGGTCCGAGCTGGGCTCGCGGTGGATCGTCGTGA
>DASXMM010000192.1:0-2651 GCA_036495665.1 Candidatus Acidiferrum sp. | reverse complement strand
CTTGTCCATGAGGCGTTTGCGTTGCATGACGCCGAAGCGGTGCTGTTCGTCGATGGCGGCGAAACCGAGCCGGGCGAATTGGACTTTGTCTTCGATGAGCGCGTGCGTGCCGACGACGAGTTGTGCTTCGCCGTTGCGGATGCGTTCGAGCGCGGAAGTTTTTTCGGCATGCTTGAGGCCGCTGATGAGCAGTTCGACGTGATGGCCTCCGGGAGCGAGGATGCGGCGCGCGGAGAGATAGTGCTGGACGGCGAGAATTTCCGTCGGCGCCATGAGCGCGGCCTGGCAGCCGTTTTCGATGGCGATGACGGCGGCTTGGAGAGCGACGATGGTTTTGCCGCTGCCTACGTCGCCTTGCAGGAGGCGGTTCATGGGCGCGGGCTTTTCCAGGTCGGAGGCGATTTCCGCGAGGACGCGCTTTTGCGCGGCGGTGGGCTTGAAGGGGAGGATGCGCTTGAGCGCTTCGCGGACTTTTTCTTCGCGGACGCGGAATGGGAGCGCGTTTTCTTTGCGCGTGGTTTCGCGGTCGAGGGCGAGGCTGAGTTGATAGAGGAAAAATTCCTCGAAGATGAGGCGCTGCTGCGACGGCGTGCGGAAACCGTTGAGCGCTTCGAGCGATTCTTCCGGCGCGGGAAAATGGACGCGGATCACGGCATCGCGACGCGACGGGTAACCGAGACGAGCGCGCAGAGTTTCCGGAAGTACGTCGGGCATGTTCGCGTCTAGCATTTGGACCGCGGCGTACATGGCGCGGCGGATGGCGCGCGAGCCGAACGTGCCGATGGCTTCGTAAATGGGGACGATGCGGCCGACCTCGGTGGAGTCCGGCTCACTGTCGCCGAGCATCTCAAGCTGCGGATTGATCATTTCGAGACGAGCGGGACGGAGCTTATCGATTTCGACTTTGCCGTGAAGGATGAGCTGTTGGCCGGGCTTGAGGCGGCCTTCAAGGTAGCCGCCGTGAAAAAATTTGCAGGGGAGGAGGCCGCCGGCGGCGTCTTGCACGAGGAGGTGGTAGATGGCGTTGTAAGCGTGCTTGTTGGGAATGGCCTGGCCGCTCATTACGCGGGCGCGGATCGTGTAGGTGCCAGCGGGTTGGATGTCTTTAACGTTGGAAAAGTGGATGCGGTCTTCGTAGCGGAACGGTAGATAGGCGAGGAGGTCCTCGAAAGTGTGGATGCCGCGTTTGGCGAGGAGTTCGGCGCGCTGCGGGCCGACGCCTTTGATCATGCGCACTTCGGTGGAGAGGCTGAGGGTCATCAACAGTTCTTTATATCATTGCCGACTGATGGAGACCGATTTGTCGTTTGCCGGCCGCCTAGAAAATTGTAAGCGTTGCATCTAAAGGAGTTAGGTTTTCTCTAAGTCGTTTAGAATGAGCATTTGCGGAGAATCTTGTAACTGTTGCATTTAAAGAACTTAAGCTCACTGTGGGGTTGGACTCGGGATTTGCTACTGGCGCAAGGCGGGACGACCGGCCGGTTCAGATTCCTTCGGTCGGACTGCAAGCTCTTGCCAGTTCACGCTGCAAAAGCGGGATCGAGCTCCCGCACTCCAAATTAAGGCGGTGGCCGCGAGAGTTGCGTTACTCTCGGTACGTAGTATAAGTGTGTGCGTTTTGCGTTGAAGGCGTGACAGCAATTGCAGGAGGTTTTGTGGCGGACGAGCGGCTGACAGGTTCGGACAAGCGGGCGCTGGTGTTGTGGGTGCTGCTGGGTATCGTGGGCGCGGTATTTGCGCACAGATATTTTTTTCGGGCGTTTCCGGAAGCGTCGGTGGATTTCAAGGTTTCGCGCGCGGAGGCGTTGGCGCGGGCGCAGAAATTTGTTGGCAGCCTCGGGGAGGATGTCAGCGGGTACCAGTCGGCGATTGTTTTTGATGTGGATGACAACGCGAAGACGTACCTGGAGCGGGAGGTGGGGCTTCAGCAGGCGAACCAGCTGATGTCCAACGACCTGAACATCTGGTTTTGGAAAGTGCGTTTTTTCCGGCCGCAGCAGGAAGAAGAGTTTGCGGTGTGGGTGAGCCCGGGCGGGGAAATCGTTGGCTACAATCACAAAGTCGAAGAGGCGCGGGCGGGCGCGGCATTGAATCGCGCGTCAGCGCAGGTTGTGGCGCAGGAATTTCTGCGCGGCAAAATGGGTGAGGACCTGAGCAAGTGGGATTTTCTTTCTGAGGAAGCAAACTCAAGCAAAAAACCGAACCGGCTCGACTGGTCGTTTACCTGGGAGAAGCACGGATTTCGGGCGAAGGATGCGCCTTACCGGCTGCGCGTGACGTTGCAGGGCGACCGGGCGGGGAGTTCGGAAGAATTTTTGCAGGTGCCGGAGGCGTGGGAACGCAGCTACGCGAATCTTCGTTCCAAAAACAACCTCTACAACGAGATAGCGACCATCCCTTTTTTATTGCTGATGGGTTCGGCGGTATGGCTGGGCATTTTGATGACGATCCGCGGACAGACCTCGTGGGGACCGGCGATCAAGCTGGGCATCGTCGTGGCGATTCTGCTCTCGTTGATGCAGCTCAACAATTGGCCGCTGGATCGCATGAGTTATGACACGAACTCCGCGTATGGGAGTTTTGTGTTCCAACAGATTGCGTTTGCGATTTTGTATGGAGTGGGATCGGCCGTACTGATTTCGCTGGTGCTC
>DASXMM010000191.1:0-5257 GCA_036495665.1 Candidatus Acidiferrum sp. | reverse complement strand
TGCCCATTTGTGTCATTGCGGGAATCAGTTGCTCCTTGGGCATCTCAACGTAACTGAGATTGGGGATGCCGATGGCGGCTCCGATGATTTTGGCCATTTGCAGGTAGTTCAAGTCTCGCTGGCCCAGCAATTCGCGCGTCTGGTGGCCAGTGAAATCGAGTTTGAGCAACGCATCGGCGGCGGCCGCGCCGATGTCGTGGGTAGCGATCGCGGGCAGAAGCAATGCAGGGTCTACCGGGCCGGCCATCATGCCGAAACTTTTGATGACACCGACCTGCGCGAGGAGGTTTTCCATGAAATAGCCACAGCGCAGGGAGAGAGAGTTGAGCTTTGAAATTTTCGCGAGGCGCTGTTCGAAGATGTGAAGTCCAACCACGGGGCCGGTCTTATCAGCTTTATCGGCGCCGAAGCTACTGAGGATGACGGCGTAGGCGACGCCGGCGGCTTCGAGCGCAGTAGCGATGGAATTGGAGCCCTCATCCTGGTGGGCTCGGTAGTGTTCGTTGGTCGGATCGGGTGGAAGCAGGACGTAGGCGGCGCGGGCGCCGGTGAAGGCCTTGGTGAGAGCCGCGGAATCCGCGATATCGGCTTCGAATATTTCGCCGCCTAGAACGGTGAATCCCTCGAGACGTTGTTTGCTGCGGCCGACGACGCGCACTTTTTGACCGCTGTCCAGAAGAGTTTCGGCGACAACTTTTCCAGTGTGTCCGGTGGCCCCGAGAACGACGTACATGTTTCCTCCTTGTCGCGCTTCTGTGAGTACGATGCGGGGTCGGGTGCCGAAGATACTTCGACTAAATTTTTAGAGCATAGGAATTTTGACACCGGTCTTTTTTGCGAAGTCGCGGGCTTCTGGGTAGCCCGCGTCGACGTGGCGGGCTACGCCCATGCCTGGGTCATTGGTCAGGACGCGTTCGATGCGGGTGGCCATTTCTTTTGTGCCATCGGCGACCGTGACTTGGCCGGCGTGTTGCGAATAACCGATGCCTACGCCGCCACCGTTGTGAATGGAAACCCAGGAGGCGCCGCTAGCGGTGTTGACGAGCGCGTTGAGAAGGGGCCAATCGGCGATGGCGTCGGAACCGTCGAGCATCGATTCGGTTTCGCGATAGGGGGAAGAAACCGAGCCGCAGTCGAGATGATCGCGGCCCATGACTACCGGAGCTTTGACTTCACCGCGGGCGACAAGCTCGTTGAGGGCGAGGCCGAATTTGTCGCGTTCGCCATAGCCCAGCCAGCAGATGCGCGAGGGGAGGCCTTGGAACTTTACGCGTTTTTGCGCGAGCTTGATCCAGCGAGTGAGGTGCTCGTCGTGCGGGAACATTTCGAGGACGAGTTGGTCGGTGCGCGCGATGTCGGAGGCTTCGCCGGAGAGAGCGGCCCAGCGGAACGGACCTTTGCCTTCGCAAAAGAGCGGGCGGATGTAGGCGGGGACGAAGCCGGGGAAGTCGTAGGCGTTTTTTACGCCGTGCTCGAAGGCGAAGGTGCGGATGTTGTTGCCGTAGTCGAAAGTGACGGCGCCCAGCTTTTGCAGGTCGAGCATGCCTTGGACGTGTTGCGCCATCGCGGCCAAGGCGTGCTTGCGATACTCTTGCGGATTTTTTGTGCGCAGCTCCAATGAGGCTTGGAGCGACATTCCGTTTGGAACGTAGCCGCCGATGGGGTCGTGGGCGCTGGTCTGATCGGTTAGAAGATCGGGGACTACGCCGCGCCTGGCTAATTCTGGGATAAGGTCGGCGCAGTTACCGACGAGGCCGACGGAAGTTGCTTCGCGTTTGCGGACGGCGTTTTTCAGGATGCGCAGCGCTTCGTCGAGGCTTGTGACCATAACGTCGCAGTAGCTTCCTTTTACGCGGCGCTTAATGCGCTCGGGGTCGACGTCGATCCCGAGAAACGCGGCGCCGTTCATTGTGGCGGCAAGCGGTTGCGCGCCGCCCATACCGCCCATGCCGCCGGTCACAACCAGTTTGCCGGCGAGGTCGCCGCCAAAATGCTTGCGAGCTGCGGCGGCGAACGTTTCGTAAGTGCATTGCAAGATTCCTTGCGTGCCGATGTAAATCCAGCTGCCGGCGGTCATTTGGCCGTACATCATGAGGCCAGCGCGGTCTAATTCGTGGAAGCGCTCCCAATTGTTCCAGTGGCCCGTCAAATTGGAATTGCACAGGAGGACTCGCGGGGCGTAGTCATGCGTACGGAAGACGGCGACAGGCTTGCCAGATTGCACTAAAAGCGTTTCGTCGTTTTCGAGCGCTTTGAGGGAGCGCACGATGGCGTGAAAGCACTCCCAGTTTCGAGCGGCTTTGCCGGTGCCGCCGTAGACGACCAGATCTTCGGGCTTCTCGGCAACCTCAGGGTCGAGATTGTTCATCAACATGCGGAGGGCGGCTTCCTGTTGCCAGCCTTTGCAGGAGAGAGCGGTGCCGCGAGCGGCGCGAAAGGGGCCTTTGGAGAGGGAAGTGTCGAGTGGTGTTCCGGAAAGCGTCGCGCTCATGAAGGAGCTCCGCGTTCATCTTAACGCACGGCTGCTTCCTGCACCACTTCCTGCACGGCTTCTTTATGATTCTTCACCAAACGGCCAGCGCGGCGGTGAGTTACGGTACTGGAGTTGGATTGCGCAACGAAAAGGCCTAGGCTAGAGTGAGAACTTCGATGAACTATGGCACGCTTCCCTCAAGATTTTTGAATGCTGTCGATTCGCTGCCCAATGCACGCGCGCAGATGTATCGAGCTGCCGATGGATGGCAATCGATCTCTTCGGAAGAATTCTTGCGTCGCGTCGCGGGGCTTTCGACGGCGCTTGTTGAACTTGGCGTGAAGCCGGGCGACCGAGTCGGACTCTTTGCGGCCAATCGTCCGGAATGGCATACTGCCGACTTTGCGATCACCGGCGCGGGTGGAGTGACCGTACCCATCTACTTCAACGAGTCGCCGGAGCGCATCACCTACATTTTGAAGCATTGCGGCGCAAAATGCGTCTTCGCCGCCGGTGCCGTCCAAATGCAAAAGCTCCTAGCGGCGCGCGCGCAGCTCCCGGAGCTGGAACAGATTATTCTTGCCGATTGCGGTTCGGATTTGGCGGCGGACTGTTTGCGCTATGAGACTTTGATTGCTGCTGCGGGCGGCGCCGACGTAGCGTCCTACCGGATGCGCGTCTCGCAGGTTTTGCCCGGACAGCTCGCGTCGATCATTTATACGTCCGGAACTACGGGCGAGCCCAAGGGCGTGATGCTGACGCACACAAACTTTTGTTCGAACGTGACGGACTCCTGCGCAAACGTGAAGTTTGATTCGAAGGATGATGTTGCCATCTCGTTTCTTCCGCTTGCGCATGTCTATGGACGCACACTCGACTATGTACACCTGTTCCACGGCATAACCATTGCGTATGTCGAAGCGGTCGAACACGTGGCGCAGGCGATGCTTGAAATTCAGCCCACGTTATTGGGCGCGGTGCCGCGCGTTTTCGAAAAAATCTACACGCGCGTCGTGGAGCAGGGAAGCAAGCAGACAGGCACGGCGCGCAGGATCTTCGACTGGGCGATGAGGGTTGCGGGGCGGTCGGCGCTGTGGCGTTCCGGCGAAGCGAGCGCCGGGCTCGGACTGAAAACGGAATGGGCGCTTGTCGACAAGCTGGTCTATTCAAAGATTCGCGAAGGAACGGGCGGCAAGCTGCGGCTTGTTTTTTCCGGTGGTGCGCCGCTGGCGAGACCGCTTGCGGAGTTTTTCTGGGCAGTAGGAATTCCCATCTACCAGGGTTATGGCCTGACGGAAACCGCGCCTGTTCTGACTTCTAATTATCCCGACAACCGGATGGGAAGTTCCGGCAAGCCGATTCCTAACGTGGAACTGCGCATTGCGGAGGATGGAGAAATTCTGGCGAAAGGCCCGTGCGTGATGCAGGGTTATTACAAGAGCTCGGAAGCGACGCGGGAAGTTTTGAGCGCGGATGGTTGGTTCACCACCGGGGACATCGGCTATCTGGACAAAGATAACTATCTTTTCATCACCGACCGGAAGAAAGATCTGATCAAAACTGCCGCGGGAAAATTTGTTGCGCCGCAGCCGATCGAAAACGCGCTGAAGACCAGCCCGTTCGTCTTGAACGCCATGGTGGTCGGCGACAAACGAAAGTTTATTTCGGCGCTGATCGTTCCGAACACGGTGACGGTCACGGCGAAAGCGGCGGAGCAGGGAATCAAGTTTGCTTCGAACCAGGAAATGGTGGCGCATCCCTTCGTGCGGTCGCTCATCGAGGGGGAAGTGAAGCGGCTTACCGCGAACCTGGCTCAGTATGAAACGATCAAGCGCTTCGCGCTGCTGCCGGAAGACTTCACGTTTGACAACGGTGGACTGACGTTTACGCTGAAGCTTCGGCGGCGTGTCGTGGAGGAGCAGTTTCACGACGTCATCGAGAACCTCTACGCGGATGTCTCCGAGCCCCGCCCAATTCTGCAGGATTAATCCGAGCAGGTTTTTGCCAAATTACGGAGATAAGAATGCAGAGACAACTTGGCGTGGTCTCTGCATTCTTGCGCCGACGTTAGAGCGGCTTCCCGTCCGGGTCGAGGAGCTTAATTTCGCCGAGGCCGAGTTCCTTGATTCCTGACTCGATTTTTGCGCGATCGCCGACGATCACCCAGATCAAATTATCGGGATGCACAATTTCCTTCGCGGCAGCGGCGACATCGGCAGGTTTGAGCGCGCGAATTTTGCTCGCCATCGTCTCGTAGTAGTCGTCCGGCAACCCGAAATGCACCAGGTCGTTGATCGAATTGCCGACGGCTTCCTGCGTTTCGCGTGACCCAGGCAGGCTGAGCGTTTCGTTGTCTTGTACGTTGGCCAGTTCTTCTTTGGTCAGCGGGCGGTCGGACAAAATCGCGCGGAACTCTCTGTTTACTTCCGCCAGCGATTCCTTGGTTTTGTCCGTCTGGACTGGAGCAATGGTCATCCACGGCCGCTGCGCACGCGCGTCGAACAGGAAGGTGCTCGTGCCGTACGACCAATGTTTGTCCTCGCGGAGGTTCTCGTTGATGCGCGACATGAAGAGTCCGCCAAGACCGTCATTCATGGATTGAATGGCGATCTCGTCCGGGTTGGCCGGCGGCGGGGCGATGTTGCCCACCATGATGATGGATTGCTGCGCGCCCGGCTTATCGATCAAATACACCGTGGTCTTCGCAGCTAATTGCACCGGCGAGATTTTCTTTTCCGGCGTCTGGCCCGGCTTCCAGCCTGCGAACAGTTTTTCGAGTTTTGG
>DASXMM010000190.1:0-7180 GCA_036495665.1 Candidatus Acidiferrum sp. | reverse complement strand
ATTTTCTGCAATCTCTCAAGAGCCATCAGCGAAAATTTTCCTGAAGTAAAACCAAGTCCCGGTAAGCGTGTTCTGGCTCAGCCCGGAATGGAGAAGCGACGTCCTCCGTTAGTGAGTAGTCCGCCCCCGGGCGCGGATTTCCAATCGTGAAGGTCTATCGACCCGCTCCGTCTCGCCCCCAGACTCATTGTAGCTCGACCCCGTCCGGCGGTCTCAACTTACGGATTATCAGTGACGGTCAAAACACGACCGCGCAAGGAGGTTACCCGGCTTCGGCCGCTCAAGCACCTTCCAATCCCTCGAACTGGCGGATGTTTAGAACTCCGATACTGTCCTGCAACGTGAGAGCTTGGGGCGGGAAATCCTGTACCACGCCAAAAGCGGCCGGACATGGCCATGTCCCGATAGCAGAGCCATCATGTCTACGTCTGTGGCTGTTGAGGGGGATGTCTGTCGGAAGGGTTAGCACGATGAAACAGCAAGTAGGTTGATAGCATCGCTGACACTGGTCGGCGTAAGGAGAAAGCGATGAAGTTGAGAATTCTCGCAGTCCCGTTCCTATTTGTACTGATCCTCAGCGCAGCCTCGGCACAATATAAACGCACCGATTTAGTGTCGAATCAGCCGGGGGTAGCGCCTGTAACCGACCCAAATCTTGTTAACGCCTGGGGTCTAGTTTCACTCCCCACCAGCCCCTGGTGGATCAGCGACAATGGCACCGAAGACTCCAGCCTGTACAACGCAATGGGTCAGCCGGTTGTCGCCAGCGGCGGAACCACGAATTTCGTGACCGTCCCGCCCGCGCCCTCCAGCCCCGCGGGGACGCTTGGCACTCCCACCGGCATCGTTGGAAACATCAGCACCAACGCAACCGACTTCACAGTCACGGAAGACGGCAGATCCGGCGGAGCGATTTTTATCTTCGCGACATTGGACGGCACGATCAGCGGCTGGAATCCCGGAGTCGGCTTAGCTAACCCAACGACGGGCGCCACTCATGCCACCATCGCAGCTGATAGGTCAGATGTGGGTGCGGTCTACACGGGCCTGGCTATCGCGACCAATCAAGAAGGCCAAACCTTCCTATACGCCGCCGATGATGGCCCGAACCGCAGAGTTGACGTCTTCGATGGCACATTTACCTTGGTGAAGTCCTTTGACGACCCGGCTATCCCGAAAGGTTTTGCTCCGTACGGAATTCAGACCATAAATTCCAACATTTGGGTGACCTTCACCGCTCTGAACAAAGCGCAAGGCGGCTTCGTGGACGTTTTCGATACAGCAGGTAATTTGGTGAAACACTTCGCAGTGCACGGCCCTCTCCATTCGCCTTGGGGCATTGCGCTGGCTCCAGCTGATTTTGGTCCCATGAGCAATGCAATTCTGATTAGCAACAACATTTCCAGAGGCCGGATCAACGCGTTCGATCCGAATACTGGACAATTTCTCGGTCCGCTTCGCGACGCGGATAACAAGCCTATTGAGATCGATTCTGTTTGGGCGCTGCAGTTTGGCCATGATGCCGCGGCCAACGGCGCACACAACCAGCTCTTCTTTACGGGCGGCCCGAATAATTACGCAAACGGCGTTTTTGGCGTGATCACTTTTTAAAAGTCTGGGCGGGTGTTTCGCCAGCCTAGACCCATCGTAGCTCGGCCCCGTCCGGCGGTCTCAACTTCCGGGTTGCCCGTTGTCTGCCCCGAATCGGCAGCAAGCCCCAAATTAAAATACACTCAACAAGTAATTGCTGCAGCAATCGCAGCCGCTGGCCCCAGTGCCGCGCGAACTGTAAATTGCGCACCACGACCGGCGTGTCGAGCAAGATACATGCCGGCGACGTTGGCGCACGCAATGAGTAGGATCAATCCGACGATGCCCGTCAGCAGAAGCATCGACAACCGCGTGTTCTTGTCAGCTGGAACGTCTCGAAGCGGAATCAAATCTAGAGAGGTGCGCGTCAAGAGCACTTCTGTCTACTATTGGAGATGATTCGCGGTTCCTAATGCGCGGTTTCTCTTCCTCTTCTCGGCGGCCTCTGCGCCCTCGGTGAACTCTGTATAAAAATCTTTTTCTTTTCTTCCCCCCGCAAATCGTCTTTCTTACCGCCCACCATGCTCTTCCGCAAAGCCGCCACTTCGCTTTCCTTCAACAACCGGTATCTCCCTCGCGGCAACCCCTCCACCGTCAAACTCCCCAACCCGATCCGCATCAACTTCTCCACCGGATGCGTTTCCTTCATCAACACGCGCCGCAGCTCTTCCTTCTTCGAATCCCGCATCCGCACTTCATACCAAAAATTCGCCGCCCGCCCCCGCGTAGCATCCGGCTGCCGCACCGTCTTCATCCGCAACTCAACTTCCTTCCCAATCCGCTCCAAATCCGCGAGCGTCAACATCCCCTTCACCTTCACGTGATACACCTGCTCGATCTGCGCCCAATTCTTCAACATCTCCGCCGCCAAGTCCCCATCATTCGTCAGAAACACCAACCCCGACGCCGCATACTCCAGATTCCCCACCGGAAACACCCGCTCCGGCAGCCCCCGCAAACAATTCCGCAGCGTCTTCCGCCCCTCCGGATCAGCCATCGCCGAAACCACCTCGGGCGGCTTGTGCAAAGCCAAATAAATATTCCGCTGCGCTCCCGCTCCCACCGTCCGCCCCGCCGCCACAATCTTGTCGGTAGCCGGATCAGCCTTCGTCCCCAACTCCCGCACCACCACCCCGTTCACCCGCACCTGCCCGCTAAGAATCAGCTGCTCCGCATGCCTCCGCGAAGCAATCCCCGCCCGTCCAATAATCTTCTGCAATCGTTCCTGCATGTTCTTCGTGTCCTGACTTATGTAATCCTAGTGCGGAGGCCGGACCGGAATCCGGCATTTTCTTCACCGAAACGCCACGTTAACGGCATTAAACCGAACTGGACTCCTTAAAGCGAAGTGGAGTCCTTTCGTAGTCTTCGCAGCAAAACTAGCGTGGCTCCTATCACCGCATAAATCGCAGCGTTCGCGATCGCGATGATCAACCACATTTCGTTAAATGCCCAGGTGTGCGGCTTTATGTCAATATCAACGGTCGAGAAGAACAGGCAGCCCGGACAAAAAACCACTACGGCGGCTCTGCTCCACACTGGAATTGCACCGTCAATTGCCCGATTCGTCTCGGAATAACCAAAAAACGCGGCGGCAAGACCTAAGCCCAGCGCTGCAAACCGGACGATGGTGCGCCCACCCTTGCTCACGTATTCCTCTGCAAGTCCGCGGGTCCTCTCCGCCTGAGCGTTATCTTTGCTCCTGTTCTCGCCTCGTTTTCATTCTCCCGCCGCTGTTGATTTCACCACCGGCGGTGGCGGATCTTCATCCAACTGCCCCGAAGGCATTCCCTCATCGGTCGCCAGCGCTTCGTGCTCCCGAAACGCTTCTGCCTCCGCAAGCTCTTCTCTCACGTGCGCAATCGCCTCGGCCGCATTCTCATGCGAATGCTCATCCGCCCGCCCGCCGTCGCCATTCGCGCTAAGGCCCGAGGTGTCCTCACTCGCCACTTCTTCCCCCGAAGGAGAAGCCGCCACTCCCTCATCCGAACCCAACGCTTCCCGCGCCAAAGCCTCAAACTCCTTCAAGCTCGGCAACTCCTCCAAATCGCTCAACCCAAACCGCATTAAAAATTCCTTCGAAGTCTTATAAAGAATCGGCCGCCCAATCACTTCCTTGCGCCCCGCGGTCGTAATCAGCCGCTTATCCAAAAGCGTGCTGATCACGCCCGAAGTATTCACCCCGCGAATCTCAGAAATCTCCGGCGAAGTCACCGGCTGCTTATAAGCAATCACCGCAAGCGTCTCCAGCGCCGGCATCGTCAACCGCAAAGGCGGCCGCAAACTCTTGATAAACCTCCGCACCACGTCATGCTGCTGCGGCTTCGTATAAAGCTTGTAACCGCCAGCCACCGCGCGAATCTCAATCCCGCGCTCCTCCGACCCATAACTCGCCACCAACTCATCCAGCGAAGCCTGCACCACCAGCTTCTCCTCACCCAAAGCCTTCGCCAGCTGTTCAATAGTAGCCGGCTCGTCCGCCGCATAAATAATCGCCTCAAGCGCCGCTTTTCGTTCTTCGTTAGTCATTCACAACCCCTGTGCCTCGTCTACCTGTACTCCTCATCCACCAACCGAATCGCCCCATTCTCATCAAACACCGCATCAAACGCCTTCCCCTTCTTCACCACAATCTCACCAAACTGTTTCTCCTGCGCCAACCCCACCGCCTGCAATTTCACCATCTCGAGCACCGCCAAAAACGCCACGATCATTGCGTGCCGCGAAGGACAAGCCTCAAAAAACGCGATCAAGTTAACGCTATTCTCCGCGCTCGCCAGAATCTGCGCCCGCAAAGCCGCAATCATCTGCGCCACGGTAAACTGCTCGTGCTGCAACTCAATCCGCGAAACTTCTTTCCGCCGCTCCAAAACCTGCTGAAACACTTTTACGAGATCGACGAGCGAAACAACCAAGTCACCTTCCCTCCCCTCATCGTTATAAAGCGACTTGTCCGGCTTCGACCAAACATTCTCCTCAATCTGTTGTTTCTGATACAAAAGCTGCGCCGCGTTTTTGAATTTTTCGTGCTCCACCAGGCGTTGCACCAGCTCCGCCCGCGGATCGCCCTCCGCGCCTTCTTCCGCACCCAAAGGATCCGGCGGCAAAAGCATCTTTGACTTGATGTAAATCAAAGTTGCCGCCATATAAATAAAATCCGCCGACACATCCACATTCAATTCTTCCAACTTGTGCAGGTATTCGAGGTATTGCGCTGTAATCAAAGAAATCTGAATGTCATGTATGTTCATCTCCTGCTTCTTGATCAAATCAAGAAGCAAGTCGAGCGGGCCTTCGTACAAAGGTATGTTCACCTTGTAGGCCGCGTTCCCCGTCATCTTATTCCCCGGCGTCGCCATCCTATTCCTTGAAACCGTCCTTGCTTATGTCGCTTCCGCACCAATCATACACTGCTTTGCCGACGCTCCCATCCTCCGATTCGCCCAGTCCGCAGTGTAGGGGCGCGCTTCAGCGCGTCCCCTGAGTTGCCTTCAGCCCGTCCCCAAGTCGGCTTTGCCGCCTCTCACTCTGAACAAGTGCCGGGCGGACCTTACCACCGGCGACCGCATCGAGGGCGCCGAGGCGCGCCGTGAGTTCGGTGGCCGACAAGCGGCGCTCGCGATACAGCATGCGGAGAAAATCAACCGCAGGGCGTTCTCCCTTTCGCGAATTGCATTCCACGCAAGTGGAAACCAGGTTGCGGTAGGAGTTCTGCCCCCACCGAGCTTGCGGAACCACGTGATCGAGGCATCGCACTCGATACGGGACTTGCCGCAAACAATAAAAGCACCTTCCGCCTTCGCGCACGTGAATCGCTCGACGCAGGGATCGCGTTCGCAGAAAGTCGATCTTTTCCAGGCTGGCTCCGCGAGTCCGGGCCGTTCTCCACCCTGCGGTTCTCCTCGTGCGCACCGCCCGTACCTCGTCTGGCAAACGCACGTGGATTAAATGTCCGGTCCTGCTGCGCTCGTTCAAACGGAGAGCTCCCGCCTTAACCAGCCGCCGCACCGCTTGCCGCACCGTGTCGCTGCTGAGGCCCGCGCCGCGCCCGAGCCAGGGAATCGAAAAACGCAGTTGTGCTTTCCCTTCCAAACGGCTGTGCCGCAAGAGGTGCGAATAGACCGCCCGGTCGGTAACGGAAAGGCGCAGCCGCGGGACCAGCAAATCCTCAAATTGTTTCCACACCAATTCCGCATTCACTTTGTTTTTCATTTCTAAATTCCTCTCTATGTGCGCGTAGGCGCGCGTCGGGGGCCGGGTGTTGGGGCCCGTGTAGGGGCCCGGTGTAGGGGCGCGCTTCAGCGCGTCCCCTACCTGCACGGGATCCACAAAAAGACACGCGAAAACGCCCCAACAAGTTTTGTGTTTTGATTTAAATGGAAAACCGGACCGAACCGAGGCAAGCACTACCGAAAATAATAAAGGGCGGGTTGCGTAAGCGCAATCTCGCCCAACAACATGCTACCACACAAAAAGTTTAATGCAAACACAATTCTAAATCTCAACAAACCCCACAAACTCAAGCCACCCATGTAGGGGCGCGCTTCAGCCCGTCCCTCTTTGGTTTTCATCGCTCAGTTTCGTTAGCGCCTCATTTCGCCTTCGCCAACCGGTGCGAGGCAAACCAAATATGCGAATCATGGCGCTAAGACCCCGCGGCCCCCGATCTCCCCGCGCTTCCTCTCCCACCCAAACACCGCCTCGCGAACTCGCTCCATGGTGCCTTGCGCCACCCGCCGCGCCCGTTTCGACCCTTCGTCGATCATCTCCAGAACGCGAGCAGGATGCTTCTCATACTCCACGCGCCGTTCGCGTACTGGAGCGATCCACGTAATCAAATGGTCCGCCATCTTCGCTTTACACTCAATGCACCCAATCCCCGCCGTCCGACAACCTTCCGCCGCCCAAGCCAGCGTCTCCTGCGTCGAGAACAGTTTATGCCAGTCGTACACCGGACACACGTCCGGATTTCCGGGATCCGTGCGCCGCTTCCGCGCCGGGTCCGTCACCATCACTTTCGTCTTCTTCCGAATCTCCTCATCCGTCTCGCTCAACGTAATCGCGTTCCCATAACTCTTCGACATCTTCCGTCCGTCGAGCCCGGGTATCCTCGGCGTCTTCGTCAGCATCACGCTAGGCTCAGTTAGCACTTCCTGAGTACGGACAAGTGACCTTGCTTCGGGATGCTTCTCAATAATATTTGTGGCGCCGGCCTGCTGAATCTTGCGCCGGAGCTCCGCTTCGAGATATGGCCTTTGTTCAGAGGGCAACTCAGTAGCTCCCCAGAATCCAAATTGAGCGCATAGCATTCCTAGCGCATGACGATGTTCCACCTCGAACAGCTTTGGGTCCAGGGAGAATCCATAAAAGGAATTGAATCGTCGCACGATCTCACGGCTCAATTCCACGTGCGAGACTTGATCCTCGCCCACCGGGACAAATAGAGGCGTGCCTTCTTCGCTGTAAATCACGATGTCGGCAGTTTGGAGGCACGGGTAGCCTAGGAAGCCGTAATTGTGCAGGTCTTTGTTCGTTACGTTTTCTAGCTGCTCTTTGTAGGTTGGGACGCGCTCCAGCCAACTTAGCGGCG
>DASXMM010000189.1:0-4527 GCA_036495665.1 Candidatus Acidiferrum sp. | reverse complement strand
GATCACCGACGTGATCATGCCAGACCAGGATGGCTACTCGGTCTGCAGCCAGATTAAACAGCACCCGGAATTTGGTGGAGTTCCCGTCGTGTTGATGTCCGGAGTCGTGAACAAGAGCGTCGCCGACAAAGCGGTGGCCGTCAAAGCCGACGAGTTGATTCGCAAACCGTTTCAGCCGCAAGAGCTGATCGGCCGCGTCAAGAGTTTGCTCGAACCGAAACGCGCGCCCGACGCGCCTCTCGCTGACCGGCCAGCCACCACCAGCGTGCTCAACACTCTCTTCGCGCCGCCGGCGCCGGTCGCTCCGAGGCCGCCGCTTCCAACGGAACAAAGGACTCCAGAGTCGATCTGGCCGCGAGCGCTCGCCGAGGCGTTTATTTCGCCACGTCCTGGCGACACAGGAGGACCGGCATCGCCGCAAAGTTTGCAGCAACCCGGCGTTTCCTCCGGCCGGCCGGCTCCCACTGTGGCTGACATCCAAAAGTTGCGCTCTGAAATCGCTCGTCTCGATCTTCTTGTCAAAAAACTACAAACGGAGATGCAGATCGAGCGGCAATACACGCAGGCACTCGAGCTTCAGATACAAACGCTGACGCGCGTAGATTAGCGGTGCCGGGCCTCACAATCCTTGCGTTCGTCGACTCGGATCATTTCGAGAGTCGTACGGCAACAAGGACGACGCGGGAAGTTGACGCTCGGGAGCGAATCCGATAATTTCGCTCCTGGCTCGGCTGGTATCCATTCTGCAAAGGGGGCTTCCATGAATGGCAAGCGTGGTCCTGGAATTACGCGGCGCGAGTTTGCCCGGCGTGCGGCCATCGCATCTGCGGTTTCCATCGTCCCCGCAGGCAACTTGCCCTTGGATTCAGCGGTCGCAAAAAGCCGCCCGCCGCAATCGCCCGATGCGCCGAAGCTTTCCGCCGATAGCCAGGCCGAAGCGGATGCCCGCTATGAGGCAATTCTAAGTCTCTATCGTTCGAGGTTCTCCGACGAACAAAAGGCCGATCTCTATCGCCTGTGCCTGCTCGCTCAGCCTCCGCTCGACCGCCTGCGAGCCTATCCCCTCGAAAACAGTGACAGTCCTGCTCTCTACCTGAAGCCGCTTTTGGAGCGCGAGAAGAAACCCGAGGCCGTAGTTGTTCCTCGTGTGGCCAGCCCTGCCGCAAAGAAACGCTGAGGAATTCTGCCATGGCCTCCGAAGAACTCTTCTACCTGCCGTTAACAGACCTTGCCAAACGCATCGAGACGAAAAAACTTTCGCCCGTCGAGCTCACGCAAATGTACCTCGACCGCAGCACGAAGTTGGGCCCCAAATTAAATGCCTACGCCCGCTTGACGCCGGAAATCGCCCTCGAACAAGCGAAAGCGGCAGAAAAAGAAATTCAACACGGCCACTATCGTGGCCCGCTCCACGGTATTCCCTACGCTGCAAAGGATTTGCTTGCCGTCAAAGACATCCCAACAACGTGGGGAGCGAAGCCCTACGCTGACCAGGTCTTCCATTACGATGCCACCGTCATCGAACACCTGACGCGTGTCGGCGCCATTCTCATCGGCAAGGCAGCGATGATCGAACTCGCCGGAGGCATGGGCTACCGTTTCGCGTCCGCCTCGCTCCAGGACGCGGCAAAAAATCCTTGGGACACGAAATGCTGGACGTGCGGATCTTCGTCCGGTTCGGGCGCCATTGTTGCCGCAGGCCTCGCGGCCTTTGCCATCGGAAGTGAAACCTGGGGCTCGATCATCTGTCCTTCCGCTTTCTGTGGAGTCAGTGGTCTGCGCCCCACATACGGCCGCGTCAGCCGCTATGGCGCAATGGCCCTCGCGCCGAGCATGGACAAGATCGGCCCGCTCGCTCGCAGCGCCGAAGACTGCGCCCGGGTTTTCTCCGCAATTGCCGGCCACGATCCAAAAGATCGCAGCACCGTCCCCATCGACAAAGGCGCCTTCACGTATTCGCCGTCGCTCGACCTCAAAGCTCGGCCGCTGCGGGTCGGCTGGCTGTCAAACGCCTGGAAGAATCTGGACACAGGCGTGGCCAAACCCCTGGCTGCCGCGGAAAAGGTAGTGCGGAAATTTTTTGGCAGTGTAAAATCTGCAGCGCTTCCCGAAGGGCCGTTCGAAGAGGCTGCCAACATCATCGTCTCATCGGAAAGTGCGGCATCCTTCCAAGCGCTGATTCGCTCGGGCCGCGTCAGCGAACTCACAGATCCTCTCGGCCAAATCGCAGGCTACGTCAATGCACAATACTCAGCCGCGGACTATCTGCGCGCGCTGAGCATCCGGGAGATCCTGCAGAAAAAAATGGAAGGTCTTTTTGACTCCTACGATGTGCTCGTCACTGCCGCCCAGCCCATCCCCGCCGTTCCCCTCGAAACCAATCTGGAGACCGACCTCGCTTTTCCAGATCCGTTGGGCGCCATCGGCAATCTCTGCGGCCTCCCCGCTTTGTCCGTTCCCTGCGGCTTCACCGAAAATAATCTTCCCGTAGGTCTGCAATTTGTCGGGCGCGCCGGCGACGACTTCGCCGTGATTCAAGCGGCGCGAACCTTCCAGCTTCACACCGACTGGCACCGCAAGCATCCGAAAATCAGCTGATCGATTAAAAAAACCACAATTTCTAAATGTTATCCGGCAGGATCGCTAGCCATTACTAGCAACGTTCAACGCTTCACGTACAGCCCGCAAAATAGTGCCGCGGCTGAACGGTTTCGTGAGTAACAGCATGTTCGCATCCACCCGAGAAGTCTCGGCGGCCGTCTGCTCGCTATACCCAGACATATAAACAACGCCAATTCCAGAATGCTGCTGCTGCAGACGACTCGCCAGCTCTTTGCCCGTCATACCGGGCATGACCATATCCGTCACCAGCAGATCGATCGCAGCCTTATGCTCGCCGGCAAGCCGCAACGCGTCCGCGCCATTGCACGCCTCTATCACCGTGTAGCCACCCGACTCCAGGAACTCTCGCGCCACCTCGCGCACGTCCTGCTCGTCCTCCGCCAGCAAAATTGTTTCCGTCCCGCGCGGTCCTTCCGCAAGTGCGAGCGGCACGCTGCCCTTCTCTTCCGCCTGATCCACGCGCGGTATGTAGATCTTGAAGCAGGTTCCTTTTCCCAACTCGCTGTAAACCCAAACAAAACCGCCGCTCTGCTTCACAACTCCGTAAACGGTCGCCAGTCCGAGCCCCGTCCCCTTGCCTGGTTCCTTCGTCGTAAAAAATGGTTCAAAAATATGTGCCTGCGTCTCCGCGTCCATCCCCGTGCCCGTATCAGAGACAGCAAGCAAAACGTAACGGCCCGGCTTCACGATCGGATGCGTCGTGTTGTACGTGCGATCTAGGTCGGCGTTCGAAGTTTCAATCATCAGCCGCCCGCCCGCCGGCATCGCGTCCCGCGCGTTCACCGCCAAATTCATAATGATCTGTTCCATCTGGCTAGCGTCCGCGCGTATCGCCCCTAAGTCTTTCGCCGTTCGAATTCCCAACTCGATGTCTTCGCCGATCAATCTCGGCAAAAGCTTCCCCATATCATCCACGACGCCGTTCAGATTCATCACGCGGGGCTGGAGCACCTGCATCCGGCTAAACGCGAGGAGCTGCTTCGTCAACGCCGTCGCGCGATCCGCCGCGCGATCAATTTGCATAATTTTTCTGGACATCTGATCCGCCGACGGCAAAGTACCCATCAAAAGCTCGGTATGCCCCTTGATCACCATCAAAAGATTGTTGAAATCGTGCGCCACACCGCCAGCCAGCCGCCCAACGGCTTCCATTTTTGTCGCCTGCCGCAGCTGTTGCTCCAGAAGATGCCGCTCGCTGACATCCTGCGCGACAACGAGTCGCACTCGTCGCCCGGCGTAGTCGAGCTGGTGCGAAATCAGTTCCACTTCAAAAATCTTTCCATCCTTATTGCGATGCTTGCAAACGCCCTGATACCTTCCGACGGCCTCGCCTGCTCGCTGTCGCACTTCGAGAGACGCGCCCTTCTCCTGCGGTCGAATATCAAGGAGGCTCATTCGGCCAAACTCTTCCGGCGCATAACCATACTGCCGAACCGCCGCGTCGTTCACCTGGATAAATTGCAGCGTCTCATCGTCCATTACCCACGTTGGCAAGGGGTTATGCGAAAAAAGAAGCCGGAAGACCGATTCGCTCTTGCGTAGCGCTTCCTCGGAACGGCGTCGTTCGATCGCCAGAGCGATGTGGCCCCCGACAGAGTCCAGAAACTCAAGGTCCCGCATGTCGTATGCGTTTTCGTTCTGATAATGCTGCACGACGAGCACCCCGATCGTTGCCGTCGGCGTTTTTAGCGGCGCGCCCAGCCAGGACGGCGACGGCGAACCAACCAGTTCGACCTCTCCCTGCTGCGCCAGCCGGTCGAACTCCGACTGTGGAATAAGCATCGCGCTGCCGGTGCGAAAAACAAACGCAGTGCAACTGCGGCCAACCTTCTGTGGCGGAGGCGCCGTATCAAACTGATCGACAAAAAATGGAACGGAGAACGTATCTTCTTTCGCGTTGTGCAG
>DASXMM010000188.1:0-10909 GCA_036495665.1 Candidatus Acidiferrum sp. | reverse complement strand
TCGGCCATTTCTCAGACTGCTTTCTTTTGAAGCCGCGCTTGCACTGCTTCGCTTTTCAGTTCGCGGAGCGCATCGGCGGCGATCCAACGCGCTGAAGGCGAGTTCTGCTGCCGAATTCGTTCCGCACAGCGGATTGCCGCGGTGTTGAGCTGGAGATTTCGTTTTCCGATATTGCGCAGTGCCCAGTTAACCGCCTTCTTCACGAAATTTCTGTGATCGCGGGCTTCACGTTCGATGACGGAGAGAAAACGTTCGAAGCGGGCATCTTCAGCGGACTCGTCTTTATAACTCAGATACGCAGCGAGGGAGAATGCCGCACGCTTTTCAAACTCCGCTTTTCGACGGCTCCATTTGTGGATTTTGTCCCACGCGGGCTTCGCCGCCGCGTAAAGATAACAGCACGCGGTATCCACTAAATCCCAGGAATCGAAATCGCGTACCCAGCGCTCCATCTGGGCCGCACTGATTTTCTGCGATTCGCCAATCAGCGCGGCGAGGATTCTGGCTTCGTGGATTCCGGAGGACCAAAGTTGCTCCGCGAGCGCCTGGTCTTTGCCGATCTGCCGCGCGAAGGTGTGCAGCACGGGCGCGGAAATTCCGTAGGCCTTCGGAACGTTGATGCCGAAATAGGACAGCTTTGCGCGTACTTTTGGATCGGCGAGTTTTTTCAGTTCGCGAAGCGCCGCGTCCGCCGTCCACTTTTTTTCGGCCTTCGCGCGGCGGGACGTGCTAGAACGTTTTTTCCGAGTCGAGGAGGATTGTGACCGGGCCTTCATTAACCAGCTCCACGGACATCATAGTTTGAAAAATGCCTGTCGCGACGGTGATGCCAAGCGCGTGCAGCGCCTGCGTGAATTCTTCGTAGAGTTCTTTGGCTTTCTCCGGCGGGGCGGCCGCGATGAAACTGGGCCGGCGCTGGCCGCGCGCGTCGCCGTAGAGAGTGAACTGCGAAACGACGAGCGCAGCTCCCTTCACGTCGAGAAGCGAGCGATTCATTTTGCCCTGGTCGTCCTCGAAAATGCGGAGGTTCGATACTTTTTCCGCCATGGATGCGGCCACCGCGGAGGTGTCCTCGCGGCCGACGCCGAGCAAAATCATCAGCCCGTTGGCGATTTCACCTGTTGCGCGCGATTCGACCGTGACGCGTGCGCGGCTTACTCTTTGTAGTACCGCTCGCATTCGACCTGCTTGTTCGGGAATTTGCTGCGCCTGCTTTCCTAGCAGCGGGTCCGGCCTGAGCGCGTGACGAAAGCGGAAGCGCTACAGAACCTCTCGGAGCGGGCTGGCACTTTGGGCAGAAATAGCTGCTGCGTCCCGCGACAGTCGCGCGCCGGATGACAGCGCGGCAGCGGTTACAGACCTCGCCCTCGCGTCCATAGGCGCGATGGTGCCGCTGATATTCGCCGGGTTGGCCCTCGGCGTCAAGAAAATCGGAGATGGAGGAGCCGCGCATCACGATCGCTTTCAGAAGAATTTCCTGGAGCACGCGATGCAGAATCGCGGCTTGTTCTTTTTTTAGTGCTGCGCCGAGGCGAGCGGGATGGATTTTGGCGCGCCAAAGGCTCTCGTCGGCATAAATATTGCCGACGCCGCGCAAAAAGCCTTGATCGAGCAGGAGCGCTTTGATCCTGGCGCGGCGGGATCGCGCTTGCTGTACAAATTCGTCAACGCTAATTTCGAGCGGGTCGGCGCCGAAGGATTGCAACTCTTCCGCGAGGGTTTGCGGGGTCAAGTAAGCGAGACGGCCGAAACGGCGCGGGTCGGTGTAGCGCAGCTCGCGATTATCGTCGAGCAAGAAAAAGGCGTGAGTATGCTTTCCGTGCGGTTGCGCCACGGGATTTGGCGCGATTTGTCCAGTCATTCCGAGGTGCACGAGCAACGCGGCTGGAGCGGCATCACCGTTTGTGGCGGCTGAGACGGCGCCATTGACTGGAGAAAGCCGGAGCAACATGAATTTTCCGTGGCGGTCAACGGCTTCGATTTGTCTCCCTGGCAGATGCTGCTCGAGGGCCGCGGGGTCGTCGATGAAGTCGGTTTTTCCGAGGCGCACGGAGACAATTCGACGGCCTACGATTGTTCGCCGCAGGCCACGCGCTACTGTTTCGACTTCGGGAAGTTCCGGCATAAGGGACCACAGACAAAATAGCACATCCTCTCAGCACACCGCAGAGTGAGGCGGCTCAAACGGCTCAGGCCGGAGATCAGCAGCAAGTGTTGCGCGTCACTTCTTTGGATTCTGGTAGTTCGGATAAGGCGGCGGTCCGGGTATCACGACCGGATGCGCCTTCAATGCTTCGAGCGTTACCTGAACAGCGCGCTCGAGCTGCGGATCATGGCCGGCCGCGACGGATGCCGGATCGTTTTCCACTTCGATGTCCGGCGCGATGCCACGATTTTCCACTTCGTATTCGCTGTGCAGACCGAAGATCGCGACGCGAGGTGCGGTCACGCCTCCGCCATCCATCAGCGGCGGATAATTATAAATGCCGACCAAACCGCCCCAAGTCCGCGTGCCAACGAGCGGCCCTACTTTGTCCTGTTTGAACATCCACGGCAACGCGTCGCCGCCAGAGCCGGACATTTCGTTGATGACCATCGTCTTGGGCCCGTAGATTTGCGCGAGCGGTGAGCAGAATTCTTCGCCTTCGCGCGTGATATCGCAATTGCGCAGCGGGCGCTTGAGCAGGTCGATGATGTAGTCCGCGATTTCCCCGCCATGGTTGTACCGCTCATCGATGACCGCGGCTTGCTTACCGACCTGCGCGAAGTAGTAGCGGTTGAAATTGATGAAACCGCCGGTCGCGGTATCGGGCACGTGGACGTACGCGACTTTGCCGCCGCTCATTTGATCGACTTTGCGGCGATTGTCTTCTTCCCAGGCCAGATTTCGCAGCGGGAACTCGCTCGGCAGAGGTACGACCGTAACTTCGCGGGCGTCTTTGTCGTCGGGGTTCGGGCCGACTTTAATTTTGATTTGCGTGCCGGCGGTATTTTCAAAATAGCTGTAGACGTCGGTGGGCGGGCGCACTTCGCGGCCGTTGACTTCGAGCAGGTAATCTCCCACTTTGACCTCGACACCAGGCTGGGTCAAAGGGGCGCGCAACTCGGGATTCCAATTTTCTCCGTTGAAGACGCGCGCAAAGCGATAACGGCCGTTTTCTACCTTGTAATCCGCACCGAGAAGACCGCCTTTGACTTGCTTCGGTTGCGGCACGTCTCCGCCGCCAATGAACATGTGCCCTACGGACAGTTCACCAAGCATTTCGTTGAAAAGATGGTTTACATCGGCGCGGCCGCCGGCACCTTTCAAGTACGGCGCGTACTTTTTCTCCGCGGCAGGAATATTCAGACCGTGGTGGCCTGGGTCGTAAAAGAAGTCGCGCTCGATGCGCCAGACCTCGTGGTACATCTGGTTCCACTCGACGCGCGGGTCAGTGTAAACCTCCATGCCATCGAGATTGAGAGCACCGTCGCCCGGCTTGGGCACCACAGCGGTTGGCGCAATGAACCAAGCGGGAGCCTGGCGGTACAGGACCTTTTCGCCGTTCGCGGAAACGATAAAGGTCTGTAAGCCTCCCAGGAAGGGCTCGGTTTTGCGCGTGCTGAGCTCAAATTTTGAAACCGAAACAGGCGTGGGCGCTCGCAAACTGGGCACGTCCGGGATTTCGCTGAGAAAAAGCACGCCAGCCTTGCCAGTATCCAGGCTGACGTAATTCGCTGCCTTGATAGGCAGAGCGACGATTCTCTGGCCAATTCCATCCAGGTCAATCGTGACTTTCACTTCGTCTTTCTTTTCAGCTTCTTTCTTGTCGCCCTCTTTTCCTTTGTCGCCAGTCTTGTCGGCGTCTTTTGCTTTGTCTTTGTCCTTGTCAGCATCTTTGGCTTTTTCGTCAGCCGCGGACTTTTCTTCGTCGCTTTGCGGCTCGACGGGTGATGCATCGCCTTTCTTCAAAACGGCCGCATAGATGCTTCTTGATACTGGGTGCTGGAAGCTGGAAAGATCGAGCCAGCCGATGGAGAGTCCCAGGTCGGTGCTGGCGGCAAAGTAGAGCGACTTGCCGTTCTTGTCGAAAACGGGATAGCGCGCGTCGCTGGTGCCGTCGGTGATTTGCGATTCCTTCCCCGTTTCGAGGGAATAGACAAAAATATTTCGCATGTGGTTTTCGAGATACTTGGCGTAAGTCAACCACTTGCTATCGGGAGACCACGTTTCATTCATTGTGGAACTCGGATCTTCGTAGCGATCCGTCGTCACTTTTACGGGAGTGCCTTTCGCCACGTCGACGTACCACAGATTTAAGCGCTTATCTGTGTACGCGATCTTTTTGCTGTCCGGCGACCAGGTCGGACTGTAAAAGAACGATGGGGGGTTGCCGAGACTGATTTTTTTCACGGCGCCCAAGCCGGTTTGATCGACGATATGCAATGCATATTCGCCGGATTCGTCGGAGAAAAACGCGATAGACTTTCCATCGGGAGACCACGCCGGATCGCGTTCTGCAACTGCCGTGGTCCGAGTGAGATTGCGAACGTCGCCCTTTTCAGCGGGAACGGTGAGAATTTCGCCGCGCGCTTCAAAGACGGCGCGTGCGCCTGTTGGCGAAATGGCGGCGTTTTGAATCTTGTCGCCTACCTTTTCAAAGTGCGGGCGCGTAGCGGGCAAATCGCCGGAAATCTGAATGGAGACTTTGCTCGCTTTCTCGGTTTTCAAGTCGAGGGTGTAGATTCCGCCGAACTGTTCGTAGACGAGCGCATCGGGACCGGCGGAAAGCGATTTCACGTCGAGGCCTTTGTTGTCGAGGACCTGCTTAACAGCTTTTGTCTTCGTATCGTAGGCGAAAATCGAGACGGCGCCATTGCGGTCCGAGAGAAAATAGACCGTGTCGCCAACCCAGACGGGCTCATCGTCGTTTGAGTTGTCGCGACGGACTTTCTCAAGTTGCAAGTCGCTCAAGCGCAGAATGTAAATGGGCGTTGTCTGCCCGCCGTGGTAGCGTTTCCACGCGACTTGCCATTTGAGATTCGGCACGTAGGCAATATGCGTGCCGTCTGGCGAATACGAAGCTGCTTCGCCGCGCCACATGGGCAGAACTTCCGGGACGCCGCCTTCAGCCGGAACGGTGTACAGGCGGTCGAAGTCGGCATAAGCCTCGCGCGGCGAACTGATGAGCACCTTTTTGCCGTCTGGGGTCCAGCCGACCACCACGTCCGGATCGGGATGCCAAGTGAGACGTTTCGGTTCACCGCCATCGGCGGGCATGACGTAGGCGTCGATGTTGCCGTCGTATTGGCCCGTGAAAGCGATCCAGTTTCCGTCGGGAGAAAATTTCGGGCGCCCTTCGTGACCGCCGGTCGTGAGCTGGCGCGCTTCGCCGCCTTCGCGCGGAACGCTCCACAAATATCCGCCGTAGGTGAATACGATTCGCGTCTTGCTCATCGTGGGCGACTGGACAAGCAAGGGATTTTCTTCCGCGGCCGAAGAGCGGCTCGCGGTGCACACCACCGCCAGCAGCAGGGCCCCTAAGATTGCCAAGACTCGAAAACGCATCATTCCTCCTGAAATCACTCCGAACAGACTCCAAACGAAACTTTTGGCGGCGGATCCCGCCGCGTCCGCTACTTCTGACCGGCGGCGGGCGGCGGCCAGAAGCCTGGATCGCTAATGGGCCGCTGATCCATTTTGTCGGCGTACTTTTTTACCGCAGGGCCGATCTCGGAAGCCTTCCCGATCAGGACGAATACCAGATTATCGAGAGGAAAATGCTTCTCGATGACCTGCTTGGCGATTGCCGGCGTTACCGCGTCGATGCGCGCTTCCAGTTGATTCACTTCGTCGTCGCCGAGGCCGTAAAATTCATTGACGACAATTCGCCGAACGAGCTGGCTTGAAGTTTCAATAGTCGGCGGAAATTGTCCCTTGATATAGCTCTTTGCCGATTTGAGTTGCTCCTCAGTCACGCCGTTCTTGTGCAGCTTTTCCAAAACCTGCAGAGCGAGATCAATCGCTGGTGTCGTGGTCTCATTTTTTGTGAAGCTGAAAATCTCGAAAGGCCCGGGCGCTTTCCGCGGATCAAAAAATGATCCCGCCCCGTAGGTATAGCCGGATTCGACGCGCAACGCTTCGTTCAGTTCCGAAGTAAATCGCCCGCCAAAAATGGTGTTGACCACGCGAATTGCGACGCGATCGGGATCGCCCGCCGCTGTACCGATATTGCCGATGATGAAATAGGTCTGGGAAGCGTCAGGCTTGTCGATAAGCAGGAGTTTTTTTCCTTTTACCGGCGGGAGCGCCGGGATTGCGGCGTTCGTAACGGTGCGGGACGGCCACGAGCCGAAAGTTTCTTCGATCTTTTTTCGCATTTCCGCGGCATCAAATTCGCCGGCGACTCCGAGAATCGTATTTCCTGGCGTGTAGTTGGCTTCATAGAATTTGACGATGGCGTCGCGCTGAATCCGCTTCAGTGAAAGCTCGTCACCGTCCGACGGGCGTCCGTAAGGATGCGAGCCATACAGATACCCCTGGTAATAAAAGCCGAGCACCGACTGTGGGTCATCCTTCGCAGATTTCACGCCATCGAGGCTCTGCGCCAAAATTTTATCGGTCTCGTTCTGCGGAAATGTGGGATGGAGTACTGCGTCCGAAAAAAGCTCCAACCCGCGAGCCAGATCCTTGGTGAGAAATTCGGCGCTGATGTCCGTGAAGTCCGCGCCGGCATCCGTGCCAAACTCGCCGCCGATGTAGTCCAGGTCAGCGGCAAATTGCTGTGCGGTGCGTGTCTTCGTGCCCTTGCGCAAAAGTCCAGCCGTGACGGAGGTGAGACCTTCTTGTCCGACGGGATCAGCGGCCGCGCCCGTCTTTACGAGAGCAAAAACATCGATCAGCGGAACGCCGTGTTTCTCCATGAGCAGCACGGTCAATCCGTTTTTGAGGACGATTTTCTCGTGCGGCGGCAGGTGCAGCGACTGGGCCCGCACCGGTGCAGCAGCGCAAAAAAGAATCACCAATGCGAAGAGTGCAAGGAGGCGCGAATCGTTTTTCTGGCGCGTCATGGCTTTGCCTTCTCTTCCGTCTCGGGAAGCAGCGTCGCAACGGTACGGTTGTTCGGGCCGAAATATTTCTTCGCCACTCGCTGAACATCCTCTTTCGTCACCGCCGAATAATTTTTCGCCGCGTCGAACAATTTGTTGTAGTCGCCCATGAAGACTTCATACGTTCCAATCGTGTTTCCGCGCCCGTTAATAGTGCGCACTTGCCTGTAAAACTCCGCGATCCGGTTATTTTTCGCTTTCTCAAGTTCCCGGTCGCTGACCAACGCGCTCTTCACATTCTCAAGCTCCTCGTAGATGGCTTTTTCGCAGGCCTGCGGGTCGGCGCCCTGGCGGGGCTGAGCCGTGATAATGGCAATCGTGGGATCAAACGCGGGCTCGACTGCGGAAGAAACGTCGAGCGCAAGCTGATCCTTATCCACGAGCCGCTGGTACATCCGCGAGCTCTCGCCCTGGAAAAGCACGCTTCGCAAAATATTCAGCGCGTAGAAGTCCGGATCGTTGGTTTGTGGAATGTGATACGCGATCATCAGTAGCGGCAATTGCGCCGGCTTGTGCACCACAAGCCGGCGCTCGCCGAGTTGTTCGGGCTCGACGGTCGTCACAGGCGGAGGCGGCGCATGAGACGGAATCGGCTCGATATACTTTTCACAAAGCCCGAAAATTTCTTCGGGCGAAACATCGCCAACAACGACCATCGTCGCGTTGCTAGGCGAGTAGCCCATTTCAAAATGGTGCTTGAGGTCCTCGATCGTCCAGTGCTCGATGTCGCTCATCCAGCCGATGACGGGCCACTGATACGGATGAGCGATAAAGGCGGTGGCCCACAACTGCTCGTCCAGCACACCGAAATTTTCATTGTCGACGCTCAACCGCCGTTCCGAGGCCACCACTTCGCGCTCCGAGGCGATTTTCTTTGGATCGAATGTTAAGTACTGGATGCGGTCGGCCTCGATATCGTAAATCAGAGAAAGAGCCGAGCGCGGAAACCAATCCTGGTAGACGGTCACGTTCTGCGTGGTGTACGCGTTGTTCGAGCCGCCGTTCGCTTCCATCACCTTGTCAAGGTCGCCGGGGCCGTATTTCTTGGCGCCGTTGAACATCATGTGCTCAAAAAAGTGCGAAAGGCCGGTCGTACCGGGGTGTTCGTTGCGCGAGCCGATGCGGTAGAAGATGTAGAGCGCCACATTTGGAATGCTGTGGTCTGGCTGCACCAGCACTTTCATGCCGTTTTTCAGCGTGCGTGTGCTGACCGGGAACTCAGACGATTGTGCGGCCGCCGGCGATGGGGCGATTCCCAAGAAAAAGGCGCACAACAGGAACGATGCGATGCGGCAATAGCGGTTTGCTTTCATGAACCCACCCCCAGGGGAACCCTTCCACCTTAAGACGTATGCGGCCTCGAAAATGTTTGCGGTTATCTGGGCTTCTTCACGGCAGCAGTGCAAATACCCGGACAGGGCCGCCCGAACCACCTTCCAGCTTAATGGGCGCCACGATGAGAGACGCGCCACTCTCCGGCAAGCCGCTCAAATCAGACAGATTCTCGAGATGATAGAGTCCCGCTCCCAAGGCCAAATGGTGAACGGCATACTCTTGCGACGCACCGCAATCGACGCTCATCGTGTCACATCCGATGCCGTTCACCTTGCGTTCAATCAGATGCTCGACGGCCTCTGCGGAGAACCCAGGGAAGTGCATGCATCCGGCTTCGTCTTGATTGCGATACCTCTTCGGATCCGGCCATCGCGAGGACCAACCCGTCCTTAGCAACGCGATCGCGCCAGCCGGAATTTGTCCGTAGCGTTCTTCCCAATCGCGAATCCGCGCAGGTGGAAGCTGGTAGTCCGGGTCGTCAGCGCCTTCCGCGCTGACGTCGAACACCGCGGCCATACCGAAGAATTGCTTCGGCGGTATCTGATCTACCGGCGTTTTGCCGGGCGGAAAATGAATTGGTGCATCCAGATGGGTCCCATAATGCTCCAGCATCCAGAAGCTGCGCGTGAAATAGCCGTCCCTCTCGACGTTGGCATTGACTTCCGCCTCAAACCACTTCTTATCGCCCGGCCACGGAACCAGTTTGTCGTTGATGGCGTACGCGAGGTCCAGGACCCTCGTCTTTCCGGAAAAAATTGCTTCGAGCATGGCCTCAGAGGAGCGGAACGCCGGGTGATGCCACGATTCCAGCCATGCGCAGAATCTCCTGGTACTCCGCCTCGGTGATCTGCGAAACCAGCACGCGAACATTCTTGAGAAGCTTCATTTTTTTCAGTGCCGGGTTGGCACGCAGCTCGGCCAGGGTTACTTGCCTCGGCAAGCGATCAAAGGCCCGCAGGTCCGCGACGAGATTCTTTTCCTTGTGGTCGTGAGGATCCGGGTACGGGTCGCGCGTGATCTCCGCGATCGAATAGAGCGTGCGCTCGGGCGCCGAGTGGTAACAGAGGACGCGGTCGCCTTTTCGCACCTGTTTGAGGGCGCGAATGGCGTCTGGCTTCGACTCCGCACCATGCCACATTTCCTTGCCCTTCACGAAAAGCGTGTCCCAATGGTAGTGGTGCGGGTCGGCGCTAAATATCCAGTAGTGTCGTTGCGAAGTCGGAGTTGCCATCGAGGCGTCGAGTCGGCAGCAATATACACAAGGAAGACCAAAAAGCGAAACGAAATATGGGGGTTAGGCATGCTGCGCCCTAGGAAACAGGATCTGCCCGCAGGAGCCGATATCACGCCACCTCGCGATATCTCATTTGTTTTTAAACGATTACAAGGGTTTTTGGGCGATATCGATGAAAACTTCGTCTCCCCGGACCTCGGTTGGGTAACAAGCGACGCCCATGCCGGGGTTCTGAACGAGCTTTCCGGTAGTCACGTCATACTCCCAGCCGTGCCATGGGCAGGTGACGATTTTGTCCTGGAGCGACCCCTCACCCAGCGGCCCTCCACGATGCAGGCATGTGTTGTTAATGGCAAAGAACTTACCAGCCACATTGGCCAGCGCCACGGCCTTGCCCGTTACCTGAAACTCGTGAACCGTGCCCGCTGGAACATCGGTAGTTTTGGCAGCGCACTCAAACGGCATATTCACTGGCTCCTCGAAGAATGAGAATCAAAACATATCCGTATCGGAGTGATTGGTTTTCGGCCCGAGTATAGCTTCCGCGCCATGCCGCGTCAAAAGGGCCGCGCGAGCGGGAGTCTGTTACTCTCCGGCGTTCGGCGTGCTCGTTCTCTTCGTCATTATTTTCCAATAGGTTGCAGGGCGGAGTCTTTGCACGATGTCAATCTGGCGCGCGTCGGGGCCAATGAGGATGCGCGGTTCGCGCTTTTCGACGCCTTTGAGAATGCGCGCGGCGGCAGCTTCTGGCGACGTGGGTGTCACCTTGTCAAAGAACGCAACCGCCTCGTCCTTCTTGGATTGCGGGGCCTTGGCGCCGAGACGGGCGCGCTTCGCGATCGGAGTGTGAATGCCGCCGGGGTGCACGCACGAAACAAAAACCGATGTGCCATCGAGTTCGTGCCTAACCGCCTCCGTGAATCCCCGCACCGCAAATTTGCTTGCGGAATAAGCGCTCTGCCCCACGGGAGCAACAATCCCGAACACGCTGGACAAGTTGACGATCTGCGCGCGCGGTTGTTGCTTCAAAATCGGCAGAAAGTAGGTCACCCCATAGACCACGCCCCAAAAATTAATCCCCATCAGCCAGCGCAAATCATCGAGAGACAATTCCTGAAAAGTGCCAATCAACGCGACGCCGGCATTGTTGATAAGCAGAGTTACGCGGCCGTGGCGCGCCACCACATCTTCTGCAAAGCTCTTGACGGCTTGCTCATCGGAAACATCTAGGACATGTGTGGAAAGCGGAGC
>DASXMM010000187.1:0-7075 GCA_036495665.1 Candidatus Acidiferrum sp. | reverse complement strand
GGCTGCGGAGATTCTGTTTGGCGACGCGCGCGCGGTTATCAAGGTTGATTGCGCGGAATTCCAGCATTCTCATGAGATTGCAAAGCTGATCGGCTCGCCTCCGGGCTATCTGGGCCACCGCGAGACTCATCCTTTGATCACCCAGGAAGCTCTGGCGGCAAGCCATACCGAAAAGCTCAAGCTCAGCTTTCTCTTGTTTGACGAGATCGAAAAAGCCTCGGACGCCCTCTGGCAGCTTTTGCTGGGCATGTTGGATAAGGCGACTCTAACTTTGGGCGACAATCGCAGGGTCGATTTGTCCCAGACCGTCATTTTCCTCACCTCCAATCTCGGCGGCGGCGAAATCACCGAATTGATGCAAGGCGGAATGGGTTTCATCCAGCCCAAGGATAAGCCAGCCGCTGGGCTTGACGAAAAAGTCGAGCGGACGGCCGTAGAAGCGGCTCGCAGGAAGTTCTCTCCGGAATTCATGAACCGCCTCGATAAGGTCGTTGTTTTCCATCCTTTGCGGCGTGAACAACTTGAGGAAGTCCTGGAAATTGAGCTCGGCCAGGTGCAGCAGCGCGTGCTGGAAACCGCCAAGGGCCAGTTCCTGTTTCGGGTTACCGCACCGGGACGCGAGTTTTTGCTGCAAGAAGGTACCGACCAGCGCTACGGCGCACGCCACCTCAAGCGCGCCATCGAACGCCACGTGGTCTATCCCCTTGCGAATCTTTTGGCTACCGAGCAGGTACACCTCGGCGACCTCGTCTGCATCGACTGGAACAAGGACAATGAGGGACTGAGCTTCGTTCGCGAGGGCGAGAACCTCGCTCTGCCTGCGCGCCGTGCGGAACCTGTCGCGCCGCAGCGAGCTGTACCCGCGCGGAACGGGCGGAGCATTGAGGCGCCAAGTACAGCGGCCGGCCCCGACCGTCCCGACCCGATTCCTCGAATGGCCCGGTAAACCTCCACTCCTGACGAAAGAGCCCGGAAGAATTACTTCCGGGCTTTTTCTTTTGCGGTTGGCTCCGTGTCGAAAAGAATCAGTGGGTAAGGGCAGGCGTTGGCTTGTTTTCGGAACTTCCCTCCGTGGTGTGCCCCGCCTGATAAAGCCTGGCGGCGCGCTCCAGCGCGTCGGCAATGCTCGAGCAGATATTTTCGGCGCCGACGTGGCGCTCGAACTCAGCTTGATGCATGAGCTTGGCGGGCTGTTCGCGAGCGCCGCACAGCAGCAGCGAACGGCCTGACGCGTGGATGCTGTCGGCCAGATCGCGGATGGCGCCCAGACCGGTCGCGTCGATGGCGGTCATGTTGCGCAGGCGCAAGATGACGATGGGAGGCAACGAGGGTAGGTCGCTCAGAATTTCCGCGAATTTATCCGTTGCGCCGAAAAGGAACGGCCCGTGGATGCGGTAAACCGTGGCGTAAGGCGGGATGTCTTTGCCTTGCAGGATGTGTTTGCGGCTGTCCTCGACGTAGTCTTTCGTAACGCGCGCGACGGTGGTCGTGCGGGAGACCTTCCGGATAAACATCAGCGCGGCGAGGACCATGCCGACTTCGACGGCGAAGGTGAGATCGGCGACGACCGTCAACGTTAAAGTAAGAAGCCAGACGGCAATATCGGCGCCGCTGAGTTTCAGGATTTCCGGGATTTCGTGCCACTCGCCCATGTTATAGGCCACGATCATGAGAATCGCGGCGAGCGCAGCAAGCGGCACGTTTCGCACCAGCGGCGCGGCGAAGAGCACGATGGCGAGCAACGTGAGCGCGTGAATCATTCCCGCGACAGGAGTCTTCGCGCCGGAACGCACGTTTGTGGCGGTGCGAGCGATCGCTCCGGTGGCAGGCAAGCCGCCGAACAACGGAGAAACGATGTTGGCCACGCCTTGCGCCACCAACTCCACGTTTGGATTGTGTTTGTCGTTGCTCATGCGGTCGGAGACCACCGCCGACATGAGCGACTCAATCGCACCGAGCATGGCGACGGTGAAGGCGGGCGAGAGAAGCTGCCGCGCGATATCGTAGCTGAAATGCGGTACTGCGAAGTGGGGAAGACCGCTGGGGATGCCGTTGAAGCGCGTGCCAATCGTTTCGACAGGAATGTGGAGGAGGGTAACCGCGATGGTTGCGCCGAACGTAACGACGATGGCGCCCGGAATGTTTCTGGCGAATTTCAGACAGAAGATCATCAGTGCGATGGAGAGAATCGCAAGAGCAGTGGCGGGCATGGAGATGGTATTCCACGCCGCGCCGAAAGCTTCCATGCGGTGGAAGAAGTCGCCGGGGACGTGGTCCATGCGCAACCCGAAAAAATCGCGAATCTGCGTGCTGGCAATGAGGATCGCGATGCCGTTTGTGAAGCCGATGATCACGGGCCGGGGAAAATATTTGACGGCTGCGCCCATGCCAGTTACGCCGAGAAGGACGAGCAAGACGCCCGCCATCATGGTGCACTCGAAAAGTCCATCAACGCCGTGCTTGGCGATGATTCCGGAGATGACGACGACGAAAGCGCCGGTCGGGCCGCCGATTTGCGTTTTTGAGCCGCCCAGGGCGGAGATGAGGAAACCTGTGACGATAGCGCAGTAGATTCCGGCTTGTGGCGAGACGCCGGAGGCGATGGCGAACGCCATGGCCAGCGGCAGGGCTACGAGGCCGACGGTTACGCCAGCGATCAGATCCGAAACAAATTTATGACGGTCATAATCGCGGAGAAGTAGAACGGATTTTGGGAGCCATTGTGTTAGAGCGGGACTCATTCGCGCACGGGCTGAGACGCTACGGCCTGTCCAATCAGCTTAGCAGGCGAAGGGCGAGCAGACTCAGCGCAATTAGCAAATGTGCCCGAAAGAAAAATGTAGTTGCGCGGCGGGATTTTTCTAAAGTCACGCTGGTGGAAGACGAATCGAACGGGATCGCGTTCAGTCCGCGGCTTCAGCGCGAGGCGGAGCTGGTTTCCAGCGCAGGATGGGCTTACGCGCAGCGCCGACTTCATCGAGGCGGCGAACGCGCGTGGTGTGCGGCGCGGTCTTGACCAGCTCTGGATTGGTCGCGGCTTCTTCGGCGATTGAGCGCATAGCGTCGATGAAAAGATCGCACTCTTCGCGCGATTCGGATTCGGTCGGCTCGATCATCATCGCACCGGAAACGATCAGCGGGAACGCGGTGGTGTAAGGATGGAAGCCGTAGTCGATCAGGCGTTTGGCGATGTCCATGGTGTTGACGCCATTTTTCTTTTGCAGCGCGTCGCTGAAAACAACTTCATGCATCGAGGGCAGGGAATAGGGCAGATCGAAAACGCCTTCGAGATGCTTGCGGATGTAGTTTGCGTTGAGCACCGCGTCTTCGGTGGCCTGACGCACGCCTGGGCCGTACGCAAGGATGTACGCAAGAGCTCGGACCAGCACGCCGAAGTTTCCGCTGAACGCTTTGACTCGGCCGATGGAGTCAGGGCGTATTTGGTCGAGTGCGAGCCGGCCACCTTCTTTTTCCACGAGAATCGGAACTGGGCGGAAGGGTTCAAGGATTTTTTTCATGGCGACCGGACCGGCACCGGGGCCGCCGCCGCCGTGCGGTGTCGAGAAAGTCTTGTGCAAGTTCAGGTGCATCACGTCAACGCCGAGATCGCCGGGACGCGTAATGCCGGTGAGGGCGTTCATGTTGGCGCCGTCCATGTAGAGGAGCGCGCCTCTATCGTGCAAGATCTTTGCGATTTCGGGTATGCGTTCCTCGAAAATGCCAAGCGTCGAAGGGTTGGTGATCATCAGTGCGGCGACATCGGATGTGACAAGGTCGCGCAATTTATCGACATCAATTTGGCCGTGCGATTCGGACTTGATGTTCTCGACTTCGTAGCCGGCAATGACCGCCGTGGCGGGATTCGTTCCGTGTGCGGAGTCTGGAATCAAAACCTTCTTGCGCGGGTTACCGTTTTTTTCATGATAGGCGCGGATCAGCAGGAGACCTGTCAGTTCGCCTTGTGCGCCGGCGGCAGGTTGCAAAGTGATTGAGTCCATCCCGGTGATTTCGAGCAGGCACTTTTCGAGAAGTTGCAAAATCTTGAGGCAGCCCTGGGAGAGTTCCTGCGGCTGGTAAGGATGCTCGGTGGCGATGCCGTCGAGGCGCGCGACGAATTCGTTGACGCGTGGGTTGTATTTCATGGTGCAGGAGCCGAGCGGATACATGCCGAGATCGATGGCGTAATTCCAGGTGGAAAGGCGCGTGAAGTGGCGGATGACTTCGATCTCGCTGACCTCGGGGAAACCTTCGACGCCTTCGCGGCGATGCGCTGGGCCTAGAGCTTTCGCGGGATCGGCTGCGGGAACGTCTAGCGGAGGAAGTTCAAAGGCGCGCTTGCCGGGCGAGGATTTCTCGAAGATCAGGCCTTCGTTTTGATTCGTGTGCGTTGTCGCTTTTTTGATTTTGTCGGTCATATTTCCTTGGTTCGTGATTGATTGCCTGTAGGGGCGCAGCGTGCTGCGCCCCTGCAACGCGAAGTCTTGCCTATAGTGGCTGGTCTAGCGCGCGGCGTAACGCGGCGGCGAAGCGTTCGATTTCGGCGCGCGTGGTGATTTCCGTGACGCAGACCAGCGCGTGTTTGGTTAGTTCTGGATAGGCGGCGCCCAGAACAAAGGGGCCGATGATTTTTTCACGCAACAGATACGCGTTTACGATTTTGACGGAGCGCGGAAGTTCGACCGCGAATTCATTGAAGAAGGGCGCGGTGAAAGCGCGGCGAACGCCGGGAATTTTTTCCAGTTCGGCAAGAGCGAATTGCGCTTTCGAGAGATTTTGGTGCGCCATCTCACGCAAACCTTCTCTGCCGAGCAGCGTCAGGTGCACGGTCGCGGCCAGCGCGCACAGCGCTTGGTTCGTGCAGATATTGGAAGTGGCTTTTTCGCGGCGGATGTGTTGCTCGCGCGTGGCCAGCGTCAGGACGAATCCGCGGTGGCCTTCGGAATCCGTGGTCTGGCCCGCAAGACGGCCGGGCATTTGGCGGACAAATTTATCGCGCGAAGCGATGACGCCTGCGAACGGGCCGCCATAGCTCGGCGCCAGACCGAAGCTTTGCGCTTCCATCGCGACGATGTCGGCCTCGGCGGGCGGATGCAGCAAGCCGAGCGAGACACCTTCGGTGATTGCAGTTACGAGCAGCGCGCCGGACTTGTGCGCGGAGTCTGCAAGCGGGGCAAGCGATTCGATCACTCCGAAAAAGTTCGGCGATTGCACGACGACCGCAGCAACATCGTCCTTCAGCGCCGCTTGCAGCGCTTTCTGGTCGAGAGTGCCGTTTGCAGCATAACCGATCTCTTCCACATGCAAACCAGAGTTCTTGGCGTAAGTCTTCAGCACATCGCGATATTCCGGATGGACGGATCGCGCGACGAGGATGCGCGTGCGTCCGGTGAGGCGTTCCGCCATGAGCACGGCTTCGGTTGTGGCCGTCGAGCCGTCGTACATCGAAGCGTTGGCGACTTCCAGGCCAGTGAGCTGGCACATCAGCGTTTGAAACTCGAAGATGGCTTGCAGCGTGCCCTGCGTAATTTCGGCCTGGTACGGGGTGTAAGACGTGAGAAACTCGCCGCGCTGGATAATCGCGTCGGTGACGACCGAGCGAAGGTGGTTGTAAACGCCGGCGCCGAGAAAACTCGTAGAGCCGCCGGAATTTTCCGCCGCGCGCGCCTTAAAAAAATCAATCACTTCCGCTTCGGAGAGCGGGCCGGGTAAATTCAGAGCTTCGCGTAGCCGGTAACGCTCGGGAATGCTGGAAAACAAATCGTTGATGGATTTTGCGCCGATGGCGGCGAGCATGTCCTGCCGCTCGGCGGGACTCTTCGGAAGATAGCGCATCAGGCGGAGGCTTCCTTGCTTTGCGAGGCGATGTAGGCTTCGTAGGCGGCGGCGTCCATGAGGCTGTTCACGGCTGCAGCATCGGAGAGGTTCACTTTGATGAGCCAGCCTTCGCCGTGCGGATCGGTGTTGATTTTCTCGGGCGTGTTGTGAAGAATTTCGTTGGCTTCAACGACTTCTCCGGAAGCGGGCGCGTAAATGTCGCTGACTGCTTTGACCGATTCGACTGTGCCGAACCTTTTGCCAGCTTCGATTTTCGCGCCGACTTTGGGCAGCTCGACGAAGACCACGTCGCCGAGTTCGTGTTGCGCGTAGTCGGTGATGCCGATTGCGGCTACGCCGCCCTTCACATCCACCCACTCGTGTTCTTTCGTGTAGCGATAATTTGCTGGATATGCCATGGGACCACTCCTCGCCCCCTTCAGGCCGGGGCTGCCATTAGAATACCTGTGTCAGACGTTCGCCGCGGCTTGCGGGGCGGCGGCTTTCTTCGGGCGCTTGTAGAACGGTGTTGCGACTACTTGTGCTTTGCACTTCTGCGCGCGGATTTGCACGTAGATGGGCGTGCCGATGGCCGTCATCGCGGGCGGAACGTAGGCTAGCGCGATGTTCTTGCAGAGCGTCGGCGAAGGCGAACCGCTGGTGATGACTCCGATGGCGTTGCCAGCTTCGTCGCAGCAGCAATATTCGTCGCGAGCGATGCCGCGGTCGACCATCTCGAGTCCAACCAGCGCTCGTTTCAGGCCCGCTGCTTTCGCGCGTTCCAAAGCACCGCGGCCGATGAAGTCGCCCTTTTCCATTTTGCAGTAGCGATCGAGGCCCGCTTCCCAGACGTTGATTTTGTCGCTGATTTCGTGGCCGTAGAGCGCCATCTTGGATTCGAGGCGCAGCGTGTTGCGCGCGCCGAGGCCGCAGGGGATGATGCCGAACTCGCGCCCGGCTTCGATCATTTTGTTCCAGACCATTTCGCTGGTGGCGACGTCGGATGGGACGTAAATCTCGAAACCATCTTCGCCGGTGTAGCCGGTGCGGGCGATGAGGGTGTTCATCAGGCCGCAGACAGTGCCGTGCGTGAACCAATAATTCTTGATTGCGGCGAGATTGGCGGCGGTCAGTTTTTGCAGGACTTCATGCGCGCGCGGACCTTGAATGGCTAGTTGGGTGTAGGCGTCGCTAAGCTCTTCCACGACGCAGTCGAAACCCTTCGTGTTGTCGCGAACCCAGTTGATGTCTTTCTCGCGCG
>DASXMM010000186.1:0-2432 GCA_036495665.1 Candidatus Acidiferrum sp. | reverse complement strand
GAACATCACGGCGGCGACTCGCGACTCATCTTTGTCGGTGAGTAGCCGCGTGGTGTGAGCTTGAGCCACCGCGACGGCTTGTAACCCTCCTGTTTTTATACCATTGCAGCGCGGTCCTTACTACCTCGTTACCGAGGCGGGCAGTTTTGTTGCGGCGTGTGCCACGCGCTGCTAGCGTTGTGGAAGCCCCTTCGGGCGGGGTGTGCATGGCGGACGAGACTCTCACACTAGGCTTGGCGGAAGCGTCGCGAATCGAGGTTAAGAGCTACAACACCACGATCCCCATGGGATCGTTGTCGATCGGCGTCGATAATATTCACCACGATGTGTTTTTGAGCCCAAAATTTGTTGCGGCGGCGCGGGATTATTTGTTTGATTTGATGCGCCAGAGCACCAGCGCTACGTATTTTTCCGGCATTGAACTGCGCAACACGAAGAGCCTCGACAATGCGGCATTCCGCAAACTGCTTACCGACCTCCTGCAGAGCGCGCTGACCCAGGCGAAATACTACAAGAACATCGAGATTGACCTCGTTTTCCGGCTGGCCCTGCTCAAATTCCTGACGCAGGAATTGACCAACCAATTCGGTATCTTGATCCTGGAAGGGAAGGAGTGGATCCGCCAGAGAGGCGAATATTTCGAGCGTAGCCAGCAGGCGCACGTGATCAAAGCGCGCCTTTCGGAGCTGCAGTCGGCGCGGCGCAAAGTGATTCGCGGCATTGGGCAGCAAGTTGCGCAGATGCTTGTGGACATCGAGGAAAACGTCATCGCAAAGACGCGCAAAGCGCTGTTTGGGGATGATTTTGCCCCGCTTTACGACTTGCTGAAGAATCGGATTATTTTTCTGGATGGCGGGAAAGACGACGTCTACTTTTTGGAGCACTACGTTTTGCTGGGGAATTATGCGCGTGACCCCGACCGCTTCGAGGCCATGGACGCGCTCTTCCAGGAATTTCTGTGCGAGGCCGGTCTCACGATTGGTCAGGATCCGGCGTTCACGGAAGCCAATCAGGCGCACAACGCTTTGCTGGAGCAGGCGGGCGCGATGCGCACGGAAATCGTCAGTCTTGAGGAGCAGCGCGAGAGCGTGCGGAAGAAGCTCGAACGCGGCGAAAGCTTTTTCAATAAGTTCCTTACCTCCGCCGATCCCTCGGATTTGAAGGCCTCGCAGAACGACATCGAGATGCGGCTGAAGCATCAGGAAGTGAAACTTGAAGAGATGGGGCCGCTGATCGACGCTGCGAAGCAGAAGCTGGACTTTTTCAATAAGGACTACAAAGGCCGCCTTGGCGACTACTTGAATGATCCTGAGAACGCCAAGCGGCTTTTCGATGCATCCGCGGGGGATAGCGAAACTACGGACAGGGCGCGGCTTTTGGCACAGCTCGTCGACCGACTGGAGCAGCACGATGTGCTGTATCACGTGCTGGCGAGTTACGAGATTCGCCCCATTGCCAAGGATTACTGCCCGCCGGTGCACTTGCAGCAACTGCGCAAGGCGCTGGTCTCCAAAGATGAGATGAAGCAAGTTGAGCAGGTGCTGAAGCACGTTCCAGCGAAACAGCTTTCGCTAAAGCCCATCGAGGAGTTGTCGAAGAAAATTCGGAGGTATTCGCGAGAGGAAATGCAGGGCCTTGTGCTGCGTTTTGCGACGGATTTTCTGCGGCTGCGGCGCGATTTGCGCGACGCCGAGCACCTGTCCACTTGCATGGAACGCGTGCATTTGGTCACGACGGAACAGACGCGGGAGCTTTCGCGGCTGAATAACAAGCTGTATGAATGCGTTCTGCAGGAAGAAGCCAAGACTCAGCAAGATCAAGTTGTCTCGCATGTGATCATCAAAGCTGACGTGCGCGGCTCGACAAAAATGACGCAGGACCTACTTTCTCGCGGGTTGAGTCCGGCTTCGCATTTCAGTCTGAATTTGCACGAACCGGTGAAGAAGCTGCTGGACCGCTTCGGCGCGAAGAAAGTTTTTATCGAAGGCGACGCCGTGATTCTGGCGATCTTCGAGACAGAGTCAACGCGCACCTACGCACGTTCCGTGGCGAAGGCGTGTATTTTGTCGCGGCAGATTCTTGCGGTGTGCAATTCCTATAACGACAGGGCGGCGACCAGCGATCTTCCCGCGCTCGAACTTGGCGTCGGTGTCGCCTATCAGGGTTCCGCGCCCACGTATTGGACGGACGGAGACTCGAAGATCATGATTTCGAAGGCTTTGAATCTTTCCGACCGTTTGTCGGGCTGCGCGAAACTCGCGAAGCGCATGCTTTCCGGCCAGAAATCGCACTTTTGCGTGTATCAATTTCTGACCGCGATGGAAGGCGCCTCGCCGGAAGAGTTGGACGAATTCCTCGTGCGTTTCAACATGAACGGCATCGAGCTGAATGAAGAAGGGTTTCAAAAATTGTCGGAAGAGATTTCGCTCGAT
>DASXMM010000185.1:0-12450 GCA_036495665.1 Candidatus Acidiferrum sp. | reverse complement strand
CACCGGGCGCCAGATCAGTTGATCGAGCATCACGATGACGGCCACCATGGCCGCGAGTCCCCAGAGAATCGCGCGAGTGTTGCCGTGGCTCGCGGCGGTCTGCAGAAACGAACCAAGACCCGGCAAGCGGAAGTCGCGATTGCCCAGCACAAACATCTCGCAAGCCATGAGGAAGAACCATCCGCCGGCGACAGACATCATCGAGTTCCACACAAGTCCGATCGTCGAATACGGCAAATCCAGTTCGGCAAATCTTTGCCAGCGCCCGAAACGGTAAATAATTGCGGCTTCTCTCAGCTCGCGCGGAATGCTCTTCAGCGAAGAATAAAAACTAAAAGCGATATTCCACACTTGACCGGTGAAGATAAGGATGATTGAGCCGAGTTCGATGCCGATTTGGCTGTGTGGAAAGAGCGCAACCATAGCAAGCATCACGCCCGGAAGAAAACTTAGCACGGGAATCGATTGCAGAATATCGAGTAGCGGTACGAGAACGATCTCGGCGCGTTTCGACCGCGCCGCCAGGTAACCGTAACCAAGAGCGAATGCCAGGCTCAAAGCGTAGGCCACGCTGATGCGCACCAGAGAATACAGCGCGTAGAGCGGAAGGTCGCGCGGGCTCTGAGAGATTTCGGTAGCCGCGGGAACGGGCCCTAGCCAAGTCTGGCCAATCGCGTAAACGCCGTAAATCGCGGCGAAAACAAACAAAAAAACGGCGAAGTCGATCAGGAAAGACCAGGACCAGCGTGAACCGGCCGGCCGTCGGATGGCAGGTGGGACGGGGGGCGCCTTGTGAGCAGCAATCGTGGGAGTCGTCACAGGATAGTTAAGCCTCGGTGAGGGTCAGCTTTCCTGTGGCGGCATCGTAATCAAATATCTCCGCGTATCTTCCCCACTGTATGGCGGTTTCCAGCTGGCGGCGCGATTCATCCTCGCTGAAATGTTCGTCGAGCAGGTCGCGGAAAAACTCGTCGGAGAGCGTGCGGTTTGATTTCGCCTTGAGAGCGTTTTGCATTTGACACAGCAAGGGGACGTTCGCGAGAGCTGCTTTGCGAAAGATGGCTTTGCGCGCTTGGATGTCCGCCTTGGCCAACGCTTCTCCTTCTGCGGTGATCATCGCGTCGCCTTCTTCGAGGCGGATCATGCCGAGAAGGACGGCGGTATCCACTGTGGGGAGCAGAGCGTCCACTTCGAGGCTGAGCTCGTCGGCGAGTTTGTGGAGATCGGCCCGGCCGCCCTGGTCCATCAGGATTTCCAGCAGGCCGGCCAAGCCGCCGGGGCGCGTGTGCGGAAGCATGATGGCTTTTCGCGATACCAGCTTGCCGGGAGCAGCGGATTTGGTGGGAGTCGAATCGTGTTCGTAGTCGGGGCGCGTCAGAACGCGATAAATTTCGTCCACCAGTGCAACGAAGCTAGAGGATTTGCGGTCGCGCGGGTGCGGCATGTCGACGGCGAAGTCGGCGTGAATGTGCGCGGGGTTGCGGCCCAGCACAACGATGCGGTCGGCCAGGACGACGGCTTCTTCGATATTGTGGGTAACGATAAAGATCGCGCGCGTGGGAATCTTGTGTTCGAGCCAGAGTTCGAGAAGTTCGCCGCGTAGTGTTTCCGCGGTGAGCACATCGAGCGCGGAGAAAGGTTCGTCCATGAAGAGAACTTCGGGCTCGACGACGAGAGCGCGGGCAACTCCAACGCGCTGCTTCATTCCACCCGAGAGTTCTTTGGGATAGGCAGACTCGAAGCCATCGAGGCCGACCGCGTCGATGATGCGCAGAGCGCGTTTGTGGCGCTCAATGGTAACCATGCCGCGCGCTTCCAGCGGGGCTTCGACGTTTTCGAGAACAGTGAGCCACGGAAACAGCGCGAAACTCTGGAAGACGATGGAAACGTTTGGCGCGCCTTCGCCCACCGGAGCGCCGTGCCAGAAGACGGAGCCAGCGCTCGCAGGCGAAAGCCCGGTGAGCATGCGTAGCATCGTCGATTTGCCGCAGCCGGAAGCGCCGAGCATGGCGATGATTTGTCCCGGGTAGACGGCGAGATCGGTTGGCGCGATGACCTGGATGCGGCCGCCATCAGGCTGCGGATAGAACTTCTCAAGCTTGCGCGCTTCGATGATAGGCTCGGTGGCCGCGCTGGATGTTGTGCTGGGAGTGCTCGTGCTGGGAGTGCTCATACGAGCGTGTATTATCGCTCAAGTGCGCGCGCGCCGCACAGCAGGATGAAGGTCGCGCTGTTCTTTCGTTCCCGGTTACAATGGCGTGAACACTGGATGACAGTTTCCCGTAAACCATTGAATCCTCAGGTTGAGCAAGCGCGAAATCGCGGCTGGCTTGCGGCCATTTTTATTTCCGTTTTGATTTCTCTCGCGATTATTTCTCCTTTTTTCTGGCTGGGAAATGCAACCGGGCACGATTTCCAGTATCACGCGGCGTCGTGGCTGGACGCGGCGGGGCAATGGAAAGAGGGAGTCGTTTATCCGCGATGGACGGAGTGGGCAGACTACGGTTTCGGTGAACCGAGATTTATTTTTTATCCTCCCACTTCGTGGATGCTCGGAGCAGTGCTCGGTTCGGTGCTGCCGTGGAATCGCGTTCCGATGGTTTTTATTTTTCTGGTCCAGATTTTTGCGGGTTTGAGCGCGTTTGCACTTGCACGGCGTCTACTTCCGGAAAAGGCGGCGCTGTTTTGTGTCGCCTGTTATGGCTCGAGTCCCTACGCGCTCTTGACTGTTTACATGCGCAGCGATTTTGCGGAGCTGCTGGCGGATGCGTTTTTTCCTTTGTTGTTTTTGTTTGTGCTGGAACTTTGCGGATGGTTGGAAGACTCGGCGCACAGTCAGCGATGTTCCGTGCGACGAGCGATCGCGGGGTTTGGCGTTGTGTTTGCCGCGATCTGGCTGTCCAACGCGCCGGCGGGCGTGATCGCGAGTTACAGTTCGTTCGCCGTGTTTGGTTTTGTGGCGCTTACGCGACGGTCGTGGCAGCCGCTGCTGCGCGGCATCGCGGGGTTAGCGCTGGGATTTGGACTCGCGGGATTTTACCTGGTGCCTGCGGCGTACGAACAGCGTTGGGTGAACATCGGGCAGGCGCTCTCCGCGGGTCTGCTGCCGTCGGAGAACTTTCTCTACACAGTTATCAACGATCCGGAGCACACGCTGTTTAACTGGATTGCTTCGACGATTGCCATCTTGCTCATCGTCTTGACGGGATTGGCGGCGTTGCGAGCGCGCCGCGAAGAGCCGAACGATAGCAGCGCGCTGGATAACGGAGTTTGGACAGTGCTGCTGCTTGTGGCCGGACTGTCGACGATGTTGATGCTGCGATTCACTTCCTTTCTTTGGGCGGTGTTGCCGAAGTTGCGGTTTGTGCAGTTTCCGTGGCGGTGGATGTCGCTTCTTTGCGTACCGTTTGCGATTTGCCTCGCGAGCGCTATGGCGCGTAAGCGGATTGGATGGGTTTGGGCCGTAGTGACGTTTGCATTTATCGGAGCGACCGCGGTCGTGCTCGTGGAGCGCGGCTGGTGGGACACGCAGGATATTCCGGCATTGCGTGCGGCAATCGCCGATGGATCAGGGTTCGATGGAACCGACGAATACGATCCAGCCGGGGACGACCATACCAACATTCCGGTGAAGTCGCCGCAGGCTATGGTGATCGATACGGATTCGATACATGGGCCGAATTCGGCGCCGACGATTCGCGTGGAGCGCTGGAGCCCCGAATATAAAGAGGTTAGTGTCCGGTCGCGCGAGCCGTTTTTCCTTGGTTTACGTTTGCTGAATTATCCGGCTTGGCGAGCGGAAGTGAACGGCACCGTGGTGACGCCACAGGGCGGCGATGATTTCAACCAGATGATCGTGCCGGTGCCAGCGGGAGAGTCGCGCGTTCGCGTGCGATTCCGGCGGACAGGCGATCGATGGGTTGGCGGAATTCTGAGCCTAGTCAGCCTCGTGGTGCTTGGTCTCTTGTGGTTTGGAAGTGGCTTTGCGGTTTGGCGTTAGTTGACGCCCCCCGTCTTTTTGTAAATGTTGCATCTAAAAGACTTAGTATTGATGTAAATCCTTTAGAATCAACATTTGTCCGTTTGGCTTGCAAGCGTTGATTCTACATGACTTACGAGTGGGCTCACGGGAGTCCGAGGCGCCGCATTGTTCGACGTTCGTGCTGTATTCCTATCCGTGAATGATAGGGGCGTAAAAAAAGCGGGAGCAGAGCTCCCGCACTCCAAGCGCATATGTTTACGAGACGAATGATATCCGAAGCGTTATCAGAAGTCAAGAGAAATTTTGCGTCACTTGCTGGCACGGTAGGCTACGGTTCGTCTAGCGTTGGGTTCTGGACTGGAAAGCCCTGTTCCATGGCGCGTTGACCCAACTGATTCCACAGCTCGATGGGAGTGGAGGTCGCCGGAGAATTCGTTGTCGCGTTTGAGCCTTCTGTTCTCGAGGGCGACGGCTCTGTTGCTGCCGCGCGGGCGCTTTCCGAGCCGAAGATGCCGCCGAAGAGCGTCTGGAAGCAAGGCTCAGGGAAGAACGGTACGTACGGCTTTGGCAGGGTGGGAACCGAAACAACAGGTTGATTGAAATTTAGGGCATAAGCGAGGTTGCCTATGTCGGTGCTGGCATCGCGCGGGGTTAGAGGAGCAAGGCTCCAGCGCCATTCGATGAGTTTAAGGATGGACGTGTGGTCGAAGACCAGATGGTTAACTTGCGGATTGTTTTCAACGCCGCGTGTGAAGGGGGAGGCGATGATGGTGGGCACGCGGAAACCGAGGAGGGCCTTGCCGTCGACCAGGTCGGTGTCCACATTGTTGGCAGCGGTCGCGCGAGGAGGGGGAACATGCTCGAAGAAACCACCCCACTCGTCGAAGGTAATGATGAAGACGGTGCTGCTCCAGTCCGGACCGTTGGCAACGGCCTCGAAAGCATCGTGGAGGAAGCGGTCGCCGCGGCGAATATCGGCGTGGGGATGATCGTCGGTCCCGAGACCATCGTCGATGGTGGTGAAGCGCGGGTCGAGATAGGCGACGGCTGGGAGCGTTCCATTGGCGGCATCTGATTTGAAATCATCGAAAGTGCGGGTGATGTCGAGATATTTAGTGCCCCAAAGCGCCAGAACAGGAACGTTGTTGAAGTAATACCGGCCGCTCACGCCGGCAGCGGCCAGACGATCCCAAATGGTGGGCAAGGAAGTGAAGGCGATAGAATCAGTCAAGCGATCGGTTTGTGCGGCGTGGAGAAAAAGACGGTTGGGGAAAGTGGGTCCGAGAATGGAAACGAAATAGCGGTCGCAGGTTGTGTAGCTGCGAGCGAGGTTGGCGAGAAAAGGGATGTCCTGCTCGCCGTAGTAGCCGATGGAAAAAACATCATTGCTTCCGGCGCGCAGGAAGCCATCCATCTTTCCCAAATCATATTCGACGCGGGCTCCACTGTAGGAATGATCCGGGTCGGGATGAGGGCAGCCGGTATTGTCGCCCGACAGGGAATAGGTGGAATGGGCAACGTTTTTGGCATCGACAAAGATGAGGCCGGCTTGCTTGCCATCGGCATTTGGAAACCAACCGAAGAAATGATCGAAGCTGCGATTCTCCATGGTGAGGACGACAATGTGCTCGATGCCGGACTGATCCGGATTTGGCAATGGGTCCAAACCAAACCACCTCCAGGGGATAATGCGGGCCGGGGGAAGAAAGGCGGCGGCGCTGGAATAAAGTAAACCATTTCTCAATAACGTGCGGCGATGGATTGTCATGATCTCCTCCAAGGGACGTTTAGAGGTGGATCGGGAGAACTGGGGGTCTCGCGTGATCCTGAGGATTGCGCTGAGCTAAGAGATTATTGCTCAAAACTGTGACTCCCGCGTGAAAAGAATATTTCAGTTTGAACGTGCGGGGCAAGGGCTGTCTACGAGGATCCACCAAAGTAACCCATGCGCGAGGTCACCTGCGGAGGGTCCCCAGATGTGGATTGTTTGGGGCTGGGTAACGGCCAGGGGCGTGGTATATTTCTGCAACTTTTGGAAGGCGTTTTCTATCGTAAGAGGGTAGGGAGGGTTCGATGCGATTTTTCCAGGTGAACAAGAGGTTGGCTCCAGCGTTTGTGGCGATGGCCGCATTTGTGGTGACGGCGGCGTTTTGTGTGGGGAGTTCGCTTGCGCCGGCGTGGAGCCAGCGATTCGAGACGGTTGCGGAAGCGCAGAGTTCGGGTTGTCCCGACGACAACAGCGGATTGAAGCTGCCTGCGGGATTTTGCGCGACGGTCTTTGCCGATGAAATTGGGCACGCGCGGCACATGGTGGTTGGGCCTAGCGGCGTGGTGTACGTGAACACCTGGTCGGGGCGGTATTACGGCAATGACACGCCGCATGCGGGCGGGTTTCTTGTGGCCCTTCAAGACAAGGCTGGCGCGGGGAAAGCGGACGTGATCGAGCGGTTCGGGGAGACGGTGCAAAGCGGCGGAGCCGGTGGTACGGGCATCGGGATGTATCAGGGATCGATCTTTGCGGAGATCAACGACCGGATTGTGCGGTATTCGCCGACGAGCGGTTCGATTGTGCCGGCGGGTTCTTCCGCGACGATCGTTTCGGGATTGCCTTTGGGCGGGGACCATCCGATGCATCCCTTCATCATCAATTCGGAAGGAGCAATGTTTGTGGATGTGGCCACGGCGACGAACTCCTGCCAGGCGAAGAATCGGACGCTTAAATCACCTGGTATTGATCCGTGCACGGAACTGGAGACGCGGGGCGGGATCTGGCGTTACGACGCGAATAAGACCGACCAGACATTTTCGAAGGCGGAGCGTTTTGCTACCGGCATTCGTAACGGAGAAGGGTTCGCCATTGATGCGAGCGGGCGGATGTTTGTGACGCAGCATGGACGAGACCAACTGCATGCGAACTGGCCTGACTTCTATAAGCCGGAGCAGGAGGCGACGCTGCCGGCAGAAGAATTGCTGCTTTTGAAGCAGGGCGGAGATTATGGGTGGCCGGAGTGCTACTACGATTCCTTTGTGCAAAAGCTGGTGCTGGCGCCGGAATATGGAGGCGACGGCAAGAAAATCGGCGTGTGCGCGAACAAGCTGGCTCCGGCGGCAGGGTTACCGGCGCACTGGGCGCCGAACGCGATGGTGCGCTATGACAAGGAGCAATTCCCTGCGCGCTACCGCAGCGGCGTGTTCATCGCGTTTCATGGATCATGGGACCGGGCGCCTTATGCGCAACAGGGTTACAACGTGATATTTCAGCCGCTGGACGGGGATCATGCTTCGGCTGGTTGCGAGATATTTGCTGATGGTTTCGCCGGGGCGGTGGAATCGCCGGCCAAAGCGGCGCACCGGCCTAGCGGGCTTGCGGTGGGGCCGGATGGTTCTTTGTATGTTTCGGACGATGTGCACGGAACGATCTACCGAATTGTTTATCGCGGAGGTGCGGGCGCCGAATCGACGAGGCCAACGGCGTGCCCGAGCTTGACGGCTTCTCCGGGACAAATCACGGAAGCGGCGGCGAAACCACCAGAGGGAACGCATCCAGACGCTGGAGCAGCGGCGAGCGCTCGGGTAGCCGTGCCCGAAGGCGCTACGAGAGAGATGGTTGCGCTCGGGGAGCAGATTTACCGCGGGCAGGTGGGCGGGGCGGCTTGCACGGGTTGCCATGGCGATCAGGGGCAGGGATCGGTTTTGGGTCCCGATCTGCAGGGAAAGAAATGGGTATGGAGCGATGGCAGCTTCGCGGGGATTACGAAGACGATTGCTGATGGCGTTGCGCAGCCGAAAAACTATCGCAGCCCGATGCCGCCGATGGGTGGGGCGCAGCTTACTCCCAATCAAGTGAAGGCGGTGGCGGCTTATGTGTGGAGTTTGAGTCATCGGGGGGCACGGGTTTTGAATAATTGATGTGGTCTTACCACGGTGCGACTGGGCCCGCTCGGCGGTGCGTGTTGGGGCATCAAAAATCGGAAGAGCGGTCATCCTCGGAAGGATGACCCTCCGTGTGACTGTGCGACGTGAGTTACTCGTGGCGCAGGGCGACTAGCGGGTCGACGCGAGTGGCGCGGCGGGCGGGGATGTAGCAAGCGGCGAGCGCGACAAGCGTGAGGATAATCGCAACGGCTGCGAATGTCAGCGGGTCGGTGGGGCTTACGCCGAAAAGCAAGCGAGACATGAGGCGCGTTAGGGCCAGGGCGGCGGCGACGCCGATGGTTACGCCGAGCAGAGCCATTTTCGCTCCGTGACCGAGGATGAGGCGCAGCACGTCGCTGCGCTGAGCGCCTAGCGCTACGCGGACGCCGATTTCGCGTGTGCGTTGACCTACCAGGTAGGAAATTACGCCGTAGATTCCAACGCAGGCGAGCAGCAGCGCGAGTGCTGCGAGGAAGCCGAGCAGAATCATGGAGAGGCGGCGAGCGGCGAAGGAGCTGGAATAGACTTCGTCCATGGTTTGCACGGCGTAGACGATTTCGCGAGGATCGAGTTCCTGCACGGCGCTGCGTACGGGACCCATGACAGCGGTGGGATCGCCCTGGGTGCGCAGAACTACGGCGACGGCGCTGGCTGTCATGGGCATGAGTTTTTCCGGAAGCTGCATGAAGGGGTAGAAGAATTGGGCTTCGATGGCGGATTTTACGTCGCCGTCGGGGCCCCATTGTTTTATGTGGGCGACTACGCCGACGATTTCGGCTTGGACGTTGAACTGTTCCAGGTTGACGCGCTTGCCGATGGGATTTTCGCTGGGGAAATAGGTGCGGGCGAAGACGTCGTCGATATCGATGACCGCGGGAGCGTGTTCGTTGTCTTGCGCGGAGACGAAGCGGCCACGGAGAAGAGTGATGCCCATAGCTTGCTGGAAACCGGCTTCGACCAGATAAAACATTGCCTGGGGCTTGTCGTTATCGTTGGCGGGCTTGGGTTGGCCTTCGATCCAGAAAGGTAGAGAGGAGTCGTGGATCATGGGGCGCGAACCCAGCGTGACGGAAGCGGCTTGCACGCCGGGAATGGAGAGGAGGCGGTCGTCGAAGCGGCGGAGACGAGCGCGGGTTTCTGCGGAAGTGGTTGTGGGAGAAGCGGGCAGCGAGAGATTGAAAGTGATCGCGTGGCTGGGGTTGAAGCCGGGGTTGACGCCCCAGAGTGCGGCCAGGCTGCGAGCCATGAGACCGGCACCGACGAGGAGAACGAGGGCCATGGCTATTTCGAGGGCTACGAAAATTCCCTGGAGGCGGTGGCGAACGCCGCTGGAGCCGCGGCCGCTCTCTTTGAGAGTTTCGTGCAGATCGATGCGGGAAGATTTCAGAGCGGGAGCCAGGCCAAAGATAATTCCGGCGAAGAGGGAGAGCGCCAGGGTGAACACGAGGACGCGCGGATCGAGAGAGACTTCGTTGGAGCGCGGCAATGTGCCGGGTAGCGTGGCGAGGACGGCTTTGGTGCCCCAGAACGCCAGGAGGAGTCCTAAGACTCCGCCGCAGCCTGCGAGCAGAATGCTTTCGGTGAGAAGCTGGCGGATGACGCGCATTTGACTGGCGCCGAGCGCGGCGCGAATTGCAAATTCGTGGGACCTGCCCATGGCGCGGGCGAGAAGAAGATTTGCGACGTTGGCGCAGGCGATCAGCAGGAGGAAACCTACGGCGGCTAGAAGCACGAGCAGGAATGGTTGGACGTTGCCGAGCATGTCTTCCTTCATGGAGACAAGGACGATGCCTACGTCTTTGTCGGCTACGGGAAAGGCGGCAGCGAGATTGCGGGCGATGCTGTCCATATCGGCTTGAGATTGCGCGAGTGGGACGCCGGGATTGAGGCGACCGATGGCGTGGGCGCTGACGCTGATGCGGCGGTCGCGGAAGGATGGGTCGGTCCATTGGCCGATGGGCGTGTAGACGTCGCGGTCGTGGCCATAGAAGGTGAAGCTGGCAGGCATGACGCCGACGATAGTGTAGGTAGCGCCGTTGAGGATGATTGGTTTGCCGAGGATGTCCGGCGAAGCACCGAATTTGCGCTTCCAGAAACCGCCGCTAAGAATTGCAACGGGAGTAGCGCCGGGTTGATCTTCTTCTGGTCGAAACGTGCGGCCGATGATGGGGTTGACGGAAAGCGTAGAAAAGAAATCGGCGGAGATCATGTAGCCGCTGAGGCGTTCGGCGACTTCGCCGGTACCGGTGAAGTTGTAGTCCTGGTTGCGGTAGAGGGCCATGGAGGAAAGCGTGTGGGTATCACGTTGCCAGTCGAGGAAATTCAGGTAGGTGAGCGGACCTTTTTCCACGCCGGAAGTGCTGGCGTAGACGGTGACGAGTTCGTCGGAGTGCGGGTAGGCCAGAGGGTTTAGCAGGACGCCGTTGACGACGGAGAAGAGTGTGGTGTTTGCGCCGATGCCGATGGCGAGCGTGAGTATCGCGATGGCAGCGAAGGCGGGGGACATCGAAAGCATTCGGAGTGCGTAGCGCAAATCCTGCCAGAGTGTTCGCATGGGTCTACGTTCCCCCTAGGCTGTTCAACGAAATATCGTAGCTTACGGAACTTCCTGGAGGTGAATTTTTTGGCGATCCGCGTTGGGTGGTCTAACTTCGCGACGAAGTTTCATTCCATGTGACGGGCCGTTTTGCGGTTCACCATAAGGGAGCTACTGGTTCTTCCTTGTATAGCGGCGAAGGGCCACGCTGGCTGGAAAGGTGGAGGGCGGTGAGGAAGAGTTTGGCTTGAGGATCGTAGGTGACGGTGATGAGGCCGCCCTTGCCGGGCGAGCCGTCGAAGCCGTTGCGGCCGTCGGAGCCGGCGCTCCCGTTGTTGCCGCTAGGGGAGCCGATTCCGCCGGAGCCTCCCTGGCCGCCTCGACCGCCTCGGCCTCCGGAACCTCCGGGCCCGCCGTCGGCCTTGACGGTTAGCGCACCTCCTTGTGGGTCAACCAAGTACAACCTCTGCTTACCATTTGCCGAGACGCTCAGCTGGAGGAGCGGATGAGCGCCAGGCCTGACTGTGACGCGGACTTGGACGGGAGGGGCGTCCCCGCCGCTGCCACCATCCTGGCCATTTGAGCCGTCGGTTCCGTTGCCACCGGCTCCGCCGGGGGAGGGATTGTTGGGATCTGTGGAACCCATGCTGCCGGGTGCGCCGGGTAGTCCGTCGAGGCCGTTTGAGCCGCTGGAGCCGGGACTGCCGGAGAAATTCGCGACGAAGTTGTAGTCGTAGGTGATAGGGATGTCGAGTTCGGCGTGGAGGTCGGGATGGGTGGGGACGGTAATGGTGACATGAGCTGTTTTGCCGTCGCTGACCCTGGGATCGTGAGGGAGGGTTATGATGCCCTTGTTGTTGGCGGTCACTACGGTGGGCGTTACGGTGAGATCCTGCCACAGAACTTTCCCTTTGCCTTGGCCTTCCGTGACTAAAACCGCACCGTCGGGCTGAGTGAGTTGGACGACCAGCGGCGATTTTTGCCCTGGGGCGATGGCTGGGCCTTTGGGAAGGCTGACCTGCATGGTGGAAACGGGAGTTTTGTCGAGGTAAACCCTCATGCCGAGTTTGACCTTCACTGCGGTGCAACCGGCGAGCGCGAGCAGTGCGCCGATGGCCAGGCAGGCGGGCGCGATTCGGCGGTGCCTTTCGATGACGAGTTCTTTTTCTTTGCGACTGATCATGCAGGGCCTCGAGAGCGCGGGAGAACGCAGTAGTCCTCATCGGTCTGGACCGATCACCCGGTCGGATGAAGAGGCGTATTTCTAGTTCAGAATCCGTTAACTATGTTGGAACTTCGGTTACGCCGTATTGAACACAACTATTAGACCGCATCATCGTGGAGTCTGGTTACGGTTCGCTTGCAGGTGTGTGCGAGGAAAGTACGGAGGTGACGAACTAAGGAAAGAAACGGATTGCACAGAGGACGCGGAGGGCGCCGAGGTCACGGAGAGTTTGGCGGCGCGAATTAGCGGCGGTCGACGCTGGGGTGGCGGACGTCCTGGCCCTGGACGATGTAGATGACGTCTTCGGCGATGTTGGTGGCGTGATCGCCGATGCGCTCAAGATTTTTTGCGACGAGGATTAATTCGAATGCGGGGAAGACTACGCTGGAGTCACCCATCATGTAGGTGAGGAGTTCGCGGAAGATTTGGTCGCGGTAGTGGTCGACTTGATCGTCGGTGGCGAGAACTTTTTGGGCGAGGTCAACGTCGCGGCGGACGACGGCGTTGAGCGCGTTGCGAACCATTTCTTCGGCGAGCTCGCTCATGCGCGGGAGGTCGACATAGGGCTTGACGCGGGGATGACGAAGGATGCGTGTGGCAGACTGTGCGATGTTGACGGCCTGATCGCCGATGCGTTCGAGGTCGTTGTTGATGCGGGAAACGGCGAGGACCAGGCGGAGGTCAGCGGCCATCAATTGGTGGAGAGCTAGGAGTTGGACGACGCGGTCGTCAAGTTCGAGCTGGAGTTCGTTGATGGCATCTTCTTCATCGAGGACGCGTTTGGCAAGCTGT
>DASXMM010000184.1:0-45689 GCA_036495665.1 Candidatus Acidiferrum sp. | reverse complement strand
TTCGTCATCGCCAAGCCGGCGGACGCGAATGTTCAGCGTGCCTTCCGTCAACTGCACCTGCGTCATACTGTCGGTCAGGTTCAAGAAAGAAAATCCGGTGGTGCTGCCGAGGCGGATCGATGCCGAGCCGAGATGCAGCTCCGAAAACGAATCATTATCATTCCAAAGTTTATCGCCGGTGGTCAGCGGTCGATTGATGACCGCGGAAACCCAATCCTCAGTTCCAGCGGGCTCAAACGAAACATTTCCCCGTACAAAACCCAAGCGCGCGACGCGTCCCGGCGGATCATCGTCGTCGGCTGCGGCGCGTTGCGGAAGAAGGCAAGCCATGGCCAGCGCAAGGCTGAGCACACCCACCAAGTGCAGCGTATTTCTTTTCATTGCGATTTCCTCTCCCCTGAAATGCCGGAGCCGGGTTGGCCCCTTCTGTGCGGTTTCGCTTCTTCTAACTACCAAGTCGCAGAAGTCCTGGGTCTCGAGCGACTCGGCCCCATTGCGTGAGTCAACGATAACACCCTACGGCCGCGGGTCGGCTATCGGGCCTTTCCCTTATGTCGAAAAAAGAAACGGACCAACGATCCTGTCTATTTGAACACGCGCATGCGAAGGGAGTTGCGCTCGAAGTCCCGCATACTTGTGAAGCGCTCGAGCCCTCTAGAAAAAAGAAAAGGCCCGCCTCATTTACGAGACGGGCCTTCACGAGATAGCTAGGTTTCAAGATCAGCTAGGTTTAACGATGGCCGTGAGATCCCCCGCCACCACCGGCGTGAGACGCTCCACCGCCGCCACCGTGAGACGTGCTACTGCCGCCATAGCTGCGGCTAGGCGCTGAATACGTGCGGCTCGGTGCCGAGGAAGACCGGCTCGGAGCGGCGTAGGAACGGCTCGTTGCGGGCGGCGAGTACGACCGTGATTGCGGCGTGTAGCTGCGATTGTTAGCGCCCACATTTCCTTGTGGCGTGTACGAACGCGCACCGTTGTTCGCAGTTGCGCCCGCACCCGCCCACGGGGGCCGATTGTTCGAGCGCGCAGCGAGGTTAGCCTCCGAAGGCCCGCCATTGCTACCAAAGCCCCTCGGCGCCTGTCCGCGGTCCGTCGTGTTGCCCTGCGCACTCCAGCTTCGCGAGTTGTTTCCGGCGGTTGCCTGACGAGTCCCCGGAACATTGTTCTGCTGTCTCGTGTTCGATCCCGCAGTGCTAGAGCGTCCAGCCGTGAATCCGCTGGTATTTACCGTCCGCACCGGCTGGTGCGAAGCTGCAGCGGCTGGCGAAGTACGCGCCATCACCGACCGATTCTCGACTGACGATGGCGGCCGACTCACATTACCTCTCGCGTTCGCTGCGCCCAACGCGCTCTGCCTCGTCGGCGAGAAGCCGGCGCCGTTTCTCACCTGCGCCCCGCGCAACGACGCTTCGTTGATATGAGCCGCCCCGCGATTGATCGCTTGCCCGCCCGTGAACGCGCTGCGTGAAGCAGCCGTCACCGCGTGCGTGTTATGTGCGTATGAGTAGTTGAAATTGTTCGTGTTCCGAATGATGTTGGTATTCCGAATGAAGGTATTGCGAACGTTGACCCTGTTCCAATACCCGAACCCCGCGCGGTACCACGGATGGAACGGTTCGCCAAAGCCTAGCGGGAACCAGCCGACACCGAGTCCTACGCCAAATCCGAATCCGAAGCCGCCGCCGAGAAAGCCGACGAACGCCGGCCCATAAATCGATACGCCAAATCGCGGCCCTGGGTACCAGCCCCACCGGCTGCCGACATAACCCCAACGCCCATAGTGAAACGGAGCAAAGCCCCAAGGCGCATAGTCCACCCAAGTCCAGCCCCAGGGAGCAACGTAGCTCCAATTACCGTTGCTGTAGGGAGCCCAGTCAGGTCCGACTTCGGACGGATACCAGATCGGGCCGTTGTCGCCGTCCTGGCCCCAAGTCCCGTTATTATCGAGGTCCTGCGTTCCAGGCATGTCGTCAGGAACGTAGCGTTTCGAGATGGAATTCTGTTCGCCCAGGTCGCGTTCATTCGACCAGTTATCGAGTGTGTCCGGCGGAGGCGCCTGCGGCACGATCGTGGACTGCACGTCATCCGTGCCGTTGAATATTCCCCGTTGACCAGGTTGCAGATCGTACGTTTTTCCGCTGGCCGCCACGGTCCCCGCGCCGCGAATCACAGTGATTCCAGTGTTATCGCCGTTTTCATTCACGTCGATGCGAAACGCGCCCGCCTGCGTGATCGTAAACACCGCATTGGGCGTATCCACTTCATAGGTGTCGCCCTCGCGAATTTCTTTTACGCGAAAATTGATGGAACCCTCAGCCAGCCGCATCTGCGTGATGTTCTGATCCAGATTGAGGAAAGAAAGAGCCGTCATGCTGCCCAAATGAATCGAAACAACTCCCGTTTGCAATTCTGCGCGGGAATCTTTGTCAGTCCAAAGTTTGTCGCCCACCGTCATCGGACGGTTGCGCCCCGCTGCACCCCAGTCGCCTGCTCCGCCAGCCTGCATGGAAACCGACCCATCCAGATAGCTGATTCGCGCAACGCGAGTTGGCGGGTCAGTCGCATCATTCGGAGCTGGTTCATTCGCCACGTCAGCTTGACCCGGCTGACCTGGTTGATCAGGTTGTTGCTGTTGTTGTTCGGATTGGCCTGCGCGAGCACCCGGCGCGGAAAAATACAGAAGACCGGCGAGAGCCAAAAGTAGGCTAAGCGTGCGCTTGCCATCTATCTTGGTCTTCATCATGGTTTATTCACCTTGTCCCTGGTCCGGATTCTTGAGTCCGGGCCCCTGAGAGCCTACCTATACCTTATTATCGCTCGCAATCAATAGAACACCAAAGTGGAAAAGAAGTTGCTCACGGCCTAGGAGCGATCCTCAACGGTCGCACAATCTCTCCGGAGTCAATGCCCAAAAGGACAGCAAGTGCCCTATTATCTGTACTTTAGGACAGGACCGCTTCCAGGCGGGAGCCTCTCCAGCGCGCAATTCTCTTCCCTTAGATGAGCGCCTACCATGACCAAGAGGTGTGAGGAACCCGTTTTCGGCGCCGTCGCCGGTACTCGCTAGTTGTGGACGCCGTTGCCGCCGATTTGGTACCCGATCCCTCGAATCGTACGGATCAACGGTCGCTCGTACCCCGAATCGATTTTGCGGCGTAAATAGTTGATGTAGACGTCCACCACATTCGTCATCGTATCGAAGTTCAGCTTCCACACCTGCTCGACAATCGTTGTGCGCGTTACGGCCTGGCCCTCATGCCGCATCAGAAATTCCAGCAGCGCAAACTCCTTCGGACTCAGATCGATGGGATGCCCGGCACGCTGCACAACATGCGCCACGCGGTCGATCTCCAAATCAGCAATCTTCAAGACCGCGCGGCCCGGCCGGCTTCCTCGCCGCAGCACCGCACGAATCCTCGCAGCTAGTTCCGCGAACGCAAATGGCTTTGCCAGCGAATCGTCTGCCCCCGCATCCAGCAAGCGCACGCGATCCTCTGCGAGGTTCGCGGCCGTCACCATCAGCACCGGCAGATCTGGTTTCTTCGCGCGAATGTGGCGAAGAGCCTCCAGTCCAGCCTCGACGGGCAAATTGAGGTCCAGAATCACGAAGTCGTACGGTTGGTCTGACGCGAGCCGCTGCGCCTCCCCGCCGTCCGCGACCATCTGTACGGAAAATTGTTCCTGCTGCAACCGCTGATGGAGAAACTCCGCCAGCGGTGCGTCATCTTCAGCTACAAGAATGCGCATCGGCAGACACCGGGCAGTAAATTTGGAAGGGGGTACGACCATATTGGGCGCGGCGTCGCGACGTGTCAACAAAGTATCCAGAGGCGATGGCGCAAAGAGCATCCCCTCGCGGGGTCTCGCGATCCCGACGGCCGAATATTCATTGGTTCGGTCCACTCGCCCCAGCCGGCGCCGCTGGACGAAGAGGCACAGGCGCGGGCGAAATGTCCGGTGTCTGACGCTCGGGTTGCGGCGGATTCAAAATCACAATGTCCACGCGACGATTGCGTGCGCGTCCTTCGGGCGTATCGTTTGGAGAAACGGGATGAAATTCCGCGTAACCGGAAGCTGCCAGTCGAGTGGGATCGAAGTGGTAGCGCGTGATAAAAAGCTTTACGAGATCCGCGGCGCGCGCGGTGGATAGCTCCCAATTGGAATCGAAGCGCGCATTGTGAATCGGTTGATTGTCCGAGTGACCCTCGATGCGTAGGCCTTCCGTGTGCGCGCGAAGCACGGCCGCCAGTCGGTCGACGGCTTGCCTCGACGAAGGCCGCAAGTTTGCCGAACCACTCTCGTAAAATCCTATCTCCCGCAGGCTGACGACGACACCTTCGCGCCGCTGCTGGATGGCGACAGTGTGCTTGCCAATCTCCGGCGCGAGCGCTTTTTCCAGTTCGGATTGCAGTGCCTTCATCGGCGCGCCGGATTGACTGGGGCTCAGGATACCTTTCATGGGCTGCACGAAGTGCCGTAGATCTCCGGTTTTCTCGGAGTTCTCCACCACTTGCACTTGCGAAAACGGGACGGCTTCCGAATCGCTTAAAGGAATCTTGGTGTTCGACGTTTCAAACACGCCTAATTCCTGAAACGCAACCTGGATCGAAAGCGCGAGCCTGCCGATCTTCCGCTTATCCACTTGCGAGGACGCATACAGCACCACGAAAAACGCAAACAGCAGCGTGATGAAATCCGCGTAGGAAATCAGCCACCGGTCATGATTCACGTGCTCTTCGTGTCTTCTTCGGCGTCTCATGTGGCGAGCTTGCGATCCGCGTTTTGATGCGTTTGCGAAAAGAAACCCATGAGTTTTGTTTCAATCATGCGCGGATTCATTCCTTCGAGGATCGAGATGACGCCCTCAAGGACCATCTCTCTGCGCGTCTGCTCCTGACGCATACGCATTTTGATTTTCCCCGCGGAGGGAAGAAAGAAAAGGTTGGCGGCGCCAACGCCATACAGCGTGGCGACGAAAGCGACGGCAATGCCCCGGCCCACTTCCCCGATGTCATCCAGATGCTGCATGACCTGGATCAAACCGAGAACCGCCCCGATAATTCCGATGGTCGGAGAAAATCCTCCGGCGGACTCGAACACCTTCGGAATATTTTCGTCGTGCTCGGACTGGTTATCGAGTTCGAGCTCCATCATTTTGCGAATTTCCTGGGGCTCCGTGCCGTCGATGGCCAGCATGAGCGTCTTCTTTAGAAATGGGTCGCGAATCGCTTCCAGTTCGGAGTCCAACGCCACGATGCCGTCCTTGCGGGCTTTGTGCGCGTAGCCCACGATTTCGCCGATGAGCGATTGCGGATCCCTCGAGTTATCAAAGAAAACTTGCCCCAGAGAACGAAACGCGGCGACAACCACGCGCAATGGAAACTGCAGCATCACCGCGCCCAGCGTCCCGCCAAAAACAATGATCGCCGCGGTAGGCTGCAGGACCTGCGCCATCCTGCCCCCTTCCAGCAATAGTCCAGCCAGAATTCCCCCCAGCGCGATGACTAGACCTGCGAAACTGCTTTTGTCCATAGTCGCGGCGCTAGCTTTCCTCCGCACTCTTGTGCGGCGACGGTACAACGGGCGGGCCACCAACCGTGCCGGGACTCACCTGCACTTGGGGCCCGGCGAGAATGCTCTGGCGAAATGCCACGATCTTTGCAAGCACGGTGTCGGCCGACTCCAGGACAATGACCTTCTCGCCAGTTAGCAACGTTAAAACCGTGTCCGGAGCCTTCTCGACGAACTTGATGAGGTCGGAATTCACCATCATCGGTTGGTTGTTGAGACGTGTTAGCTGAATCATGGCGGGTCGCTCACAACGACACAGGTGCACGCAGCGCACCACTTAAGAGCCGCAGCTAAACCATCGGCAGGATTGCGCGCAGTTCAGGACAATTCTTTCCAGGAGTTTCCATGAAACATGGAAATTCTCTCATTGGCCGAATGCGTGCACGTTTCCCACAGGGCGCGCAGCATGGAGATGAGGCTTGTCATCCTCGGTTCTAAGCTGCACGTTCTCAGGGAAATGCAAGGATCACCGTGGGGTTCTCCACAACGGATAGAAGGGTACGCCCAGCCAAGGTCAAATCGGGACGCTAAGTTCAATTCGGTACACGCTGACTTCAAGACTGGCCTGCACGGCTTCGTGAACCACTTCGAATGCAAGAAGGAAGGTTTCATCATGGACGACGACTCGCAACGCCGCTATTTCTTCCTTGATCGCGACGGGGTGATTAACCACCGCGCTGTCAATGCTCACGCGCTATCATCGGAACAATTCGAGTTTTTGCCGCGCGCGCTCGAAGCGCTCCGCCTCCTGGCTACCCACCATTACGTCGGCATTGTGATCTCGCGCCAAACGCGCGCTGGTGAGGGACCGCCGACCCCGAACGAATTAGATCGAGCCACGCGCAAGCTCCTCCTCGAGGTGGCTCTCGCAGGTGGGCATATCGCCCGAGTCTATTACTGCCGGCACCGAAAGGAATCTGGCTGCGACTGCTACAGGCCCAATGTGGGATTAATCGCTCGCGCCTCGGCGGACCACGGATTCCTCACCGAAGAAGCACATTTTGTCAGCGAAGACGAACTGGATCTGCAATCCGCAGCGGCGGCTGGCTGTTCCTGCATACGGATTCAGCGAGATGCGTTCCTGCAAGCGCCAGTGCCGTCCAGCGGTCCTTATTACGTGGCCTCTAACTTGTATGAAGCTGCCGAACACGTACTCGCGTCAACTCCAGCCCACCAGCGCGAATACGCCTACGACCAAACTCGCTGACGAAGGTACCGGATAGGGGGACTTCTGTAGGCTATCGCGAGGACGAACTCGAGCCCGGGCGTCCTAGTCCTTACAGAGCTCCGCACCTCTAAACACCGTACATTCAAGCGATTCTGAGAGCTAAAGCCTTTACCGCTTCCGCCGATAAATAAAGTGACAACGCTGGCGGCTCCGAACGAAAGTGCGAGCCACCTGGGACCAGAGCAGAGGGTTCAAGCCCCGCGCGGCATGGGCTCCCGGACGCCAGCCTAGAAATAACTAAGGAAAAGGAGCCCTCAAATGGCTATCAGCCTGCTAAATAACATCTCGGCGTTAGAAGCGCAGAATCAGTTAAACGCCACACAATCCAAGTTGCAGAACACGCTGTTTCAGCTCTCTTCCGGCTCACGAATCAACTCCGGCGCGGATGACGCGGCGGGCTTGGCGATCGCGAACGGCTTGGAAGCCAATATCACAGCGTTGACGCAGTCTTCAGCAAACGCTAACAGCGGCGTGGGTTCACTTCAAGTGGCCGACGGCGCGCTCGCCCAGATCACCACGCTGCTCAATCGCGCGGTCACACTGGCGACAGAAGGCGCAACCGGCACGGTGTCAACCACACAGCGCCAGGCGCTCGACACGGAGTATCAACAGATTAACGCGGAAATCGCCAGCATCGGCAGCTCGACGAACTACAACGGGACGGCGGTTTTTACCAGCTCGGCGCAGAACGTCTTCTTGAGTGACGGCGTAAGCAACAGCACGATCTCAACCACGACGGGAGCTTTGTCCAATGCCACTTTGGGCTTAGCTGCCGGCACGACCACGGTAGTCACGCCCCAGACCTTGGCGACCGGCGAAATCACGCTAGCAGCGCAGCCAGCTGCCGGCGACCAAGTGAAAATCGGCGCGTCGACCTATACGTTCCGAGCCACCAGCGCCACGGTTGCCGCAGCAGGAGATGTCCTGATCGGTGCGACAGCCAACGCGACCCTGGTGAACTTGGCGAACGCCATCAATGATAGCGGCGGAACGAACAACGGCACGGGCACCGGCACATACGATGCCACAGCAGCAAACGCCTCTGTGACCGCCGTAGTCCCTGTTGGCACGACTCTCACGGTTTCATCGTTGGCAGCAACTGCCGCAGCAACTGCGAACGCGGTGGCTCTGACCATCCCCACGAACGTTAGCGGCGGCATCGCCGTGTCTGGTACTGGCACGCTGTCGGGCGGTGTTGACGCAACCTCGACCCCGACCGCAGTTACCAACACCCTTCTGACGGCCGCCGGGATCAATCCTGGCGCGAACGCCCAGGAGACTCTCAGCTTGGTCAACTCGGCCATCGCCAGCGTCGCCAGCCTGCGCGGCGTAATCGGAGCCAATATCAACCGGCTGCAAGCGGCCAGCAACGTCGAAAGCGTTCAGGTGCAGAACCTGACCGCTGCCGAAGATCAAATCACCGCTGCGAACATCCCGCAGCAGGTGACGAACCTGTCCGAATTCTCGATTCTCAACCAGTCCGGCATCTCGGCTCTGGCCCAGGCGAACTCGGCGCAGCAAAGCATCCTGAAACTGCTTCAGTAAGAACCGCAGGAACAGGAAAGGAGGCGGCGGGCGGGGTCCCTACTGGGATTCCGCCTAAAGCCTTGTAGGAGGACGCAATGAAAATTACACCCGCGCAAAATCAGCCAGTGCCCGTAGAACCTCCAAGTACCCCAAGTACTCCGTCCGTTCAGGCAAAAAGCCAGCGGACTTCCACAACATCTCCCGTTGCCAATACTGTGGAAAAACCGGAAGCCGCGATCGGCCCAACTGCCGCGGCTCCTTTACAACGACAGACGGCTGTGACCTTGAAGCGCGACAACAATGGCCGGGTCTACTACTCGGTCTCCGACGCAAAATCAGGAGAGGAAATTCTTGAAGTTCCTCCCAAAGCTCTGCGCGACGTAGGTCAGGGCATTGAGGACTACATAAAAGAGCAGCAATCCAAAGCAGCTTCGCATGTGAAAGTCGAAGGGTAGGAATCAACCCAAATGTCTACCACAAATCCGCTGTCCTCTCTCAGTACTTCGTTGGGCACCTCAACTTCCGGCACCACTAGCGGCACCGGCCTGGGTCAAGGCATTAACGTTCAGCAATTCGTGCAGTTCGCCCTGTCCAGCCAGGAAGCTACCATCACCAACCTGCAGAATCAGCAGTCCTCGCTCACATCGCAAAACGGCGAGATCTCCACCATCCAGTCCGATCTAACCGCGCTCAACAATGCCGCCAGTGCTCTGAGTGATCCACTTGGAGTCTTCAATTCCCAGACGGCAAGCTCCTCCAATGACTCCGTCTCCGCGACCGCGGATGGCACTGCCGCCGCCGGCACTCATTCCATTTCCGTCACCAATCTCGCCACCACCGCTTCCTGGTACACCGACCCGGTAGCCACCAGCAGCACCGCGCTCGCCACCGGAGACAACATCGCTATCTCCGTCGGCGGAACTCAGGTCGCCAACCTCACTATCGATTCCACCAACAACACGCTGGACTCGCTGGCCACCGCGATCAACAGTTCCACCACCGCTGTGCAAGCTACCGTCATCAATGACGCCAGCGGATCGCGCCTCGCCCTAGTCAGCAATACAACTGGCGCTCCTGGAGACATCAGCGTCACAGGAACTCTTCATCAGGCTTCCAACAACGCTGCGGTTAACTTCAACCAGGCCGTCAAAGGAATTAACGCGGCTTTCGCCGTCGATGGTGTGCCGGTCAGTAGCGCCTCAAACAACGTCACCGGCATCATCCCCGGTGTCACTCTGAACCTGGCCGCTCCCACCGTCGTCAACGGTGTGGATACACCTGCCACTGTTACCGTCGCCTCGGACACTTCCCAGGTCTCTACTGCCATCAACAACCTGGTCAGCGCCTACAATACCCTCACCAATGAGATTAACAGTCAGTTCCAGGTTTCCTCGAGCGGAGTGGCCAACGGCGTCTTGGAAAACGACGACACCCTTCGCCAGGTGCAAAGCTTACTCCTCAGCGCCATCACCTACTCTGTTCCAGGCAACAACGGCATCGTCAACCTCGCCAGCATTGGTGTGAACTCCAACAATGATGGAACGCTCTCGGTGGACAACGCCACGCTCAACAATGCCCTTTCCACCAACTTCTCCGCCGTTCAAAATCTCCTTCAGAACTCCGCCACCGGCCTGGCCCAAAACCTGAACAGTATCATCCAGACCATCAACGCACCTTCCACAGGACTTCTTTCCCTCGATGCTCAGGGCAACGCCAGCACCAACAACGACCTCAATTCTCAAATCAACGACCTGCAAGCTTCCCTTACCGTCCAGGAGCAGCAATTGACCACCGTCTACTCTCAGGTCAACACCACTCTTCAGGAGCTTCCGCTTCTTGAAAACGAAACTTCTCAGCAACTCTCGGGAATCGCATGAACACTCAAGATCAGGTTTTCACCTATCACCAGTTGGCGGCCGTCGGAGTTTCTTCGGTGGACCAGGTTGTCGCCCTTTATGACCGCATTCTCCGCGACTTCCATTCTTCCATCGCCGCTATCTCGGCTGGTCGCATTGAAGAGCGCGTCGACGCCTCCAATCACGCCCTCACCGTCATCGGCGAGTTGCAGGGGGTCCTCGATTTTGATCGGGGTGGAGACGCGGCCGTTAACTTGAACAATTTTTATAACGTCGCTCGTTCGCTGGTTACGAAAGCCAGCATGACCAGCTCCGTTGAGAAATTTCAGGAACTCGTCGCCATGTTCAGCCGTATTCGCGTCGCGTGGGCTCAGGTCGCACGCACTGCTCCCCAGGTACCGAGCGCCCGCCGTCCGCGCATCACTTCCCCTCAGAGCGCCCCGCAAGGCACGCCGAACCCAGAGGGACAACCGGAGTTGTCATCCACGGGAAGCTGGAATGCATGATGAGCGAACCTCTGCTTCACACCGTGGAGCGCGTGAACTCCCGTTTTGCCGTTCTTCTGCAAGAGGCTCGCGCTTCGCTTCAAGGGGGCCGCGAATTCAGCGTCGAGAATGTTCGTCAGCTCCGCGCCGTCCTGGCAGAGATGGCTCCGATAGTGGCTCGCTCTAGTGAACTCAGCCGCGATCGCCCGCAAATCTCCGCGCCTCTCCAAGTTTACAAAGCCCAGCTTCGCGATTTGCAAGCAACATTAGTGCAGATACGCATCGTGCTGCAGACCCGGCAGGCCACGCTAAACGCCAGCCAATCCCACAATGCCGCCGTCTCCGGCTGGGTCTCGGCATTCCACCTGACTCGCTAAGCCCCCCTCGCAGCGGGCCTGCGTTCCAGTTTGAGGGGCCAATACTCTAGCCCGCAACATCAATTTCAAGCGCTCAATGGCAGAGCCTGGCGGATCCCAACAGCCTGGCCGCCCTGCTCAAGAACTGAATTGCGCCACCCTCCTTGGGACGATAACCCCTTTAAACGCAACACTTACAAAAAAGGGGGTGGGGGTCCGACGACATCCTGGGCTCCCTCGGTGCGGAGTCGTGCCCAAGCGGCAAGCTAAATCCTTTGGATGCAACACCTACAGAAATTGGGGGAGGCCAACTTCGCGCGCCACCCATGCGATCGAGGATTTCCCGAAGGTGTAAAGCCCGCAGATGCAACACTTACACAGTGGCTTCGGTCTGGGAATCTTGCGCGACGCCTGCGTCTACGGCGGCGGTAAATACGTCAGCAGGTTCGGCAGACTGAGTACGCGACCGGCTGCGTTGAGAGTGGCTTGCTCGGCCGTTTGGGCTTGTACGAGGTCGGAGGACGCGGTGGCGAGATCGGCTCCTATCAGCGCATTCTCTTGCGTGCTGAGATCCACCTTGTCTTGGTTGAGGAAGTCTTCGCTGGAAGTGAGCTGATTTAGGGAGTTGTCGTACGTGACGCGCTGCGTGTCCACGGTAGTCAGCGCGTTCTGCACCTCGGTCACGGCCGCCCCAATGTTCGTGTTTGTCTGCAAACCCGTGATCAAATCCTGTATGGCGCCAAAGACGCTGCCAGACGCATTTTGAAATAATTGGCTGCCGGGGACGTTGGTTTGAATGGAATTGCCAGTCGAGATCTGAACCGAAGTGACATCGGTATCGCCGTTGTAGGTGACTGCTCCGGTGGCTGAATTCAGAGTGAACGGCTGGGAACCGACGGCTGTGCCGCCAAAAAGATAGGTGCCCTGATAGGTCGCGTTAGCGAGACTGACGAGTTGCGTTTGAATGCCCTGCACCTCCGCGGCAACAGATTGGCGGTCACCGGCGTTTAATGTGCCATTGGCACCTTCGGTTCCGAGGGAAAGAGCCCTCGTGAGCGCGGTGACCACATCGCTGAGCGAAGAATCGGCGACCTGCAGCCGGGGCTGTAGCGTACTGATGTTTTGCAAATACTGATCGTCCTGGCCGGTTTGGTTGTGATTCAAGACTACCGCGGCAGCGGCATCGGGATTGTCCGACAGTTGGTTGACCTGGCGGCCGCTGGAGACCTGCTGGGTCGCGATGTTCGCGTTCTGCTCACTTTGCTGAATATCGAGGAGCAGACTGGGAAGCGGATTGGGATTGAGCCGGATAGACATAGTTTATGGTACCGGGACCATGTTTATGGTTGTTTGTAGAAGCTGGTCAATAATGCCTGCGATTTGAGCCGAGGCCTGATAGGCGGATTGGAAACGAATCAGGTTCGCGGATTCTTCGTTGATGTCCACGCCGGAAACGCCCTGCTGGAGGTTTTGGAGCTGCTGAAGAACGAGACCGCCGGCCTGCTGATTGCTTTGAGCGGTGGAAACGGCGCTGCCAATTTGAAAGACGACGCCGGAATAAGCGTTGATGGGAGTTTGGCCGTTCACGATGGCCTGGTTTTGAATGTTGAGAAGCGCGTTTGCGTTGGTGTTATCGCCAGAAGAGCCGGGCGCGGGGCCGCCGCTGGCGGCGATGAGATTCGGATTGGTGATGGCGACAGCCAGCGACTGGGCGGCGCCGACTCCATTTGCGGGCGGCGGCACAAAAATATTGCCGCCGGCGTTGCCGTTGAGGTCGAAGCCTTGCTGGTTCTGCGTGTTTACGGAGTTGGCGAGGCTGCTGGCGAGCGAATCGAGAGAGGAAAGTGTTGAGGGAATCTGCTGATCGCGAATCTGGATCTGGCCCGCGAGTTCGCCGCCGGTGATTTTGGAGGTGATGTCAGTACCCTGGGAATAGACGTCCTGGACGCCAGTCGTGGGATTGGCTTGAGCGGTGAGTTGAAAGCTCTGGCCAGAGACGACGAGCGGCGCGCCGCTGCTGGTGGTGAGGGTGAGGCTGCCATTGCCTGCGTCAATGGAGGAAATGTCGACGAGATTGGAAAGCTGATTGATGAGCTGCTGCCGCTGGTCGATGAACGGACCGGGATTTTGGCCGCCACCCGTTGCGGCGGCAACCTGGGCATTCACCGCGGCGATTTGCGACGTGAGAGTGTTGATTTGGCTCACGGACTGGGTGACGGATAGATTTTCGCCGCGCTGGATGTTGCTCAGGTTGGTGGAAGTTTGATTAAACGCGGTGGCGAGATTTTGCGCGGCAGTCAGAACACCTTGGCGCGTGTTGCTATCGCTGGGATTTGCCGAGAGTTGTGAAAGGCTATTGAAAAAGGCGGTTAACGGGGCCTGAAGACCGCTACCGGAAGTTTCGTTGAACAAGGATTGGATCTGCTGGCCGCCGCTGATAAAAGCATTCAGGCTGCCCTGCTGTTGTGTTTCCTGATTGACGCGAAGGTCGAGGACGGAATCGCGGAGACTTGTGACTTGGCTGATTTGAACGCCCGCGCCGAGGGTCAGAGAGCCGATCTGAACCGGAGGATTGTCATCAAAGTTGGCGACCTGGCGCGAATAGCCGGGAGTGTTGACGTTGGCGATGTTGTTGGACGTGGTCTGAATAGCGGTTTGCTCAGCCTGGAGAGACTGGGTGACGATGGTCAGGCTGGCGGAGAGGCTGCCCATGGGTTAGCGGCTTTCCCCGGCGGCAACGTGCTCGGCGGTAGGCTTGGAATAGGTCAGTGCAAAGGAATGGTAAGAATTGAGGAGCGCGCTGACGGTGCGGCGGGAGCGGCGGAGGAGGGCTTGGTGCTCGTCGTTGAGTTTCTTGACGTTGGCCTGGACGCGACCTAGACGATCGAGAATCTCGCAACGGCGGATGGAATCAGGGTCGGGGGCCAGATGCGGAGCGCGACCTGAAGACAATGGCGCTGCCAGGTGAGTCGTACATTGGGATTGGACGCGATCGAGCTGCACGTCGAGAGAGCGAATCTCGGAGCAGAGGCGATCTTGCTGGGCGATGCGGGATTCAAGTCCATGGATATCAAGGGAAACGATGTCGGTGCGCGCGGCGGTGAGCGCAGACGCCAAAGAGCTGAGAAGCGCGAGGCGCTCTTCGAGGAGTTCCAGGTAGCGTGTGGCTTCAGCGGTCACGGTTCAGGCTCGCTCGTCTAATTTGTGCTTCTCGTCCTTGTTTAGCTCCTCTGCCTCGAAATCCACATCCGGAGTCGGAGGATGGTTGCGCATGGCCGCGACGGGCTTGATGGGCTTCGGCGCAGACCTTTCGCGTGCGTTTCTGTCTTCGCCAGGAGAGGAAGGTTCGATACGGACTGGCGGCGATGGACTGAGATCTCCCATCGGAATTTACCTCTCGATGCGTCTAAAGCTTGCGGCCGGCCTGGTCAGCAATGATTGCATCCGCCACTTTCTGGCTGCTGGGCTGGTACGTTCCGCTATTGACGCGCTGCTGGAGGGCGGCGACGAGTTGCGTGCGAACTTCGGGCACGGAAGCGAGGCCGGCCGTCAGCGATTGGACCTGATCATGGGTGCTGGACGGGCTAAATGTGTCTTCGCCGGTTGGGGACGAAGTACCTGCGGAACTTGATGAGCGCTGGGGCAATGTGGCTTTGCCGGGCGCGTTAGTGACGCGATCAGATTGTGGATCGCTGGGGAACTGGATTGTCGGGTCGATCTTCATAGCGAAACTCCTAAGTCTGAACGGACCGGATGTGTCGAACAAAACCTTATTGCTCTTAAGGTTCCTATCGGCCGAACCTCAGAAAACTTTAATGGCGGCGTTTGCTGCGATGCCACTCACTACAGATTATCGGCAGGCGGTGCGGAACCTTTACCGGAATCGGCGGCCCTTTGGGCCTGGCGCTGGGCGAGCATTGGTTCTAAGTGCTTAAGAATGAGCTTGCCAAGGCCAAGGCCACCGGCTTTGGCTACGGCATTGGACATCGTTTCGGTGCTGAGGTCGTCGAGGGTGTCGTGGGCGGGGTCGTCGGAATCGTCGTCAGGAGACGCGAACGTGGATTTCATGGACTTCCAGAGGGAGGAGAGGAGCATGCCTTCAAACTGGGCGGCGGCTTGTTGGAGTTTGCGGCCTTCGGGAGTGTTGGAAATGGACGAGGAGTCGGTGGATTTCCCAATTTGGGAAAAGCCGGAGGAGGAGTTTGCGGCGATGGTGGATTCGTAAGAGTCGATGGGGAACATCATTATATTACCTCGAGTTCGGCGTTGAGTGCGCCTGCGACTTTGATGGATTGGAGAATGGCGACGATGTCGCGGGCTGTGGCACCGAGGGTTTGCAGGCCGCGGATTAACTCTTCCACTGTGGCGCCTTCCTTGAGCTGGATAACCTGCACGGGAGATTCCTGAGCTTGGACGGTGATTTGGGGAACGACTGCGGTCTGGCCAGTTTTGGAGAGTGGGTTCGGCTGTGAAACCTGGAACTCGGTGGTGACTTGAATAGAGAGGTTGCCGTGGAGGACGGAGCAGGAGCTGATGGTTACGTTTCCACCCATAACGATGGTGCCGGTGCGCTCGTTGACGACGACGACGGCGGGAGGTTTGGTGTGGATGGTGAGATCGCCGATGCGGGCCATGAGGGTTTGGACGTCCTGGGCGGAAGCGGCTACATCGGGGAGTTCGATGCGGCGGCTGTCGACGACGCGTGCGGCGGATGGGCCGAGTTCTTTGTTGATGGCAAGAGCGACTTCGCTTGCAGAGTCGAAGTCGGCGTCCCGGAGGAGCAGGGACAGGGATTTGAGTTTGGTGAGATCGATTGAGGTGTCGCGCTCGACGAGAGCGCCGGAGGGGATGCGGCCGACGGTGGGGTGATTGACGACTTTGGAGTTTGCCGCAGAGCCGGCTGTGTAGCCGCCGATGATCAGAGGGCCCTGGGCGACGGCGTAGACTTTTCCGTCGGGAGCGGAAAGCGGAGTGAGGATTAGCGTGCCGCCTACGAGGCTTTTGGCATCGCCGATGGAGGAGACGGTGACGTCCATTTTCATTCCGGGGCGCGAGAACGGCGGAATGTTGGCGGTGACAAAGACGGCGGCGATGTTGCGGACTTGCACGTTGGTGAGCTGGGATTTGATGTTGACGCCCATGCGCTGGAGCATGTTGGCGAGAGTCTGGATGGAGAAGATGGTTTGTTGTTTGTCGCCGGTGCCGGCGAGGCCTACGACGAGGCCGTAGCCGAAGAGTTGGTTGTCGCGGATGCCTTCTACGGTGGTGAGGTCTTTGATACGCGCAACGTGGGGAGCGACCGGCGGAGGGACAGGCTGATCGTTTGACAGAGCGCTGACAGGAAAGGCAAGCAATTGGAGAAGGATGAGGATGGTGGTGAGGTGTTTCGGGCCGCCGGGCATTTTGAGTTCCTCAGAACGTTAAAATCTTCATGAGCAATCGAACGACGATGTTGGGCTGACGAGTGGCGTCGGCTACGGCGCCTTTGCCTTTGATCTCGACTTCCAGATTTCCGACGGAGGAGGACGCGATGGAATTGTCGACGGCAAGATCGCCAGGACGAACGAGGCCGTGGAGGACTATTGTTTGGCGATCGTTTCCGATGAGCATGTCGCGCGCGGCTTGAACGACGAGAACACCGTTTGGAAGAACTTCAATAACCTGGGCGGACAGATTTACAGTGACGCTGGAACTCAGCGTCGAAGAGCCTTTGCCGTCGAGGCTGGTGGTAGACGAACCGCCGAAGAGATTTTGGAGGCGATTGCGCGTGCCTATTTTGCCGATCAGGCCGGTGATACCGGATTGCGCGCTGAAGGCGCGCGTCTGGCTGTTTTCGCCGGCGTTGGCGGCAGTCAAGGTGTCCGTGAGGTGAATCACGATTAGATCGCCAGCGTTGAGTGCGCGGTAGTCCAAGGCGAGCGAGGCGAGAGCACCGGTAGAGACCCAGAGACTGCCGGGAGTGGATGGCGAGTCCGTGTTCATGGCGCGGGCGCGTTTGAGGTAATCGTCGACCAGAGTGGTCGTGGCGTCGGGTTTGGGTTTTTTGTCTCGGGGTTGAGCAGATGAGCAGAAAACGAGTAGGCCTGTGACGAGCAAGGCGGCCGCGAGTTTTCTGAGGGGATTGGGCGTGGGCGTCATGGCGTCGTTTTAGAGAGCGGCATCGAGAAGACCGGGGGCGGTGACTCGCGCTTGCAACGTGCGGCCTGTGACTTGGAGGCGGACGCGAATGACTTCGCCGAGATGGCCGCGTTGGAGGGGGCGGACCTGGAGAAGCATGTCCATGTTGGAGGAATGAAGGTGGAGGCGAGCTGGGCGATCAGCGGCTACGAGGACCTCGCTGGAAGTGTCGAGCGCGGTTGAGGAACCAATTGAGTTCGAAGGATGAGCGGCTACGGTGAGAATTTTACGAGCGGATGAGGAATCGGGGAGTGTGGCCGGGAGTTTGACGGTAACGAAAAACGGCAGGACGCCGGGAGCGGACTTGGCCCAGAGGCGGAAGCGGGCGCGGCCAATGAATTGATCGAAGATGGCTTGCGTGACGAGCAGGCCTGCGTCGCCGGGCGGAACACGGACGTCCGATTCGAGAGCAATGTCGCGAATTTGGAGGGATGCGAGCCCGGGCATGGGATTTTTTGCGAGAGACGATTGGATGGCGGCGTAGATTTCTTCGCGTGAGAGCAGGCGGCTGCCGCGGCGGACGGTGACGGCGGCGGGTATAACGAAATCGGCTGGAGAGAGGCCGCTGGAGGCGATGGCCGCGGTAAGGGTTTCACGGGTGAATTGACGCGTGGCTCCTGCTTGCGGGGCTGGGCCGAGGGTGACGCTCCCGGCAGCGTCGCGAATGGCGCGGGCGGCAGTGACGGGAAGCAAATGGGCTAGCAGGATGGTGTCGCTCTGCACTTCGGTGCTGGCGAGAAGAGCGATGCGAAGCGTTCCCGCCTGGGTGCGGGGAGAAGCGAGGACAAGGAGCAGGAGTGAGAAAAAGATTTGGCGCGCGATTCGCATGGTCACCTTCTTCTTGAGTGATTCTTAGCCGGTTCTTAACGGCTCTTAACAGTTCTCAGTTGCGCTTAGCTGGTCAAACCGTTCACCGTCTGGAACATCTGGTCCGCGGCGTGGACGACGCGGGAATTTGCTTCGTACGAGCGCTGCGCGAGAATCATTTGAATGAATTCGTTCACAACGTCGACGTTGGAATTTTCGAGGGAGCCCTGCTGGATGGTGCCGAGGCCTTCGGCGCCGCCGGGAGTACCGGTGATGGCGTTTCCGGAGGCAGTGGTTTCGAGAACGAGGTTGCTACCGACACTGTTGAGGCCGCCGGGGTTGGCGAAGGTGGCGAGTTGAATGGTGCCAACTTGCTGCGCTTGCTGCTGGCCTGGGAGTTGGACGCTCACCGTGCCGTCGGTACCGATGGTTACGTTGGTAGCGCTGGTGGGAATGGTGATGGCGGGCTGAAGTTGGTAACCGTCAGAGGTAACCATGATGCCGGTGGGATCGAGATGGAATGCGCCGGAACGGGTATAGGCAACTTCACCGGTGGGGAGCTGGACTTGAAAGAAGCCCTGGCCTTGAATGGCGAGGTCGAACGGATTGCCGGTGGTGTTGTAGTCGCCCTGGGTTTGAATGATTTCGGAGGAAGAGGTGCGCGAGCCGAGGCCGACCTGAAGACCGGTGGGATAGGTGGTCTGCTGGGTGGAAGCGGCACCGGGGAGGACCATGTTCTGATAAATAAGATCCTGGAATTGCAGGCGGCGGCTGCGGAAGCCGGCGGTGCTGCCGTTGGCGAGGTTGTTGGCAACGTTTTCGAGATTCAACTCCTGGGTTTGCATGCCGCTGGCGGCAGTGTAAAGCGCTCGATACATGGAAGTGTCTCCTCTTTGAAAACCATCCTGGAATAGTTAAACGACAGAAAGCTGCTGAGCCGCTACGCGATTAAATTCGTTGTGAAAAATGGAAAGGGCTTTTTCCATCAGGCCCGCGGTGCGCTGGACTTCGATGAGGGCGACAGCGCCCATGACGGGATCGGCATTGGAAGTTTCAAGACTTCCCTGGCGGACGCTGACTTGGGCGGCGGGTTTGGCGGCGTCTTGCGGCGCGACGAAATAGGAGTTCCCTTCCATGGTGAGGGCGGTGTTGGGAGCGAAGTCGGTGATTTTTAATTTGGCGACCAAGGTGCCGTCGACGGAGATGGTGCCATCCGGGCTGACGGCGAGATGGCCGGAGGGGACTTGAATGGGAACGAGAATCGTTCCCTGTTCGCTCATGACGGTGTCACCCTGGTTGGTGACGAGCTGGCGCTGGGCGTTGAGACTGAAATTTCCGGCGCGCGTGTAGCGAACACCGTTCTTGGTCTGGACGGTGAAGAAGCCGGAATTCTCAAGAGCCATATCCGTATCGTTGCCCGTCGGAGAGAACGAACCAGGGGAAAGATCGAGGCTGGCGCCGCCCAGAACGCCGTACTGATTTACGGCTTGATTGATGGGAGTGGTGAGGGAGGGCTGGAGCCAGGAAGAATAGGAACGATAGAACTCATGCTGGGCTTTGAAGCCCATGGTGCTGATGTTGGCGAGGTTGTTGGCGACGACGTCGAGAGCATCCATGCGGGACGCGAGGCCGGTAAACGCAGAATAGAAACCACTGTCCATCGGGCACCTTCGGAAAGATAAGGTGCACTCGCGAGTCCAATTAAGCGAGTTGTAAGAAACGTGGAAAGCGTTGAAAACAAGGGGCAAATCGCGGAGAGAAAAAGACCTTGGGAAGAATTCGCGGGCGGCGTGGTGATTCTTGCCGAGGGAAGTTGGACATGCGGCAAAGGTTGCCGTTTAGAAAACAACGCTCGCCGAGTGATCGTCGAAGTATCAGGATGCGTACCGGCTTCCCTACTACTACGGTTGGGCGTCTCCCGTTTTTTCGGCTTCGCCAGCTTCCATACTTGCCATTCCGAGTTGAACGAGCGGGAGCACTTGCGTGTATTCGGTACGCAACATTTCGAGGAGGGACTGGCGATCGGCTTCGTTAAGAGCCGGCAAGCATTTCTGAAGGAAAGAGGCGTCGACGGGACCGACGACTGGGGCGGGCTCCGTAACGAGAGTTTCCGCTTGGGGAGTCGCTGCGGGGACATTCAAGGTCATGAGGAATTGGTCGGCGGCGGCAACGATGCCGACAAGATGAGGATCGTGTTCGGCGCGTTCGGGCGCGTGGTGATACTCGAAGACGTCGACGTAGGACGGCATGAAATTCCAGGCGACAGACATCCATCGGCCGACCTTACAGTGGTCCATACCGAAGTAGTCGCGTTCGGGGGCGATGTTGTCAATCCAATCGGAAGGGGGAAGGCGGCGTTTCTTGGATTCTTCCTCGAGGACGACGATGCAGAGAGGAAGCTGGCCGATATCGTGAAGCAAGCCGCAGAGATAGGCTTGCTCTTTTTCGAAGTAGTCGAGGTGGCGGGCAATACGCTCGCTGAGGAGGGCGGTGAGGAAACTGTGCTGCCAGAACGATACGAGCTGCGAACTGGGGAGGCGCTTGCCGGCAAATTTCATCATGGAACAGGTCATAACAAGGGCGCGGAGGCGCTCGAAGCCGAGGAGGATGGTGGCCTGTTCAATGCTAAGGACACGGCGGCGCAGGCCGAAGAGGGCGGAGTTGCACAGGCGGAGGAGCTGGGCGCTGAGGCTGGGGTCGGTGCGAATGACTTTGCCAACGCGCTTAAGATCGACGTTGGAGCTGCTAAGGAGAGCGTTCAGGTCCAAGACATAGGTGGGCAGGGTGGGAAGATCCTGACTGAGAATGCCGGTCAGGCGCTTTTTGCGGCGTTCCTGTTCGGCAAGCAGGAAGCTGGCCAGGGGTCCTGCGGACGCAGGTCTAGGGGGATGGACAGGCGTATTCATAGGGGCAGTGAGGCGTCTGAGACGCCGCCCTTTCCAGTATCGGCAGAACCGGCTAAAGCTTTAGCGCGTTCTGGCGAACGCTCGAGGAAATTAACATGGTTTGCTGGAGTTATCCGGAAGAGAAGGTCTCTGGCGGCTTGGGAACGGAAAAAGCGGACCCAGATGTAGGCGCTGGCGCGTGCCAGAACGAGACGCTTGGCGTTTAGCTCAGTGGCGTAATTGCAGATGGTCCGAGTCACTTCGGAGGATTCGCGGAGGGTATCAAAACTGGTGTCGTTGCCGGAAGTGAGGCGAGCGAAGTGCTCGAGCTGGGTTTCGATGGCAGACGCGGAAGCGACGCAGGGGAAAGTGCGGCAAAGGAGCATTTGCTCGACGGCGTAGAGAAGCGTGTGATCAACGCGATCACAAAAAGCGAGGTGGAGGACGCGTCCGTTCGAGGAAGCGTAGGCGGGAACAGCGGCAGCGGACTTTAGAAGAGGGAGAGGAATGAGGTTACTCCGGGCGACAGAAACAGCTTGTTGCTCCAGGGGAAATACGGGACAACCCCATTGCTGTCCGAGGGCGGCGGTGAGTTGCTGAACGCTGAGGTTCGCTGTCTCATGGAGCCAATCGCCGATGCGACCGTGGCCTGCTTCGCGTTGAAGACGAATCGCCTCGCGCAATTGGGCCGGCGAAATGACGCCACGATCGACGAGCAGCAATCCAATGGGGATTCGATGGGAGCGGGGCTTTTCCGCGTGAGAAGTGAAAAGAAGAGTGTGTACGCGGCCAACGAGGACGGCTTCGAGGCAACCAGGGCCGCAATACCAGCGGCCTTCGAAGTCAATGCCTTCGGATTTGTCGAGCCAGTAGGGCCAGAGCTTGTCTCGCCTGGGGCAAGCCGGCCCAGCACAGCGGGCGGCAAGGCGAAGCCACCATTTTCTGGAGCGAGAGCGCTCCGGGGCCGAGTCGTCGGGCTGGGCGGAAACTAATGCGAAGTCTGTAGCACTCATCGGCGGTCATCCTGCCTTTCAGAGATTAATTGCGGCAGCGCGTTCGTTCACGCTGGCTACTTCCGTAATGCGCAGACCGAAATTTCCATCGACCACCACGACTTCGCCGCGAGCAACGAGGCGGCCCGCGACGAGGAGTTGGGCGGGCTCATTGACCATGTGGTCGAGCTCGACAACGGCACCAGGCATGAGACCGAAAATATCGCGAAGAAGCATCTGGCGCTCGCCGAAACGGATGGTGGCCTGGAGTTCGACGTCGAGAACGAGCGCGAGATTGGAGGGGAGAGGAGTAGTGCGAGGAGGTGGAGGCGGGACGTCCGGCAGGTCCGCGGCTTCGATGACCTGCTTTGAGGTGGTCGGAGGCGCTTGGGCAGGCGCAGGTTCAGGTGCGGGCAGAGCTCCGAGTGCGCCGCAGAGATCCTCGTCGAGAAAAAGGCGGAGGGATATTTCGGAAAACTTGTCGCCTTTGAGGCGGAGTGTCGCGGATTGAGCGGTGACCGGCGCGGGTTCGACGGTCGGCTGAAAAATAAGTTCGATGACGGCGCCGGATTCGGCTTTCCAGGCGGTAGCGACCTGCCCGGACACCTGACGAAGTAGTTCGGCGAAGGCGTCGCGCTGATTTTCGCCGAACTCGGCAGAAGGATCGGGTGGTTCGGACATAAGGAGTTGCGCGAGTTGGAGAGCGGCAGGCTTTTCAGCAACCCAGAGTAGTTCGCCTTTGATGGCTTCGCCGCCCGTAAAACGGATGCAGACCAGGCTTTCGAATTCCTGACTGGTGGGAGCGGGCGCGGAAACGGGGTCGGTGCCTTCGACAACGGCAGAAGCGACGGCGAGGGAGGTCAAGAAATTCGAGAAGCAGTTCACCCAGACTTTGCAGAATCGGTTGACGGCCGGCGAAGGAGTGGATTCGGTCATGAAGATTCTCCCGAAAGTTTCGACTCACTGTTCGAATGATTGTTCGAATCATTGTGAAGCGATTGCTTGAGGCGCACGCGAAGGCGGATGAGCGCAGCGCTGTGGATTTGAGAGACGCGCGATTCGCCGATGCTCATGATCAGGCCGACTTCTTTCATGGTGAGTTCTTCGAGGTAGTAGAGAGCGAGAACCTGGCGCTCTTTGACGTCAAGTTCGTCGATAGCTTGCGAAAGAAGGGCGCGCATTTCGGCTCGTAGAGTGACGCTGAAGGGATCTTCCTCGGGACGAACGGCAACGCCGGAGAGCTGCTCTTCGGCGCCACCATCATCGGACTGACCATGCAAGCTGCCGAGATCGAGGCCGCGTAGCTGCCCAAGGAGGTGTTGAAAGGCCTCGAGATCCAGGCCGAGATGTGTGGCGACCTCGGGCTCAGAAGGCGCGTGGCCCAAGAGGGCAGCGAGATCGCGATGGGCTTCTTCGATGCGGCGTGCCTGGCGGCGGAGATTGCGCGGACTCCAATCGAGCTGGCGGAGGCTGTCGAGAATGGCGCCGCGGATGCGGAAGCGGGCGTAGGACTTGAGCTGGACGTTTTTGCTGGCGTCGAATTTATCGACGGCGTCGATGAGACCGAGGATGCCAGCGTGGACAAGATCATCAAATTGGACATGGGATGGCAGGCGATCGTGGATGCGGCGGGCGATGTAGCGGACCTCGGGGAGGTTTTCGGTGAGCAGGCGCTCGCGCTCGGCGGGGTCGAGGGCTTTTGTGGCCGATTGATTATCGGATGGGGTGGTCAGCATGGTGCGCTCCCCGACTGGCGGAATTCAATGGAGAGGACGGAAGTCATCGCACAACCCCCAGCGATTGAACGGAGACAGTGGCTGGAATTTCGGCGGGGGAAAGAACGACGATGCGTGGAATGAACGGTTCCAAGAGGCGGCGAAGATGGAAACGGGCTGGACTGCTGCAAAGGAGAATCGTAGAGCTGAGAGCGACACGATCTCCGACAAGGCGCTGGAGGCCTTCAAGGACGCGGCGGAGGGGAGCGGCTGCGCCACCTTGCGCGCGTTCAACGCCGGGTTGCGGATCGATCTGGCGCTGGAATTCCTGCTCGATGGCAGGATCGAGGGTGAGAACTTTGAGTTTGCGGTCATCGCTGAGGAGCGAATGAACGAGAGAGCGGCCGAGCGACTGGCGGACGGCTTCGACGAGAGCGACTTGCGATTTGTTGATGGGAGCAGCTTCGAGAAGCGTTTCCAGGATGGAGGAGAGATCGCGGATGGAGACTTGTTCGCGGAGCAATTGTTGAAGGACTCTTTGAATTTCGCCGAGGCTGAGGAGGCGGGGGAAGAGCTCATCGACGAGCTTGGGCTGCGTTTCGGCAAGAGCGTCGAGGAGGCGCTTGGTTTCCTGACGTGTGAGAAGTTCGTGAGCGTATTGGCGGACGATTTCCGCGAGGTGCGTGGCGAGGACGGACGTTTGATCGACAACGGCGTAGCCGGTGGAGAGAGCTTGCTCCTGCAGGCCGGGAACGATCCACAGAGCGGAGGCGCCGAAGGCGGGTTCTTTAGTAGCCAGGCCATCGATGGGCGGGGCGGTGGGTTCAGAGCTGATGGCGAGCAGACGTTCCTGCTGCATTTCCCAGCGGGCGACTTCCACGCCGCGAAGGAGGACCAGGTATTCGCGAGGCTTGAGCTTGAGATTGTCGGTGATGTGAATGGAGGGCACCAGGAAGCCGAGTTGGAGAGCGAGATGGCGGCGAAGCGCGCGGATGCGTTGAAGGAGCTGGCCGCCTTGCGCTTGATCGACGAGAGGAACGAGAGCGTAGCCGACTTCGAGGCTGAGTTCGTCGAGTTTGAGGAGGCTTTCGATTTGCTGCTGTGGGTCGGTCTTTTTTTTGTCGGCGACGAGCTCGGCGATTTTTGCATCAGTGGAGGCGAGCTTGGGAGCGCGCGACGCCATATAGGCGGTGAGGGCGGCGAGTAGAAAGAAGGAAAACTTTGGGAGGCCGGGAATCAGGCCGAGGGCGAACATCACGCCGGCAGCGATGCGGAGAGGCATCTTGCGGCCAAGGAGTTGCTTGCCAAATTCGACGCCGACGGTGTTGCCGCTGGTGGTGCGAGTGACAACGATGCCCCCGGCTACGGAGACGAGGAGCGAGGGGATAAGCGTGACGAGGCCGTCGCCAACGGTGAGGATGGTGTAGGTTTTTGCGGCTTCGACGAAAGGGATGTTCAATTGAAAAACGCCGATGAGGAAGCCGGCGATGATGTTGATGGCGGTGATGAGGATGGTGGCGAGAGCGTCGCGCTGGCTGAAGCGGGCAGCGCCGTCCATCGCGCCGTAGAATTCGGCTTCTTTGGCGATTTGTTCGCGACGGGAGCGGGCTTGTTGCTCGTCGATGAGGCCGGCGTTCATGTCGGCGTCGATGGCCATTTGTTTGCCGGGGAGGGCGTCGAGGGTGAAGCGGGCTGCGACTTCGGCGGTGCGGACGGCGCCGTGGTTGATGACGAGGTATTGAATGGCGATGAGGGCGAGGAAGATGACAAAGCCGACGACGTAATTTCCGCCTACGACGAACTGGCCAAAGGCCTGGATGACGCTTCCGGCGGCGGCAGCGCCTTCGGTGCCATGGAGAAGAATGCGGCGGCTGCTGGCGATATTGATGGAGATGCGGAAGAGGGTGAGGAAAAGAAGCAGCGTCGGGAAGACGGAGAAATCGACGGGTTTAAGGATGTAGAGAGCGGAGAGAAGAACGACGACGCCGAGAGTCATACTTAGCGCGAGAAAGAAATCGATGACGACCGCGGGAACGGGCACAAGCATGACGAAGACAGTGGCAACGGTGGCTAGCGGAATGAGCCACTCGGCAGAGACGGCGGGTTTGGCGATGTTTGGTTCGGCGGCAGGCATAGTGGTTTTCTAACGGACTCCTGATGCGGGCGCTGACGGGCGACCCTGCATGCGCATTTGCGCGCGGTAGAGGAAGGCAAGAATTTCGGCAACGGCGGCGTAGAGATTGGGGGGAATCATCTGGCCAACGTCGGCGGCGCGATAAAGGGCTTGCGCCAGCGGCGGATTTTCAACGATAGGCACTTCGTGCCAGCGGGCGAGCTCTTTGATCTTTAGCGCGATGAGGTTGCGTCCCTTGGCGACGATGACCGGAGCGGCCATAGTAGTGGGGCGATATTCGAGGGCCACAGCGTAGTGGGTTGGATTGGTGACGACAGCGGTAGCGCGCTGGATATCCTTTTGAAGCGAGCGGCGATGCTGTTCGCGGCGCAGGCGGCGGATGCGGCCTTTGATCAGGGGATTGCCGTCGGTGTCTTTGGACTCCTGCCGGACTTCCTGCTTGGTCATACGAAGAGATTTTTCGAAGGTTTGGCGCTGGAGGAGAAAATCGACGCCGGACCAGACGAAAAGGACCAAGCCGGATTGCCATGCGAGATCAAAAATCAGGCGGCCGATGAGAGCCAGTGAGGCGCGGGAATGCATGCGAGAGGAATGGAGAATCATGGGCGCGTCGCGATAGATGAGGCGAAGGGCGAGATAGAAGATGGCGCCTGAGGGGAGAAGAGAGCGCAAGATTCGGCTCAGACCGGCCAAGGAAAAAAGCTGTTGAATGTTTTTGGCAGGATTGAGACGCGACCAATCGGGAGCGAGAGCTTCGGCGGCGAACACTACGCCGCCTTGCGTGAGCGTTGCGCCTATGGCGACGAAGAAGGAGACGGCGAAGACTGGGGCGACCCATTGTGCAACGGCGAGACTGGTCCATCCGATGACGGGAATGTTGTCGGACCAGTCGGAGCGGATGCTGGCGTCCATGGCGCGAGAAAAATACGCTTGCCAGCGTGTGATCCAAACTTCGGGATGCCACGCGAGAAGGATGACGACGGCGAGCGTGGTAAGCGCGGCAGCGAGATCGCGCGCGCGGAGGACCTGGCCCTTTTCGCGAGCCTTAATGCGGCGACGAGGTGTAGCTTGCTCGGTGCGATTGTCAGGCACGAATCCGTTTCCTTAGTGAGCGAGGTGGAGGAGACGTTCACTCCATCCAAGCGCTAGAGCAAATTGCTTCTCGAAAAAGACCGGCCAGAGACCAACCGAGACCGCGAGAACCACATAGCCGACCATGCTTTTGAGGGGAATGCTGAGAAGGATGGCGGGCATTTGAGGAGAAACCTTGCTGAGGAAACCAACGGCAACGTCGAGGAGCAGGGTCGAGAGAATGAGCGGCGTGGCGATTTGTACGCCAACCAGCCACATGCCGGTGGCGTCGCGGAAGAGCTCTTTGAGCAGAGGAAGACGGAGGGCGACGCTGCCAACGGGAACGTATTCGAAGCTCTTGACGATGCCGCGGAGGAGCCAGTGATGGACGTTGAAGTAGAGGAAGAAAAAGAGGACAAAACCTTGATGAAAGATCGAGAGGACGGGCGTTTCGACGCCGGATTGCGGATCGATGATGTTGACGAGCGAAAAGGAGAATTGGAATCCGGCGATTTGACCGGCAAGCAGCGCGCCTTCAAAGACAAATTGCAGGCAGAGGCCGATTCCGAGGCCGAGAACGGCTTCGCAGAGCATGATGCGCGTTAGGCCGGTAATGGTGAGGGCGACTTGGGGAACGGGACAGATAGGATAAAGCAGCGCAGTGATGGCAAGAGTTAGGACGGCTTTGATGCGCACGGGGATGGAAGCGCTGCCGAGAAACGGAGCGAAGCTCATGAGGCCGCCGGCGCGCAAGCTGATGGCGAGGACGCGGAGGACGTTATGTTCGAGAAACGGGGGCACGGTCATTCGCTCCTTTACTGCGTGTAGAGGCGGAAATCGCCGAAGAGATTCACTGTGAAGGTGACCATGTGATGGAGAATCCACGGCGTAAGAAAAAACAGAATTACGCCGACGGCGGTGAGGCGCGGAACCGTAGACACGGTCATATCCTGAATGGAAGTCATGACCTGGCCGATGTTGATGACCAAGCCGACAGCCATCGCGGAAAGCAGAATAGGCATAGCGATCCAGAAGGCGGCTTCGATTGTCTGGCGCGACAGTTGGACGACTTGTTCGGGAGTCATGCCATGGCCTCAGTAGTGAAAACTTTTCATCATGGAGCCGACGACAAGGTTCCAGCCGTCGGCAACCACAAAAAGCAGAATTTTTAGCGGCGTCGAGATCACCACGGGAGGAAGCTGGAGCATGCCGATAGAAGTGGTGATGGAAGCAGTGACGAGATCGATCACCAGAAACGGCAGGAAAAGTACCGCGCCGATTTGAAAGCCGGTTTTTAGCTCAGAAAGAATGTAAGCAGGGACCACGACACGCATGGAGAGGTCTTCGGGCTTTTGGGGGCGCGGCTCTTTGCTCATCTCGACGAAGAGGGCGAGATCTTTTTCGCGGGTATAACCGAGCATGAATGCGCGAAGCGGGACGGAGCTGCGGTCGAGCGCCTGCCAGGAATTGATGGAGCCCCGTTCGAAGGGGAGGATGGCTTGCTCGTTGATGGCGATTCCGACGGGCTGCATGATGAAGTAGGTAAGAAAAAGGCCGAGGCCTATGAGAGTCTGATTGGTCGGGGCGGTCTGCGTGCCGAGAGCCTGGCGAAGAAAATGGAAGATCACGAGGATGCGGACGAAAGGAGTCATGGAGAGGAGGATCGCCGGGAGAAGTGTGAGTAGAGTGAGGAGAAGGATGATGGTGACGGACGTAGAATCGCCTCGGACCGTGAGGCCGGGAAACTGAATGACGGGACTTTGCGAAGCTGCGGCGGCGCCTGCAGGCGAAGCGAGAATCAGCGCGACGCCGACGAGTGAGGAAGCGAGATGGCGCTCAAGAATGGAGGTAACAAAAGCCATCAGTGAACACCGTTCAAGAATGAAGTGCTCCGAAACCGGTCGGGTTTTTTACGCGGGGCGGAAGGCGAATCCAGCCGGTCCAATAACGAGATGGAATTGTTGGTTGCGCCAATCAGGAAACGGTGGCCTTCAAACTGAACCACCGCGAGAAGACGTTTTTCGCCGAGCGGAAGCGACTCGCAAATCCGGAGGGAACGCACGCGGCGGTGGACGCGTACGCTACGCAGAAGTGTGCGAAGCGCCTGGAACAAGCGAGCGTGCCACGAAGTCAATTGCGGCGCACACGACGCAGGCGTTGATGGCGGAGCAACCGAATCTGTTTGCGTTGCGTGCATGAATGGGTCCTTGGTCCCTGCCTTCAAAGGGGCGCCGCGCTAGCCCAACTCCGTGATGCGGATGCCGAGGCGCTGGCCGATAACTTCAAATTCGCCCCAGCCAATGCGTTGGGAGTTGACGACGATGGGGACATCGGCGCTGTTGGCATTTCTTGTTTCGAGAATGACGCCTGGTTCCAAGCGCAAGAGTTCGCGCACGGTAAAAGAGTCCACCGGCAGGTCCATGCTGAGGAGGCACGGAAGCCAGTTGGCTTCCTCCCACAGTTCTTCGGGGACGGGGACGGAAATTTCTTTCGGCAATGCGGGCAATGCTGACATGGGTTAGCGCTGAACAAGGAACTCCGTAAAGTAGATTTCACGCACAGCGATTTCTGGAACATTTCGATTGAGCACGTCGAGCAGGTCTTTCTTAAGCCGGGCTTTTCCTTCCGGAGTGAGCAAATCGTTGGCCTTGCAGACGGTCAGAACGGAGAGGATAGAATCGCGAATGCGGGGGACAGGAACGGCGCCGGCAAGTTTGTCTTTCTGGGCGCCGTCCGGAAGACGGTCAATACCGAGATCGATGGTGGCGCGAAGGAAGTGCGTTTCTTCCGGGTCGGCGAGATTAACGGTGAAGCCTTCGAGATGGATGACGTACTTTGGCGCCGAAGAGGATTCGCGGGTGACGACGGCGTCGGACGCGCGTTCGCGCTGCTGGACAAACCAGACGGCTGCGCCGCCCGCGACAAGCGCAAAGAGCACCATGCTGACAATCATCGCGCTGGACGACTTTTGCGATGCGACCGCGGGCGCAGCTCCAGAGTTTGCACTCATCTTGGTGGCGTCTTCCCCTCGGGAGGAAACGATGCAATTTGAACGCCGAATCCGCCGCGCGCGAAAGGGCGAGCGCGCTGTTTCGGAGCCCCGGAAGTGATTGAAGCGCTGCAGGTTATCGAACAAGCCAGAGAGTTGGCAAAGGGCCCCAGGGCAGAAACGGAACTCGGGGCGCAATTTCGGAAGACGCTCATTAGAGAAATCCAAGAAAGAGCGGTCTCGCCGCATGCGGGGGATCCTGTGCGGCGAGACGCAGGCTCAGAAACCAGTTGAAAAACGATTTAGCCCTGTACGAGATTGATGGCTGTCTGTGTAACCTGGTTGAACGTCGTGATGGACTTGGCGTTCGCCTGATAGCTGCTTTGAGCGACGATGAGTTGAGCGAACTGGGTGGCGATGTCCACGTTTGACTGTTCCAGGGAGCCGCCACTCAGGAGGCCCCGACCACCGGTGTTGGGAGCGCCCACGTTGGCAGCGCCGGAAGCGAGTGTGGACAGGAGTTCGTTGGACCCATTGCGATCGAGCCCCTGCTCGTTCGCGAACGAAGCCAGGGCAATTTGCCCGAGGGCAGTGGTTTGGCCGTTGCTAAAGACGCCCTGAATCGTGCCATCACCGCCGATGTTGAAGCTGACGAGCGAACCGCTTGCGAACCCGTCCTGCTGCGTGGCGGAAGTGGCTGATGGACCGGAGACCTGAGTCAGAAGGCCGCCGTTGTTGGGGTCGTAGACGTTCCACTTGAAAGTTAGATTGTTTGCGCCATCGGCGAGACCGGTGACGGTAATGGGGCCGACGTTTGCCGGAGGAGCGATGAGCTGGCCGCTACCGTTGAAGGCCAGCGTGCCGCTGTTGACGACGACGGGAGCACCGGATTGGCCAACGTCTGCCGCAGGAAGAGTGATTTGGTACGACCAGGCGTTCGGGCCGGTCTTTGTGAAGTTGTAGGTCAAGACGTGCGTAGCTCCCAGGGCGTCATGAACAGCTACAGAAGTGCTGAACGAGCCGCCGGGGACAGCAGTTCCGGCGGCGGCGAACGTTTCGTTCAAGGCGCCAGTGGCGTTGTCGGTTAGAGAGTTCGTCGTAAAGGTCACGGGATTGCCGTTCGTCGCGGTGACAACCAGGGAATTGCCGTTGAGCGTGGCGGTAAAATTGGGATTGGCGTTGATGGCGTTCACCACGGTGGCGAGAGTGTCGGTATTGCCGGCGCCCGTCGTGTACGTGAAGGCGTTTGTGCCGTCGGTGAAGGCGAGGGTGGTGCCGCCCGTGAGAGCGGTTCCGGCGGGAATCCCTGTGCCTGTTTGCTGAGCTGCGGCAGCAACGGGAAGCGCGGTGCCCGAGTCGAGATTCAGCGAGAGTTGCACGTTCGCAGTGGCTTGCGGAGGGTTGGTCACGCCAGTTTGGATGGCAAGCGGCCCGAGCGTGGCGTTGGCGTTGACGACGCCGTTGACGGCTGGGTAGCCCTGAACGGCAGCGCCGTCCTGCGTCAAGAGTTGACCGGTGGGGCCAAGAGAGAAATTGCCGGCGCGAGTGTAGAGATTCTCGCCGTCTTTTTGAACGATGAAATAGCCGGAGCCTTGAATGGCGACGTCGGTGGGTACGCCGGTCGACTGAATGCTGCCCTGCGTCAAGTCGGCGCTAATGCCCGCGACACTGGCGCCGACGCCTTCCTGAATGGCGTTGCCGTCGCCGCTCGAGCCGATTTGTTGATAGAAAAGATCCTGAAATTGCGTGGCTTGGCCTTTGTATCCCACGGTGTTCAGGTTGGCGAGATTATTGGCGATGGCGGATAGATCGGTGGAGCTGGCGTCGAGTCCGGAAAGTGGTATCGAAAAGGATGGCATTTTTTCTCCTAGAAAGATTGGGAATTTAATTGCGAATTGATTTGGGAATTGATTATGTAATTCAGTTTTGCGGCTGCTAGCGCGATGGAATTCGTGGCGCTGGCGAGGGTTGCAGAGCTCGCGGAGTTGGCCGAGGTGGGGCTGGAACTAGTGCCAGTGGAACCGGTACCGCTGGCGCTCGATGGGAGTGAGTTCACCAGAGAGTCCATGTCCGTGCGGATCTGGACGAGCTGCTGTAGGCTATTGATGGACGTGAGCTCGTTTACCATCTGGTCCGGGTCCATCGGACTGAGCGGATCCTGCGCTTGGAGCTGAGCGGTGAGTAGCGTGATGAAAGAATTCGGACCTAGCGTATTGCTGGCATCGCTGGTGGGCGTGCTCGGCGTGCTGGACGTCGGGGGCGTGGTGCCGACGATTGGGCTTGGCGAGGTCATTGGATTTCCTTCCGCGTGAAGCGATTACGCTTGCACGCTTAGCCTTCCTTGAGCGTTAAAGAACCCTGTTTGTTCCGTGACGAACCAGGCTGCGGTGGTGAGACTTGTGGTTTCGTTCCAAAACGAGGCGGTTTGTGGAGATGACGTAGTTCCAGTGCCGGCGCCGCGTTGCTGATGCTGAGCGTTTCCGCCAGCGTCCCCTGCGGTGGAGCTGAGCGAACCTTGAGTCAGCGCAACTTGCTCAACGCGGAGTTGTTTGTCGGAGAGGGCTTGCTGGAGTGCGGGCAGTTCAACGGCGAGAGCTGCGTGTGCGTCGCGCTTCTCAACGATGATGTTGGCACCGATTCCGTCGCCGCTGACACGAGCCTGAATTTCAATGGCGCCAAGCTTGTTGGTCTGCATAGCGATGCGCATTTCGCTTTGGCTCGAGGCGTTCACGAGTTGCGCGTCGTTTACGAAGCGGCCGGAGGGGGCGTCTGGAGTTTGTAGGGCTGGGAGCGATTGTTGCGCCTGCGGGGGAGCTGAGGGCAGAGGCTCGGCGGTAGGACGCGCGGAGGAGTCGGAGAGTGACGGAGGAGTTGGAGGAACGGGCAGGGCGGCGCTGGCCACTGGCGATGTTTGGGCGAGATCGGGCTTCGCGGCGGGGACTGCCGCAAAAACATCGGCGATTGCGGGAAATTGGGTTTTTGGTGGCGTCGCGACAACGGAAAACGAGTCCGAGGAAGACGATGACGAATCGGAAGATTTCTGACCGCCGTGGTCGGGAGATGCATCCTGCGAGGGCTGACCGTTGCTGGCTTGCGCTGATGCGTTTTCTTCCAGTTTGATGGGGTACGCTTCCGACAAAGTGGACGACGTGGCTTTTGCGTCGGATAGAGAGAGAGAAGACGCGGTGGCAGCAGTGTGGAGGACTGAGGAGGAGGTGAGTGGTGTGCTTGCTGCAGCTTGGGAGGTTTGGGATTGTGGAGCTGTTGGCGCGAGGTCGACGACAACGGTGGGCACTGTCGGATGGTTCGGACCACTCCCTTGCAGAGCGGCAACTTCTTGCAGCACCGAGGAAAGCGCCTGCCCCTGACCGAGATCTGCGGATGAGACTGAGATTTGCGAAACGATTCCTGATTTCAACGGCGCGGGTTGTGTGTCGACCGGGGCGGAGGGTTGTGCTGGCGTGGATGAAGGCGAGGCTTGCGCGGATGCGACCGCAGAATCGTTTGCCGCGGCCAAGACCGCGACTTGCGCTGCGGGCGTGGACAGGTCCGAGAGAGATGTTGCGGTCGAGGTGCTCGGGGCATTCGGCGAATTCGGTGATGCGTTGGGGTCGACCGAAGCACTGGCCGAAAAGGACGCGGACGCCGCGCTGAGTTTCGACTGAAGCTGCGAGAAGAACTGAACCGCCGCGTTTCCATTTGGTGCGAGCTGCAAAACTTGGTCGCTTGCCAGCGCTGCGGCCGATGCGGGTTTAGCGTCAGAGGAAAGCGCGCCATCGTTCGAAGCTCCCCGGGGGGAGTCTTGTGAGAAAGCAACCGGCGCGAGCGCTACAGGGGCTGAGCCGATAAGCGTTTGGAGGATTGCGGGATCAACTGGGGATGGTTGCGAGCGCGAATCTTTGATTGGCCGTAGATCAGGCAGAGTTTTAGGAGATGCGAAATTTGGCAGGGACGATATTCGCGCCGCAGCAGTTAGATCGCCGAGCTTCGAAGGTGGCGCTGATTGTGCGGGGCCATTCGCCGGAGGGTAACTCGGAGAAGAGTTAGAAGTTGCCGCTTGCGCATGCGCGCCGACGGCATTCTTCGTGTTGACACTTTCCGCTGACGTGGATGCATTGGAAGTAGCAGAATTCGACGACGGCACCGGATGCTGGGGCGTATTGGTCGTAGCGCGGTTTAAAGTTTCGCGCACGACTTGAGCGAAGTCAGGCTGGCCGTCCGCGTTGGACGCATTGTTGGTAACAGCGTACGAGCGCGGGGAAGACGACCCGGCGTTTGCGGGTGGAACACTCGGGTTGGAAGAAACGTTGAACATGACTTCGTGTTGCCGGGCTGAGAGAAGCATGCGTGCGGCCATTCAGAAGGGGCACTTCCCTGGTTGGATTCACACCACAAGCGGTTGAATGCAAAGGAGATTCAACTTTCCCAGTTTGGGCACGCACTAGAATCTGAAATAAGAACGTGTCTGTGGGAAAGGTTTGCCGAGCGAGGGCGGCAAGAATTATTCATTGGGGAGAAGGTGGGAGCGGATCAGAAAAGCTTCGTCCAGAGTCTGCTGCTCGCGCCGCGCCAGGTCGAGCTCATAAGCGGCTTCCTGGCGTTCGCGCAGGCCGCGCAGGATTTCGCTTTTTTGGCGGCTGGTCTGGTAGACGCGCAATTGCGCGAGGCGTTTGCCCTCAGCTTCCCGGAGTTGCAGCTCCAACTTGCTGCTAGCCGTTTCGAACGCAAGTCGGCAGTAGGCGGCGTATTGAAGCGACGCGCCTGAACTGGCTGGCGACATTTCTTGCAACTCGGCTCGCCGGGCTTCCAACTCTTCCTGTTGGAACTGCTCGATTTCGGCGCGTAATCGAGCAACGACCGCGGCAAAGGCAAACAGGCGCTGTTCCTCCTGGCGCTCGATGCTCTGGCGAAGACGCAGCAACGATTGAAGTGAATAGCGGAACGCCATAGGAATCAGGCGGGTAAAGCAAGGAGAGCTTGCAGAGTTTGCGTGAAGTCCGCGCTTTCATTCTTTTTTTGCTGAAGAAACGAAGTAATGGCGGGCAGCGTGGCGATGGCTTTGTCGAGAAGCGGGTCCGCGCCTTTTTGGTACGCACCGATCCGGATCAAATCTTCGGAAGCGGAATAAGCGGCGAGGAGTTGGCGGAGACGGCGAACTTTTTCGAGATGTTCCGTGGAGCAAACCGCGGGCATCAAGCGGCTGAGGCTGTCGAGGATTGAAATCGGTGGATAGTGTCCCTGAGCGTGGAGGCGGCGATCGAGAATCACGTGACCGTCGAGGAGCGCGCGGACGGCGTCGACGAGCGGATCTTGCTGATCGTCGCCTTCCATCAGGACGGTATAAAAAGCAGTGACGCTTCCGGCGTCGAAGTTTCCTACGCGTTCAATGAGACGCGCTAGGAGAGAAAAGACCGATGGAGTGTAGCCTTTTGCGGTGGGCGGTTCACCAGCAGCGAGGCCTATCTCGCGCTGGGCCATGGCAAACCGCGTGAGGGAATCGACCACCAGGAGCACGCTTTTGCCGCACGACGAAAAATATTCAGCGAGCGTGGTGGCCGCCAGCGCCGCGCGAATTCTCAGCAACGGCGATTGATCCGAAGTGGAAACGACGACCACGGAGCGGGCGAGCCCTTCCGTGCCGATGGCCTCTTCCAGAAATTCGCGGACTTCGCGTCCGCGTTCGCCGACCAGTGCGAGGACGGTCAGCTCCGCGGAGGTAGCGCGAGTCATCATGCCGATGAGCGTGCTTTTCCCCACGCCGCTGCCGCCAAAAATTCCGACGCGCTGGCCGCGGCCACAGGTCAGCATTCCGTCGATAGCGCGAATGCCGCAACTGAGCGGCTCGCGAATGGGGACGCGCTGGAGCGGCAGCGGCGGGTCCCCGTGAAGAGGCCAATAATCGCGGGCCCGATAGCTGGGCTTGTTGTCGATCGGCTTGCCGGAGCCATCGATGACGCGACCGAGGAGTTCGGGGCCGACGCGCAAGGACGGCTGCGTGCCTCGCGAAACGATGCGATCGCCGTAACGAATTCCGCTGGGGCGTTCGAGCGGCATGGAGAGCACGGTGCGGCCCCGAAATCCGACGATTTCGCCGGAATACGTTTTGCCGTCCTCAGTGACGATGGCGCAACCTTCGCCAATGGAACAGAATGGCCCTTCGGATTCGACGAGGTAGCCAACGGACTTGGTGACGCGGCCGGTCCATCGCAAGACCGAGAATCCGTCGAGCCGGCGAAAATAGGGGCCGAGAATGTCGGATTCTTCCATCAGCGCGCCGCAGGACGCTGTTCGAGAAGGTCAAAAAAGCCTTGTTCAATTTCTTTGAGCTGTGTGTCGAGGCAAATCTGCGTGTTTCCGATTTCTGTTTCGAGGGCGCACTCGCCACGTTGCAGGGTTGCGTCTCCGATGATTTCCGGGGAAACGGAGAGCGCGCTGGCGTCCGAAAAGTGCTTGTTCCAGAAATGAATTTCATCCGGGTGAGCGCGAAGGCGGACGCGCGTGCCTTGCTCTACTTTCTCTAGCGCGACGTGAACCATCCCGGCGAGAAGGAGTGGGTCCATCTGAACCTCGCGATGGAGAATTTTGCGCGCAATGCTGAGCGCCAACTGAACGACCTCGGGCTCGATGCGGTTGAAGTAGGATTCGCGCTGGACTTTGAATTCTTCAACAGCTTTGACGACACCCACTCGCGAGGCCGCGAGAGCTTGCCCCATGATGTTCTTCATGCGTGCCTCGCCCTCTTGAAGACCCTGCTCGAATCCTTGTTTTTCTCGCTGCTCGAGGACGCGTGCGGGCGCGATATTGGGCGTGTGCGAATCGGTGCTACCGTTCCCGCCAATTTCGTTCAAGTCGCTAGCGCCTCCCGAGGGCAGATAGTTGTACGGCTCACTCTGCAAGATGCGCTTCTGCGTAGCAGCGCGTTCAGACGACATAGGACTCCTCTTTGTCGGACTTCAAGAACATCTTTCCTTCTGATTCGAGCTTTCGCGCGGCGTTGACGATTTCCTGTTGTGCTGCCTGCACATCGCGCGAGCGCATCGGACCGAGTGCTTCGATGTCTTCCTTGAGCATTTCCGCGGCACGAGTCGACATGCACTTGAAGAAATGGTTTTTCAAGTCTTCGGAGGCGCCTTTCAGTGCGCTGGCGAGCGTCTTCTTGTCAACCTGGCCGAGCAGTTCGCGCATACCGCCGTCCTCCACTTCCAGGAAGTCTTCGAAGGTGAACATCAAATTGCGGATCGAGGTAGCCAACTGGGTGTCATCTTCTTCGATGGCTTCCAAAATATTCTTGCTCGCGACCTGTTCGATCTGGTTCAGGAGGTCGGCTACGGCCTTTACGCCACCGAAAGCCCTGCGACTTTGTTGCCCGATGGCCGCCAGTCGGCCGTTGAGCACCGTCGAAATTTTCTTGACCATTTCCGGGGAGAACTGCTGCATCTGAGCCATGCGCTTCACCGTTTGACCTCGAGTCTTCTCTGACAGAAACATCAACACGGATCGAGCGGTGCGGGTGTTGAGGTGAGCAAGGACTAGCGCGATTGTTTGAGCGTGTTCACCTTGAAGAAATTTGGCTAGTTGCTCCGGATCAATCCTCTGCAGGGTATCGAAGGTCTGCGAATTTGTTTCTTGCTCCTTTACGACTTCTTCCAAGAGCGCGCGAGCACCCTCTTCACCAAATGCTTTCACCAGCAATTTGTGGGCGTGTTCCTGGCCGCCGCGCGCCGAGTTTTCTTGACTCGTGCTCAGACGATGGAACTCCTGCAACACTTCAGCCGCCAGAACGGAATTAATATTTCCGAGGTCTGCGATCTCCTGGGTAATGATGCGAATTTCCGCTTCGCTGAGGCTCTTGTAGATGCCGATGGCCACATCGTCACCAAGAAGCATAAGAATGATCGCGGCTTTGCGAGGGCCATTCGGAGGAATGGCGGGATCGGGACTCATTCGCTATCCTCCCTTTCGTGGATCCAGGTTTGAATCAGTTTGCTTGCAGCTTCGGGATCTTCCTTCACTCTGCTTATGAGCTGCTTCTTCAGGTTGACCGCCTGGCGCACCTCGCCTGCAGCGCCAGTAGCTCCAGCCGGGAGAGCGGCGAGACTTCCCTCCGCACCGGCCAACGCGCCCATGATTCCTCCATTTCCGCCCATGCCAGACGCGCCCAGTTGCTTGGGTGTTGTGGTGTCCAGTATTGCCACGACGCGTTTCTTGACCGGCCGCAAAATCAGCATGTAGACCACAGCGAACAATGCAAGCAGCGCCACGTAGCGCAGCAACCCGGTCCAACGCTCGAGGAATTGCAAGTAGCGCTGGATTTTCCCTGGTGGCGCGACTACATCGACGGGCGGCATCGTGAATGTCACGTTTTGCAACGAAAACTGGTCGCCGCGCTGCGAATCAAAACCGACCGCGGCTTTGGCGAGCGCTTCGATCTGTTTCATTTCGTCCGGCGTGCGCTTGCGGCGCGTCTCCTGCGTTTTACCATTTGTTGTCTGTGCTTCCACGGCGTCGTCGACGAGGATGGCAGTGGCAACGCGTTTCACACGTCCGGCGGGTTCGAGGAGATGGTGGGTTGTATGGCTGACCGCGAAAGTCTTGCTTTCGCTGTGGATTCCCTGCGTGGCGTTGCTTGTTTTCGCCTGAGCTACCGCGGCCGTGTTCCCCTGCGAATTCGGCGCATTGCTGGGCGTTCCTGGAATTCCGGCCGGTTCGAGGTCGCCGACGGTTTCTTGGGAAGACTGCGAAGTAAGTACGGCGGTACGGTCGGGATCGTAGAGTTCCTGCGTACTTTCCCCCGAAGTCTGGTCATAGTCGATCGTGATGCTGGACTTTACGTGCTCATTGCCCACGATTGGTGCGAGCGTTTGGACGACGCGCTCGGCAAGCGTCGTCTCGAGATCCTGATTGCCGGGGAGAGTCAAAGTCGTATGGCCGTGACCTTGACCAGCCATTTGCCCATCGGTCGTCACCACGGTCACATTCTGGGGCGAGAGGTCGTCCCACGCACTGGAGACCAAATTTGCGACCGAAGCGGATACTTGATCGTTCAGGCGGGTACCACGCATTTTCAGAACGACCGCGGCTTTTGCGGGATGTTCCCGATCGCTGAAAAGCGACTCGCGGGGTAAAACGAGATGGACGCGCACGGCTTCCACGCCATTCATTGTTTCAATCGTACGCTCGAGTTCCGCTTCCAAAGCACGCTGGTAGTTCACTTTTTCGGAGAAATCGCTTCCCGACCAGTTTGGTTTGTCGAAAAGCTCGAATCCCATGCGCCCGCTGGCTATTGGGCCTTGCGAGGCGGTCTCGATACGTGCTTTGTCCAGTTGATCGGAGCGAACTAACACGGACGTGCCGTCACTGCTCAGCTGGTACGAGATATTCTGCGCACCTAGACGCTGCGCAAGGATTTGCGCGTCGGCTGGGGCCATTCCAGAGTAGAGCGTCTTGTAGTCTCCCGCACCGAGAAGATGCACAAACAACCAAAGAACTCCCGCAACAAGCACGACGCTGCCAGCGAGAGTGATCCTCTGCCAGACGCTCAGCCCTTTCAGAAAGGCTATGATCTGTTGCTGGATTTTATCCATGACGGTCGGTGGAACGCGCCGCGCCCGTGGCCTTTAACTGCCTTAGAACTGCATTCCCGAGACTTGCTGGTAGGCAGCCACAATCTTGTTTCGCACTTGAACCATCATGGCGAATGCGAGACTGGCTTTCTCGACCGCAATCATCGCGGAGTGAACATCTTGCCCGTTGCCGCTTAGCATCTGCGCAACTTTCCCATCGGCTTCCGATTGGAGTTGCCCGACCTGGTCCATGGCCTTGTTAAGGGTGCTCATAAAATCTGCCTGGCCCGACGCGCCCGCCTGCTTCTCCAAGCCGGCGCCAGTTGAAGAATCAATTCCGCTTTGTGGTAATGCTTGAATTGTGTTGCTCATGGAATGTCTCCTCTGGCTCTGGCGCGTTCTAACTCAAGATCGTGATGGCCGACTGAATCATGTTTTTTGTGCTGGTGACCGCCGAGGCATTCATTTCGTACGCTCGCGCTGCGCCCATCAGGTTCACCATTTCTTCCGCCGGATTAATCGACGGATAGGTGACGTAGCCTTGTGCGTCGGCATCGGGGTGCCCCGGTTCGAAACGCCGAAGCGGAGGGGTCTGGTCCGCGATGACATTGACCACGCGAACGTCCTCGGCGTGCAGATCGGCCAACGACGCCAGCATCATGCCGAACGGGGGCTGCGCAGGGCGCGCGCCAAATACGACGTGCATACGTTGATATGGTCCGCCGGAATCCGTGCGGGTGGTTTCTGCATTAGCGAGATTGGCGGAAACAATTTCGGCACGCAGCCGCTCCGCGAGAAGCGCCGACCCGCTGATTTCGAGCACTCGAAATAAGTTCATGTTATTGTCCTTCCCTTATCGCCGTGCTGATCTGCGCGAACTGCGAACGAAGTACAGCCGTTGCCGCTTTAAATTGAAGTTGAACTTCCGCGAGTAGCAGTGATTCCCGGTCTACGCTGACGTTGTTGCCGTCGGGGCGGGCGATAAGACCGCGTACCGGCATAACGAAGGGGCTGGTTGCGCTGGTATCGTCGCCATTGACGGCGCGAAACAGTTCGCCGCGGAAATCGACGTCGCGCGCGTGGTAACCCGGCGTGTCGATGTTCGCCAGATTTGTCGTAACCAGCGTCTGGCGCATCGTGGTGACATCCATATAGCGCTCCAGCAGCATTAGCGGAGAAGAATTTAACCAGCTCACGACGCCCTCCTCGCAGGCATGCCGTATTCGCGGATTTTGTTTCGAACGGTCCTGAGACTTACGCCCATTAATTCGGCGGCGCGCGTTCTGTTTCCACCGGTAGCATCGAGCGTCGCTTGGAGAAGTTGGCGTTCTACCTCATGAAGGGTTACGCCGGGTTTCAGGACAGGACTTTTCTCGGCGGCTGGAAAGCCGATGCTCGCATCGAGCGGCTGAGGGCCAAGCGTCATGCCGCTTGCAAGAGCAAGGCTGCGGCGGATTACGTTTTCGAGTTCCCGCACATTGCCGGGCCAGTTGTGATTCTTGAGTTGGACCATCAGTTCCGGGGAGAGCCGGTATGCGCCGGGTCGCGTGCCTTCCTCGTGTTTGCGGAGGAAATATTCGGCGAGTGGAAGGATATCTTCACGCCGTTCACGCAAGGGTGGAATCGCTAGTGGTACGACGTGCAACCGGTAGAAAAGATCGGGGCGGAAATGGCCTCCATCGACTTGTGCACGCAACGAGCGGTTCGTCGTTGCAATCACCCGGACATCGACAGGGATCGGGCGCGTATCGCCCAGACGATCGACTTCGCGTTCCTGAAGGACACGCAGGAGTTTTGGCTGCAGGTTGAGTGGCATTTCGCTGACTTCGTCCAACAGAAGCGTTCCACCATCGGCAAGTTCAAACTTGCCGGGTTTGGAAGTGTTCGCACCGGTGAACGCGCCTCGCACATGACCAAAAAGTTCGCTCTCGAGAAGATTCTCGGGGAAAGCGGAACAATTCACGGCAACAAAAGGGCCACCGGCGCGCGGGCTCGCGCGATGAATCAATCTGGCCAGCAGTTCCTTGCCAGTGCCGCTCTCCGCCTCGATCAGAACGTCCGCGCCAGTTTGCGCCACGCGATGGGCGCGTGCGATCACGCTACGGAATGCGGGGGACTCTCCGATCCCCTCGAACATGGAGGCCATTTCTTGTTGAAGAGCGCGCGGCGTGAGGACTCGCTGCGCAGTGGCTTCCAAGTGCTCAAAGGAGACGGGCTTTTGCAAATAATCGCAGGCGCCATCTTTAATCGCCTGCACGGCGTCCGGTACACTGCCGTAAGCAGTAAGCAGGATCACCGGCGTGCCAGGAACAAACGTGCGCACTCCCATCATCACTTGCAAGCCGTCGCCGTCCGGCATGCGCATGTCGGTAACAACCAGAGTGCTTGGCGCGCTGTGAAACTTCGCCAGTGCATCGCCAACGCCATTTGCGGTTTGCACAAACCAGCCGCTTCGTCGAAAGCTCGCTTCGAGTGCCACGCGCATGGCTGCTTCGTCGTCGACAATCAAAACGTTATTCATGCGGCGGCTCCTAAAACCGGGAGAAACAATGAAAACGTGGTGCCATGCTCGGGCTTGCTCTGGACGCGAATCTCCCCGCCGTGCTGCTCGATCACTTTCTTGCAAACGGCGAGACCGAGGCCTGGGCTGCCGGGCGTCGTTGTAAAACCGGGCTCGTAGATCCGGTCGAGCAGTTCCGGTGCAACGCCGCGACCCTCGTCTGAAAAATCGATCTGTACGAGTTCGCCAGGAAACTGCGGCGCCCAACGGAGACTTACGCCCAACTTCCCGCCGGGGTGCATGGCACGAAATGCATTGAGCGAGAGATTAAAAAAGACTTGTTTCAGGCGGCTGGAATCCGCGTTCGTAGCGATTTTGCCAATCGCGTTTTCAATCTTGATTTGCTGGCCGCGTTGGCGGGCCAGCGGCAACAAGAAATCCATCGTCTCTCCCACCAGGCGATCCAGATCCGTAGGCAGCATTTGCGTGGAGGGCTGGCTGTGAAACTGCAAGACGTTGTTGACGGTGGCGGAAAGCGCCCGCAAACCGGCTTGCAAGTGCGTCACCCACTGACGCGTTTCCGGCATTTGCACAGTCGCATCGGCGATCAGGCCCGTGAACAGTTCCATGCTGCCGAGAGGATTGCGAATTTCGTGAGCCAGAACGGTTGCCACTTCCGCCAGGGCGTGCGAGCGGCGGGCCGTCTCACGTTCGCCCGCGAGTCGCTTTTGTTCCGTCAAGTCCCGTACAATCCAGATGGTGTCGCCAATGTCGTTCGTTTTCTCGCTAACGTTTGCCCGCAAGATGCCGATAGTGCGATTGCGGCCAAACTCAGGAATCGTGCATTCCTGCTCGGAAAAAAAACTGTTGGCTGGAATCTCTGCAATCAGCTTCGCAAATCCTTCCGGCATCCTGCATTGTTCTCCGGGAGCCCAATCCGACGACACTTGCAGGAGCGTTCTCGCTTCCGGATTGATGATCTGCAAATTTCCGTCATCGGAAACGACCAGCACCCCGCACGGCAGATCCTCCAGAACACGGGATAGGTACGCCCTCACACGCGCATTTTCCTCGAGGCTGCGCTCCAACTCGGAATTGGCGCATTGCAGCTCGCGGTGCAGTCGGGCGACTTCCGCCTGAAGTTGTGTATAAGACTTCTCGAGTGACCCGGCGGCCTGAGTGAACGTCATGAACGCCCGCGTCAAGCTCTCTTGCGCGGCGACGCGGCCCTTGATTTCAATATCGGCGCTGCTCGTTCTTTGCCGGGTTCTAGGCAAGTTTGGCATCATCGGTTTCGTTGCACGCTTTCTGCCAGGACTATCCGTTCTGGCTTAAACTTCTCTTACCTTCGCGCTTTCGCCGAAAGGCCGCAGGTGTTCGACGTTCACGGCGGTTTCATTTCCAGAAAGGATAAACGCGCGCTCGATCGTGTGTTGCAGCTCTCTCACATTCCCGCGCCACGGCTCGTTTTGCAAAAGGGCTAGCGCGGAGTTCGTCAAGTATTTGCGCGACATCCGATTTTCGGCGGAGAGTTGTGCCAAAAAATACGCACTCAGAACGTCGATGTCGCCCGCACGGTCTCGCAAAGGCGGTATCGAGAGCGGGAAAATGGCCAATCGGTAGTAAAGATCCTGCCGGAAGAGTTTTGCTTGAACGTGATCGAGTAAACTCATGTTTGTCGCGCACACAACGCGAACGTCGGCACGGCCAAGTTCCGTGCTTCCCAGCCTTTGCACCTCGCCGTTTTGCAGGAATCGCAAGAGTTTCGCCTGCATACTCAACGGCAACTCGCCGATTTCGTCGAGGAAAAGCGTGCCGCCATGTGCGGCATGAATTCGGCCGGGCCGCGATTGAAGTGCGCCTGTAAACGCTCCGCGGCAATACCCAAATAGTTCGGATTCGAACAGTGTCTCGGGTATCGCCGCGCAATTCACGACGACAAAGGGACGGCTCGCACGACGGCTCAGTTTGTGAATCGCTTGCGCGACCAGTTCCTTTCCGGTTCCGGTCTCCCCGGTGATCAGCACTGCTGTGTCGCGAGGCGCAACCATACGCGCGAACCGATACAACTGCTGGATGGCACGGCTCGAACCAAGCATCCCTGGCAAGGATTCGGCGGACTGTTCTGAGAGCTGACTCGAGCGCAAGTCAGATTCATAGACTATTTTTTCCGCGGCTGTGGTCAGCTCATTTCCGGACGACAGTTCTGTTTCAGTCTCAAGCGAAACGATGCTCGTGGCTCGCGAATCGACAAACTCGACTTCAATTTGGGGGTAGCGTTGACGGATAATTTCGGCTACTTCAGCAGAGTCCAAGTCCGGCAAGTTGCGGTCCAGCAGAACGTTGTCGCAAGAGAACTGGGCAAGCTTGGCCAGTGCATGTGCACCTCCGACCGCCTCTTCGCTCAGGGCTTGTAAACATCCGGCGCTCTTCATCAATCGCTTGCGAAAGGATGAATCCGCACTGGCGACCAGAATGCGAGAGTAAGAGCGTGAGAACGATGGTGTGGCGGCAGCGGCCATAAACTCCCCCAGGTCGACCAGCCGTCGTTGCTCAGTTCAGCTGCTCGCTCCGGCACGTTGCGCTCGGAAATTTTTTCCGGGCTGCAAGTGACAAAAAGATTGCTCTTAAATGGCCAAAGAAGAGAATTTACTCACATTGAAAAGATTGACTTTAGGTGGGTATGGAGACACGAAGAGTGCTCCGGCATGGAACTGTGTTCCACGCGGGCGCACACAACTGCAGCGCAAATCTTGCCGGATAGCCTTGCCATTTTGCCGGCGCGGTTGAACTCGTGGCGCTCTGAAGTTCAACGCTCTTCTTCTTTGCAGTTATCGGCGAGCGCCCGTAGGACTTTAGCGTTCTCGCAAGATTTCTTATTAAAGAATTCAGAGAATTCACCCACTGAGCTTCTCCGGCAACATCATTCCGGCGGCTCTCCATTTCACGAGTTGCACGGCCTAATTTACTTTCCCGGCCTCGCTGATCTTTGTCGCTTGCCACGCGACCGCCTGCCAACGTCCGTTGCGTCGCAGGAATGTGCCGGTATTCCTGTAGTGAGCCGTCTCCGCTTTTCCGTCAGCGTGCTCCGTCTTACCTTCCAAACGGAAGGCAACTATCACAGTGTCACCGTATTCGTGAACTGTGATGTCCTCAGCCGAGTAAGAACTCTTCCCCTCGGACGCCGGTGCAGGCTTTCCGAGACTCTCCATAATCGAGGCTTTCGTGATAACCACGCCTGAAGCTCTCGTGTAGATCACGTCATCGGCAAAAAACTTGTCGAAAATTGCGCGGTCGCCGCTCCCGGCGGCCGAAATGAACTCGCGCAGAAGCGTCGTGACCTCTTGAGTCGCTTTAGTCTGTGCAAGCGCGCCGCTTATCGCAACCGCGCAAAGCGCTATTGCAATCGTCACTGATCTTCTGAAACTCATACCTTTGCTCCTTTACTGCGGAAAATCTAGCCGAGCTCAAACATCTGCCCAAAGCCCGTTGGCGCCCATATTGTCGTGAATAGCGCCATCCGGCAAGTTGTCGCGCCGTCTTATTCGCATCCCGGGCGGATGGACACTAATTCCTTCTTCGCTTACCCCTCGGGTGCCTTGCTTCGAACATCGCACAAGCGCCGCGATTTTTTGCGAAGAGGATTCTTCCTGATAGGATAGATCGTTCGGGGAGCTTTCAAGAAAATCGATGGAAAACGCCTACATTTGCGATGCTATTCGAACGCCGATCGGCCGGTACGCAGGAGCCCTGTCTTCCATTCGCACGGACGATTTGGCAGCAATTCCGATCAAAGCGCTCGTCGAACGCAACCGTGCAGTGGACTGGAA
>DASXMM010000183.1:0-31193 GCA_036495665.1 Candidatus Acidiferrum sp. | reverse complement strand
CGACCATCCCGGTACGCCGCGACTATTTGAAGATGGCCGGTCGTTTCATCCGGACGGCAAACACCATTTCGTTGTCACAGAATGGCGGGAAGGCGGCGATCCGGTCTCTGCGGAATTTCCGATCTACCTGACGACGGGTCGCGTGGTGAGCCAGTATCTCTCCGGCACGCAGACGCGCCGCATCGGCGGCCTCCTCGATCAATATCCGAATCCCCGGCTCGAAATTCATCCGCGGCTTGCGGAGCAATATCAAATTAAGGACGGCGACTGGGTCACCGTGGCCTCGCGCCGTAGCCTGATCACCCTGCAAGCCATGGTGGTTAAGACTATTCGTCCGGACACGGTATTCATCCCGTACCACTGGGCCGGCAAGCGTAGCGCCAACCAGTTGACGCACCGTACGCTCGACCCGCGCAGCAAAATTCCAGAGTTCAAAGTATCCGCCTGCCAACTGCGAAAAGCAGACGGACCGCCGGACTGGGCCATTTCCGCAAACGGCAGCACTTCCGAAACACGAAACGGGCACGCCTGATGCATGGCTACGAGTTCTACGTCGATCCTTCCCGCTGCATCGGTTGCCAGTCGTGCGTCAACGCCTGCGAGGAGTGCGAGACCCATCGCGGTAGGTCCATGATCAATTTCGACTTCATCGATCGCCAGGGAACGACCGCAACCGCGGCGTACGTCTGCTGGCACTGCGAAGAGCCGACCTGTGCCATGGTGTGTCCAGCGGACGCCATCAAGAAAGGCGATGACGGGATTGTGCAATCTTCGCTGAAGCCGCGCTGCATCGGGTGTTCGAACTGCGTCCTTGCCTGTCCCTTCGGCATTCCAAAGATCTTTCCAGAATACGAGCAGATGATGAAATGCGACATGTGCTACGACCGCACGTCGGTTGGCAAGAAACCCATGTGCGCCACGGTCTGCCCCAGCCAGGCGCTTTCTTATGTTCGTCCCGAAGAGATTGCTCATCGGCGCGAAAAGCCGACCAATGTGTTTCAGTTTGGAAAGCAGAAGATCGTCACGCGCGTGCACATGATGGTTCCGGCAGACACGGAATCGGTTTCGCTCGACGTTCTGGATTACATCTGGGAGGAGTCGTATGTCGCTTTTTCGCAACCCCAGTAAGGAGCCTCTCTGGAAGGACGAATTCTCCGTGTTCACGAGCGACGAGCGGTACGTCAGCCGGCGTCAGTTCTCGAAGTTTCTGACGCTGGCGAGCCTTGGCATGTTCGTCGGCAACCTTTGGATTCTGGCGAAGGCGTATTTTGCCAAGGCTGCTTCGTTTCCTTCCGTCGCGGTGGGCGAGGTGGGTGAAATCCCGGTTCGGGGTGTGAAACTCTTCGCTTACCCGACCTCTCAGGATCATTGCATCCTGATCCGCACCGGCGAAGAGGAATACGTGGCCTATAGCCAGAAGTGCACACACCTGTCCTGCGCCGTATACTTTTCGGCAAAAGAAGACCGGCTCGAATGTCCCTGCCACCAAGGATTATTCTCGGTAAGGGATGGCTCGGTCTTGCAAGGCCCTCCACCGCGTCCACTCCCGCAGATCATTCTCGAAAGGGATGGTGCAAGACTCCTTGCAGTAGGCGTAAAGGGAAACTGATATGGGCAATCTCGAACGTTTCAAGCAGCGACGCGGACTCGTGGCCATCAATGGAGCAATGGGACTCATTGTCATTCTCTTAATTTTCCAAATCTGGCTTCTGAGCGCCACGTTGGAAGCTTTCCTTGCAGGTCACACCGGAGCCGTTCTCCCTGCCGCGATTTTCTCCGGAGGCGTCTTCTTGGGATGCCTAGCTCTTAACCTCTTTGTGACGCGAGTCGATCACGAGTCGCGCAAACACTAGAAAGCCTGAGATGAAAAGCGGCTGACTGTCCTGGTGTTGCAATTGTGTTCCACTTGGCGTCCCACTAGATCCGAAACTCCCCACGGGGCACGGCAAATTTACCTGCGACCCACCCGCCCGTGGTCACTGATTTGACAGGCGGCGGTGCGGCGTGGCCGCTACAAGGCCAGGGTGGTTGGATTCCCGGGGCCGCAGCTCCCGGCGCGGACTGCGAGACTTCCCGTCAGATGTGCCGCTGCAAATGCTGCCGCCTCTTCGTTTCTCATATGCGTCCACGAAAGCGATTTGTGCGTTCGGATCGCATCGGTGATGCCGTTCAGCGAATCGCCCGGCACGCCGTATACGCGCTTGACGCCTACCGAGACCAGCGTCTCGACGATGATGTTCGCAATCTTTGCTGTTTTCATGCTTGTCCCTCCGGGAATGTCATCGCTGGAATTCGTCGCTCATCGCAGACGCTGCCGTGGGGGCAGGAGCGGAAAGGCTTAAGTCCGGTGATCCAGGGCGCTCGCGCCAGCGGCGGTGAAGGGTTACTCTCCCTGATTGGCCGTTTGATGTGATGTATTGACGGCGATTACGGTGCAAATTTTTTCGCTGGACGGGCGTGTTCAAGACGCAGGGTCCGCGAACTTTTTTGGCGCGGATCGCATGAGACCTAGTGTCCCTGCATGTGGCGCATGCCGATCGATGCAACTTCGGGCGGTGACTGCGAATTCGCTTGGCCACCCGATGCTGGCGATTTATTTTTCAGTGGCCACGGCGAAATTTGCGTCGAAATCGGTTGGCGCCTTGGTGGTATAATCGTAGGAACTCTTGCTTTGGGCCCGGACGAACCTTTGACGTCAAGGTCGGTCAGACCTGGCAAGTTTGCCCCTTTTGCTGATGGGCGCGGTCGCCAAGTGGTAAGGCAAAGGTCTGCAAAACCTTTATCGGCGGTTCGATTCCGCCCCGCGCCTCCAACTTTCTGTCAAATCTGGCGAACTTCCTCTAAATACGGATCATCTTTCGTTCATCGATTTTTGGGCCGGCTCAGACTGAATCGAGGCTCGAATCGGCCCTTCCATGGGCTCTTCCTTGCACTTTATTTCTGCAGCCAGTAAACTCTTTCTCTTGCTTTCGCGCAAAGGACTCACTCTGGGATGCTGATCGCACGAGATTACGTCGGATACATGGCTACGGAAGTAGTGAAACGGCTGGTCGAGGGGAAGTTGATTGAGACGAAAGCTGCGGACGCGGTAGCGCAACGGCTCCGGCAGCGCATGATGGAAGAGATCACCGTCGAAGACCGGCTGAACGAAGAAGTGCGCAATATCCTTACGGAGCACCAGGACGAGATGCGGCGCACGAGCGTGTCGTACCAGGAGATGTATAAGAAGGTGAAAGCGCAGCTCGCGCGCGACCGCAAATTAGTTCTGCGGTAGCAGGGAATTACCCAAGGGGAAGCCACTGGAATGCGATTGAGCCGCGAAAAGATAGTGCGAATCTCCCATCAGCTTACCGACGTGCTGGTGGCCAGCAATGACGTGGAATTTGTTGAGGATCGCGATACGATTCGCCAGCAAGTCGTGCAGATTCTGACAGCTACGTTGCACGAAGAAGAAAAGGCGGACCTCGAAGTCCGCAAAAAGATCACTTCGCAGAAGAAAGAAATTCTCGAAGGCAGCGAAGAGTGGGATGTTCTTTATCGCAAATATTATTCGGATGAGCTCCGCCGCCTGGGAATCGCCGCCGCTCCTGACGACCGCGAACGCCGCCGCTCGTAGGCGTATTTCCTGGCCGCAGATTGACTTTCTCCAACACAAAGCTGCTGAGACCTGTGGAAAACGGTGCTCGGGAACCCGCTCAAATGCAGCGTGTTAGACGGACCGTTAGGCGAACTGAAGTTCGGTAGTCCGCTTGACACGGTTATAGGGCAAAATTTACATTCTCGGACGCGATAAAATTCGCATTTGGAAACCGGTCGCGACGTAAGGACATGACCCTCTGCCATCGCAACTCGTTGATTGCTAAAAATTTAACTGAATCAAGGCGAATGGCTTCTCGGTTGCCTTATTTCCTGCAGGCTCAAGAAAAGCGTCTCAGGGGATTCTATGAAAGCCAAGCTTGACATCTTTAAGAAACTGCCCGATGGCCGCCCACTTTGGATAAAGGCCGTCGACGGTCTGGAAGAAGCGAAGGCCCAATTGGCGCGATTAGCGGCGATCGCGCCGGCTGAGTATTTTGTTTACAGTGTTCAACATGGGCGCGTGGTACTGCTTATCAGTCTCGCTGGAGTCTGCCCATCCGGGAATTGACCCATAGCACGTTCCATCTACCTTTATCGAACCAGCAATCGAGCCGTCCTCCCGAGGTTGTGGGTTTGTCCACACTGTTAGGCAGGGCTCGTTGCTAAGAGCCTTTAGGAGAGGATGAGAACAGGCACCTGTGTTCGGCCAGGCACCTGTTCTCGGTGGGTGAATCGGAGGTGGTCAATGCGTTGAGAGTACTTGGTGCCCCCTAAAGCCCACAATCGGGTCTTTCCTGTAAAGAGGTGCTCAATAGCCTGCATTTCTTTATGGTAGGGGCTGCGTTCAAAAGACTTGAGAGAGCCGAGCTGCGTTACGGGATTTCCACTTAATTCTTTCCGACATTGAGTTGCTGCTCTCTTCGTTGAGGTAAGGCCAGGGGATAGCGTTCCTGAAGGAACTGAACCAGTTTCTCGCGCACCAGGCATCGCAGGTCAAAGGCGTCCGGGCTATTGCGTGCGCTCATCAGCGCTCGCAGCTGAATGGTGCGCTCGGTTGCGTCGGTCACTTGAAGCGCCCAGGTTCGCTTATCCCAAAGTTCGGTTGTTTGAAGGATGCGGTGAAGTTCCTCCCGGATCTCCTGGACGGGGGCCGTATAGTCCAGATAAATCATGGCCGTCGCCAGAAGGTCGGCTCGCGTGCGTGTCCAGTTCTGAAACGGTTTCTCAATAAAATAGCTCAGTGGCACAACTAGTCGGCGGAGGTCCCAGATGCGGACCACGACGTAAGTGGTGTCAATTTCCTCGATCCACCCCCACTCGCCTTCAATGACGACGGAGTCCTCGATGCGAATGGGTTGCGTTAGAGCGACTTGAATACCGGCAATCAAGTTAGAAAGGGTGGAGCGTGCCGCCATACCGACGATCAGACCTGCCAGGCCGGCCGATGCGAGGAGGCTGACCCCGAGGTGACGGACCGACGGAAAGGTCATGAGCATCGCGGCGGCTGTCAAGATGCTCACCGTCAGCGAAAAGATCCTTTGTAGGACCTGTGTCTGCGTGCGAATCCGGCGAGCGCTGAGATTGTCGGGCAAATCGATGGAGTGGCGAGCCAAGATCACGTTGCCTGCCAGTTCCGTGAGAATAATGGCCGCCCAGCCCACAGATGCAATCACGCCAAGCCCCAACGCGTGCTGCAGAATGCTCTTCAAGTCCGGAGGAATGGGCGCAAGAGGCGTGGCCAAAACTAAGGCCAGCAGCGGGAAAATGATCCGCGTCGATTTTTTGGCGCGACGGGTCAGTATGGATTGGGCGTCTGTGCCCCGGCGGCTGAGAATTTTTTCGAGCACAGTGAACAGGACGAGATGCACGACAATCGCGGCGAGTATAGCGCCGCCAAGAATGGCGGCGGAGATTAGCCATGATCGAGTATCGCCCCAATACACTGCTATCTGCGTGATTTGAATGAAGAGATTCAAGATTCCTCGTTGATGTCCGGCAGACCGCGTTATCTGGCGTCCTGTCTAGCTGGTGGTACGCAGCGTCCCAGGACATCGTTCCATACTACCCTCAAGCTAGTGGCTCTGCTGGTTCTTCAGCGAGCTAGAACTGTCATTCGCGATTCCTTCACCGCTTAGAGCTTTGTCGCGCAGCGGAACGGCCACCTACTTGCCAAGGGGTGTAAAATACAGAGAACCTAGTATGGGCTTATGGCCCATAACGGTATATCAATTGCAATAGAATAGGCGGCGTGTACTAAGCTTCAGATACTCGGAGATTTGACATGCAGACAGCCAACACAACGGAGCGGTCTAGACAGGCTACTCTGGGATTGGGGATCGACACAGTGAAAATTCTCGTTGCAGACGATCACGACATCATTCGCCGTGGCCTAAAACAGCTTCTTACCTCGCGGCCCGGCTGGGAAGTGTGCGGCGAGGCAAAAACCGGAAGAGAAGCAGTCAACCTTACGGAAGAGCTTAAGCCTGAAATCGTCGTCATGGATATCAGCATGCCTGAGTTGAACGGCCTTGAGGCCGCTCGTAGAATCCACAAGTCTTTTCCCAAGACAGGCATACTGATCTTGACGCTGCATTTCTCGGACCAACTCGTACGCGACATCGTCGAGGCTGGTGCCCGGGCCTATATCATGAAGTCCGACGCAGATCGCGATCTCGTCAGCGCCGTGGAAGCGCTGGCGAATCATCGAACATTTTTCACCTCGCGCGCTGCGGAAATGCTTCTGAATGGGTTTAGCAATCAAAATTCCGTGCCCAACCCGGAAGCTCACTTGCGAGACAGGCTGACCTCTCGCGAACGCGAGATTGTACAGCTACTCGCAGAAGGGAAGAGCAGCAAGGAAGTCGCAGTCGCTCTTGGAATTAGTGTTAAGACCGCAGAAACGCATCGCGCAAATATCATGCGAAAACTGGAAATGCACTCCGTCAGCGAAGTTGTGCGCTATGCGGTAAAGAATCAAATCATCGAAGCCTGACGCTCCCAGCAGTCTCGCAGATGATCGTTCGGTTGCACGAGGAACAAGAAACAGATCCGAAATCGACGCCCCTCACAGGACTTGCGGCTTTCCCGCTAGGTCAAGTCTCTGTATCGAGCTTCGAGGAGACAGCGGAGCATGACCAAAGTCCTGATAGTTGATGACCATGCCTTTATCCGCAGGGGCGTTCAGACGATTTTGCATCCATTTCCGGAGTGGGAGTTTTGTGGCGAAGCGGAAAATGGCAAGGAAGCCATCCGTATGGCGGTTGAGCTAAAGCCGGAAGTCATCATCATGGATATATCTATGCCGGGGTTGAACGGTATCGAGGCCACCCGCGCGATTCGAAAGACTCAGCCTACCGTAAAAATCGTTTTGCTCACGCTCCATGACTCGTCGGAATTGTTACGGATCGCGTTTCGCGCTGGCGCACGTGGGTATCTGCTGAAGACCGACGCGGAGCAAGAGTTGGTGAAAGCTCTTACTGTAGTGATTGGCGAGGGTGCCTATATCAGCCCGAAGATTGACAGCGAAGCCGTGAAGAGCGTCATCAACGAGATGAGCGTTCCTCAACCCTGAAGCGCCATCGAAGCGGCAGGCTTCGCCAGTTGCAACAGTCGCTGCCGCAATCTGACACGCGCGCGAAAGATTCTGGACTTCACCAACTCCGGCGTTATATCCATTGCCTCCGCCAATTCGCGGCTCGTCCATCCTTCTCCCTTTTGCAGGACGAACGTGTACTGGAGAGTGGGATTGAGGGCTTCCATGGCTTTCGTGGCCAGCTCCTTTGTCAGATACTGGCGCTCGGGATCGGCACGCAAATCCCTCAGCTCCGTGGTGGACTCTTGGCCCTCGATCGACCCCCCTTCCTCGATGGGTGTCACCGCTTCTTCCGGCCGTCGCTTACGCAGCATCATCAGCGCTTCATTAATGGCAATACGCACCAACCAGGTCGAGAACTGCGAGTTTCCTTCGAACTGGTGAATCTTGCCAAACGCCTTGCAGAGCACGTTCTGCAAATTGTCTTCCGCGTCCTCGCGGTTCTTGAGGATGCGGAAAGACATCCCGTAAACGCGGTGGGAATGCCGGCGAGCAAGCTCGCCGAAAGCAGTATGGCTTCCTGCACGGGCCCTAGCGACAAGCGCTTTTTCCGACTCTACGATTTGGCTGTTCATCACGTGAGGTTCTCCTGTGTTGGTGGCCTCTTCAAACAAGCCATTATCTACACGAGATATATGCCAAGCATCTTGCACGGCCAATACGGTCGTCGCGGTATAGAGCTGAACAAAATCTCGTACCCAATTGGCACACTTTGAGGGCGCAAAAAGAGTGCGGAGGGGCGAACATCGCCCCTCCGCAGGCCTTCTCTCTTGAACCTAACGTCTATCTTTCGTTAAGCCTTCAGTACAGGAGAAGCCTTCTGCAAGCGATGGACAAGTGCTCGTCCTGATTCAGGCGCATCATACTTTGGCTCGGTAATGATTTCGGACGCTGTCGCATCCTTTCCGTACAATCGGCGGTTCGCATCTTCGTCAGGGCGCAGAGTCGAGCCCTCCAGAGATACTCCCGCAAAAACGCCGCGCGCCCTCGAGTAGCTCAGCATCTCAGAGCGCAATGCGGCGTCGGTGTCGGCCGATGCCGTGCGGCCCTTTGGTCCCGCGGCGATCGAAGCGTCTGCGCCCAGCTTCACTTTGCTGTGCAGAAGACTACTGACGCCACGATTGTTCATCACCAGAATGACGAAGTCCGTAGCCTCTCCGCCGATCTGGAATCCGACGCTGCCGCCCTCAAGCGCGTACATCGCGGGCGCCCCCCATGGTCCGGTAAACTCCTTGCCGGTGCGGCACACCATCACTCCGCGACCATAGCTGCCCCCAACAATGAACGCCGCCTTAAGAACTGACGGGATCACAACTACACAGCGGGCCTTATCCAGCAAGTCCTGCGGGATGTCGTCGGGAATATCGAGGATCTCTTGCATCACCATGCCGGCGTTCTCCAAGCGGTGATTTTCGTCCTTAGCTCCCTCGTCGGCAGGTCGTGCGAACGAGAGCGGTGCCAGCAAAAGCGCACCCGCAAAAATGACTGACAAACGATTCATAACTTTTTCCTCCATCCTTCGAAGATTTGTACCGCTCGCTTACTGTGTCTCTCTACATGGTCGAGTCGCATCTGTCTCGACGGGTCTCGCCACTTGCGCTTCACCGCTAAGGTGCGCCATCGCCGCGTGCTCACGTCCGGCGAAGGAGATGTCCAACCAGCGACACGAGGAAGAGAACCAGAAAGATAAAGAACAGAATCTTGGCGATCCCGGCCGCCGCCACGGCTATTCCTGAGAAGCCGAGCACTGCGGCGATAATCGCCACGATAAAGAAACCTAATGCCCAACCAAGCATCGTAGCCTCCTGATGTTTCCCTTAAATGTTAGGCCTTTTCGAAAGTCGCCCAGGGTACTGGGTTCGAGAGAGTCTGGTGCGATTGGCCTCACTATGAGCCGCCCCACCTCGGTTCTCTATAGGGTGGAACACCTACCGTCCTGCGAGGAATGCTGTAGCATGCTGCAACCTATTGATTTACCTTGCTCTTAATCCCGTATCTCAAGGCTTCTCTGTATATACGGTCGTCGGCCTCGTGCTTCTCCTGATTCTCGTGCGGCAGTGCCACCCAACCGCCGCGAGCCCGAACCGCTAGGCGTCAGGACAAAACCAAAGGATAGGAGACCCCAATGAACTCGGATCAAATGGAAGGAAAATGGAAACAGTATTCCGTCAAGACAAAAGAGAAGTGGGGGAAAATCACAGACGATGTGTGCTTAGAGGCAAAATCACTTTAACCTCCCGGCCTCTCAGAATGACCGGCTTGAACTGCGGAAGTTGGTGGACGTGACAGGGTTCGAACCTGCGACCTCGTCGTTGCGAACCATCAGAGCGGCATAGGCCTCGTCGTTGACGCATATTCGCCTGACTTCTAAGCAGTTGACAAATGTGACAGTTAGAGTATGCTCCTGTTGATAGCGGTAAACCTGCGTTGACGGGAATTCCGCCAAATTGCGGTTTAGGGTTAACCCAGAGTAAACCTAAAACCGCAAGACCTTGGCCCCGTCGTTGACAGCCACGCGTCCGGAGTAAACCGTGAATCTAACTGAGAAAGCCATCGATCGACTGGAACCCACAACCGAAAGACAGAACTACCGCGATGATGAAACGACAGGGTTCGGAATCCGAATTGAGCCGGCCGCAAGTGGTGGACGGAAATCGTTTTTCTGGAACGCAAAAGTTGGCGGCCAGGTTGTTTTCAAATCTCTCGGTGAGTCGCCAGCAGTCAGTGTTAAGGATGCGCGAGACAGCGCAAGAGAGTGGGCAGGGAAGGCCGCGAAGTGGAAGCAGGATGGTTTTCCTGAGCCTGGTCCATTTCTGAAGCCGAAAAGGGCAGCACAGCCAGAGTCGTCGGCCGTACCGCTATTCAAGGATCTCGTCGAGAAATACGTCGAAGACTATTTGAAGCCGAATGCCAAGAATCCTGAAGTGGCGATGGCCGAAGTTCGTCGGAGAAGCAAAAAATACTTTAAAGCCTGGCAGGATCGTCCGCTCGATTCTCTGAGTGCCGAAGATTTGTTAGAGGTGAAGAACGCCTGCGGTAAGCACCACACCACGGCGAACTGCTGTATCGAACTGATTAGCCGGCTGCTGAATTGGGCCGCAGGCCGCCGAAAAGGCAAAGCGAAAGGGAAGGCCCGGTTTTGGACAGGTAAAAACTTTGCGGAAGAAGTCGAGGGCTACGACAAAAACGAGCGCGACCGCACGCTTAGCGCTGATGAGCTGAAGCGCTTCAACGAAGAGCTTGAAAAAGAAGAGCACCGTGACCTCAGAGATTTCCTCGTGCTTTCGATGAACAGCGCAGCGCGCAAAGGCGACATCCTGTCGATGCGCTGGTGCGATATCGATTGGGACAGAAATCATTGGCACGTTCCGAATCCCAAAAACAAAGTGCCGTACAACGTGTGGATGCTGCCGGCCTTCTTGAACGTGCTGAAGCGAAGAGAGTCGACGAAACCAGAGTCGGCTATTCACGTCTTCCCGGGCAGCGGTAAGAGCGGCCACGTTATCGACGTCAAAAAGCCGTGGAAAAAATTCCGCGCAGTCGCAAAGCTGTCTGATTTTCGAATTCACGATATTCGACATACGGTCTTAAGTGCGATGGCCGAGGCGGGCGTGCCGATCCTTCACGTCGGGGCCGCAGCCGGTCACCAGTCTGTTCAGAGCACCAAGCGATATATCCACCTTTATCCCGAGAGTCAGCGCGAAGCCCGAATGAAGGGCCAGCAGAAAATGATTGCGCTGATAAAATCCGCGAAGAAACGCGAGAAAGCCAGCAAGCCGAAACTCCTGCAGGTGTCCAATGCCTGAGAGCGACTTCCTGTCTCTCATCACTTCCAAGCAATGGCGCGATCAATTTGCGGCGATACTGCTGGGGAAGAAGTCAGAGGCAGAGATTGAGAAGTGCGCGCCGGAATACCGGTCGATGGTCCGCTGGTTTTTCAATAAGGATGCGAACGCTGGCGTCGAATATTATGTAAGTCGAGGTAGAGATGTGCCAGTGGCGATCGGAAAGGCAATTCTGGAAAAGACCAAGCCAAAGAAGGGCGGCCGCGACACGAGCCCCGAGGGCTGGGCCCGGAAGCAGGCTAAGCAAGCGAGTTGCTTTCTTGCGATGTCCTGGATCGGAGCAACAGAGCCAGGCCTAAGCGTCGAGGGCGCGGCGAAGCGGATAGCGAAGTTGATGAATCTGTACGGTCATGATGGAAAGCCCGCCTACCGGGTTGTAATTTGGAGTTGGAAGCGAGAGCAAAAGCGCCTCGACGCCTTGCCGGACCCGCCCGAACAACAATAAACCCCTGCCTAGTTTATAGCTGTAGACGGTGGTGCACTCCTGTCCTAAGAAAGTAGACAGGAGCGCGAACTACTATGATCGAACCTATCATCACTGAAACTGAAGCCGTGAATTACCTTGCAAAAGCCGGCCTTGAAGTCCAGTTGCAAACGATGAGGGCGTGGCGCCATCGCGGGAAAGGCCCTGCGTACTTAAAGCCAGCCGGAAAAATTCGGTATCGAACGAGCGACCTGGACCTGTTTGTCGAAACGAGCAGGGTTGTGCCAGGCGAGTCGAAGAGGCGGAAGCGGCGGGCGGCATGACGCGCCTCGAAACGTACAGGGATAACGTGAGCGGATCCGTGACTGTGAAGGGCCAAGGATTCGCCATCGTGGTTTCGCCAGAAGGCACCGTCGCAGCGACCGGCAATGTCATCGTCGCGGGCCCGCCGGCGCTCCCGAATGTGTACGACGACACGCCGTCGCCGCGCTCACGTCCAGCGGCGTCGAGGAAAAGAGGCTCGCGTTGAACGTCTGGGCGAGAGTGTACGGCGTCGTTCACAGTCCAGCTAACGAAATTGACACCAAGGTCGAACTAACTGCGGACTTGAATATCGTTCTCTATTCCACTGAGGCGGCCGCGCGAAGTTCGCAGGAAAAGTGTGGCGGGATTGTACTGGAGGTCTCGGCGCAATCCTTGCGGACGCAGATGGATGGGCATGAGGTGGACGGCCTTACAGACATGCTACTCGTTCGCACCGATGAAGACTTTGATCCGTCACCAGCGACAGCATTTGTAACCGCGTTCTTCGGCAACATCCCGCACGCGCCAGAGGATGAGGATGGTTGCCACGCTTTTAACCATGACCCGGTTCCGTGGTTCGATGAACTGGAGAAGGAGTTGAAGGTTTTCCTGCATCAGTAGTTTGGAAAAGTTTCGCGGCAGAATCCCGCGATTTGTAAGGGGAGAAACGAACAGCTCGAAGGGAGAAACGGACAGGCGGCGACAATGCTGCTTGCGCCCGCGTCTCTCTTCGGGCTTTTTTTTGTGCCGTTATGTCGAATTAAGTTTTCTGTGGAGGGTTTTTCCTATATGGAACATAGAGCGTCGAAGGGAGAACACGAATGCTTAACACGCAGACCGCGAAGAAACCGAATCTCGGCAGGCCGCGCAACCCGGAAAAGCCAAAACTTTTGGCCCTACAGATGCCGCGCGAGCTACACGCAAAGATTCGGGCGCAAGCGAACACGGACGGAATGGAGCTTTGCCCGTGGATTCGGCTCGCCTGTTTGGAATTTCTCAGGCGCCGCAAGAGATTGGCGGCCTAAAAAACAAAACCGGCCCGGAGGTGTCTCACGCCTCGAGGCCGGCAGAAAGGAAAGCTCAATCGGAGAATGAAACCTACTGGAAAAGATGCCGCTAGTCAATGGTGGAGTGTGCTCAGCCTGATAGCCGGGCTCGATGCCACGCCAACCCAAAAGTATCTGCTCGACCTTATCTTGCGCCACACGAATTCAAAGAAGGGATACGCCTGGGCCGAGCAACGAACGTTGGCAGTCGAAATGTGTGTGAGTGTGCCCACCGTCGAGCGTGCTTTCGCATGGGGAAAGAAACTCGGCATTGTCATCGTCCGTGAAGTCCGCACCGGCCCGAAAACCCAACACAACGAATACTGGCTTTCCATCGAACGGCTGAAAGAGCTTCAGAGACTTCCTGAGCAACCCCCATCCGTGCAGGGTGCTAGTGATGACCACCCATCACCCATGATGGCCCATAGCAGTAACGATGACCCATCATCCGTGATGGGCCAAGATGCCCATGACCCATCATCCGTGAAGTCCATGACCCATCATTTGGAGTCCGATGGGCCATCATTTGATGCCGGATGGGCCATCACCCATGATGGGGAAGGTTTTGACTTAAAGCATCTAAAGAGTACTTCATCTAAAGACACTTCAAGAGAGAGAGATTCTGCGGCGCAAGCCGCAACCGTAGGTAAAGGTTCTCTCTCTCTCTCCGGAATTGGGGAACTTCATTTATGCGGCTTCGCCGAAAAACTGAAAAGCTCCCTTCGATGTGTCTTAGGCAAGCCCGGTTCCATGCTTGAGCGGAATCTGCATGTCGTTCGGGAAGACTACAAAGAGCAGGCCATTGCCTTAGGCATGAGAATGCGAGACTTCGGAGAGCTCTACATCGAAGTGACAGCCGAAGCTCGGAAGGAACTGGACGCCGAAAGATCAGAACTTGAAGCGCTCGATGCGATGTTAACCTGGGTCTGTGACGAGAAAACCCGTCTCGGCGGTTGGAACGATTCCAACGTGATGTTCACCGCCGAATACTGGGAATCCTTCAAAGCAAAATCCATTGAGCTAGGATTACCGGTCCCCGCCGCATAAGACCTCGCCCCTCGTCCGTCGCTTTCCCGTGCGCGGATCGACGCGCCGAACGAGTCACCACGATAGCCAACCATGCGAACAAGAAGCCCGCAGACGAACGCAATTGACGGCGCTTTAGCCAGAACGCGTCGTAGATAACGACAAGGCCCGCGATGTATTATCAATGACTTGCAACCTGTTAAATCAACGCGGTTTACCGCTGGTCTACTCAGCGCACTGATCGAGTCTTAGCGTCCGCTGATTCTTGAACGTGTTTGCTCATAACTTCCGGCACGCGGGCTTGTCCAAACACCCTTCTCATCACTCGGACTCGGAATAGCCCCTAAGGAGTGCTTCCACTTGGTGCATTGTTCCTATACGGTTTCTGGAGGAGGGTCGCGTGATTCCGTCGCCGCACTGCAAAGTGTGCCAATTCTTCCGGGTGAAAGACCTGAACCTACTGCTGTTGCGTGGTCGGCCAGCTTCGAAGGTAGCGAAGGCGAGCGGATTGCATTATGCGGCGGTGTTGAATCACATGCGGCATCACCTGCCGTACCGGCCGCCAGGATTCAGGAAAGCGGTGACGCCGACAGAGATGCTGGAGGATCTGAGTTTCGAGCTCTCGCGGTTGCAGGCGCTGGCGGAGAACGGCGAAGCGATTGGTGGCGCGGTGACGGCACTGAACGCGCGGCGGGCGGTGGTCGAGCTGCAGACACGGATGCAGGGCGGGTTGCAGGGCAGTCACAAGGCAATGCTCGCGGCGCCGGAAGCTGGCGAAGAATTTGAAGTGAGTTTTTCAGGCGGCCGCGCGGTGACGAAGGCGGTGGAGCCATGAAATTTTCGTTTCCCTTTACAGCCAAGCAGCGCGAGTTGGTGGAGCACCGGGCGAAAATTTTGTGGGTGGGCACTTCGACAAAAACGGGCAAGTCGCAGGCTAGCTACGTTTGGTTGGTCGAAGGCATGATGAACGCACAAAATTGCTGTTTTTGCGGCCCGTGGTTTTACCGGAGCAAAAATGCCTACGACTTGACCAAGGATTTGCTGAAACCGCTGATTGCCGCGCGCAAGGTGCGCTCGAACGAAGCGCGATTGCAGTTGATTAGCTCGACCGGCGGAACCATCGATTTCGTTTCCGCGGACAATCCGAATGCGTTGTTTGGATCGAACTTTCACAGACTCGTCATCGATGAAGCATCGAGATGCCCGCAGCAGATTCATGGCGCAGGCTTGACGACGGTCAGCGCGACCGGCGGACGAATTCGCCTGCTTTTCAACTTGGAATTAGGCGTGAAAAATTGGGCCGTCAGCAATCTTTTGCGCGTGCAAAAGATGTCGGCCGAAGAGCGCGAGCGGACGTCGGAAGATTATATGACGTTTCCCTTCGACCCGACGCTGGTCCCGGCGAGTTTGGTGGAGACTTTGCGCGGGCAGATGCCCGAAAGTCTGTGGCGCGCGCTGTACTTGGCGGAAATTCCGCAATCCGACTCTTCACTGTTCCGGAACTTGGACCGAATTTTTGGCGGCAGGGAACTGGTCGCACCGGCGGAGGACAAAAAGTATTTCATGGGCTTGGACTTGGGCAGGAAAAGCGATTACACCGTGGCCGTCGTTGTCGATGAAGACGGCAACGTAGTGGCGAGCGACCGTTTCCACGAAATCTCCTGGTCACTCCAATGTAGCCGTGTGGCCGAGCTCTACCGGCGTTTTAACTGCCTGACGTGCGTGTATGACCAGACCGGTATCGGTGACCCGGTTGGCGAATCCCTCGAGGAAGCTGGATTGCATACCGAAGGGTTCATCATCACGCAGCCGTCGAGAAAATTGTTGATTGAGGAGCTGGTTTTGTCCTGTGACCGCGCCGACATCAGCGTGCCGGCAAGCGACCGGTTCAAAATTTTTCGCGCGGAAATGGAATCGATGGAATACACGCTCGACGGGCTCACGATCCGCTACAGCGTGCCTTCCGGCAGCCACGATGACTGCATTTTCGCTTTGGCCCTGGCGGTGCGTGCTTTCCGCCAGAACAAAGGCGCGATTCTCGGTTTGCTTGATTTGCTCAAGAAGACTGCCAAGCAAATCGGCGAAGGCATACGGGACGCCTACGGCGAATTGATTCACAAGCCGGAGCCCAAAGCAAGGCCGGTGCTCGTTCGCGGGCCCGTCGAGGCGAAACCACCAGTCGTCGTGGACAATTTCAAAGTCTGGCAGGCCACGCATAAAGCGCCGCCGTGTCCGGCGTGCCACGCGACATGCACGACCTATAACGCGGCGCGGAAGATTCTTTGCAATCAATGCGGCTGCGTCGACGGCCAAACGCCGACAGCCACGACGCAGTGCGGCTGCGACAACCCGTTGCTCGTGGTTGTCGGCGGCCGGAAGCATTGCAATCAATGCGCATGGGACGAACCGCCGCCGGCAACTGTGCCGCTGAACGGCGTGCCGCGAAAAAGCGCTTGAGCGACTTGGGCCCGTACGCGCTCCGCGGCGGCGGCGATTATTGGAGCGGCAAAGGCAGTTTCGGAAGATTCGGCGGCGGAGGCTGAGATGGAAGAGACCAATCTATCGGCTAGCTACGGCAAAGGCCGCACGACTATCGCCGTACACGTTGAGATAGGCCTTCTTGGCCTCGACAGCAAACGCAGTGGCGTAGTGCTGATGCGCCTCTGCGAGAAATGCGTGGTGAATGGCGCGTTCAGGCTGACCCGTTTCGTAAAGCTTCTGGGCCTGTTGGTGGTGGAAGAGGGCTTGGGCGAGGCTTTCGGCTGCGTTGAAATGATGGTGTGCTACTTCGACTGACATGGTGAGGTCTCCTTCGGGGTTGGTGACCGGGGGCGGGACCGGGACCGTTGTTCAACAGCAACCAGTATAACGCGGGATACGTCCGGGGGCTTTGGGCACTCCAAAAAAAGCTACTCTATGGAAGTTTTGTGTATACGTTTTAGCTTCGGGCATGATGCCGACTGGTTCGTAAATTGAGGAAGCTGACCCCGAAAACTCATCCCAAAAAAAAGCTACTGTGTTGCGCGTTTCGGTGAAACACTTTTTCTCGTGCAATTCTTCTCGCAACAATCCGCCGCAACCGCCGTCGTCGAAGCGCCGGAAGCGTCGTTAGAGCAGCGCCTAACTGAAGCGAAAAAAAAGCTCGAGGCCGCAAATCACGCACTGGCGAGCGCCGAGGATGCTTTGCGCCGCAACGACGCTGAACGTGCGGAACTCCTGCGCCGTTGGCGCGTCTGTTATGCGGACTTCGCCAAGGCACAAGAAAAATTTGCACCGTTGCAGATTGCCGCACGAGGAGAAAAACCATGAGCGAAAACGGATACGAAAACTTTCTGACACTGTTTGAACACCGGCTTCCGAGCGACAACGGCGAGCTAGACATTTCTGGTGAAAATGAATTTCGCAAGACCCAGAGCGGCGTCGCTGATCCGGTTGCCGTTTTCGAGCAGAATGTCGCCGCAGAAACACTTGGCATGGAAAAAGCGGCGATGCCGGCATTCGAAGAGCGCAAAAAACCAGCGTTCCTAAAATGTGTCTCGACGGTCAAAAAGATTTTCGCAGGCCATCCCGACGAGCTCGAGGAAGCCGTCGCGCTCGTCAACGAAGCGCGCGAGGTCGCACGAGCCGAAGCCGAAAATATCGTGGCCGCGCGCGTGGCGAAAGGCGCTTCTACGCCGGACGTGTCGGCCCAATGGGCTCATCTCGTTTCGGTCGACGACGGCCAGCAGTAGGTTTTTCAGGAGAACACCGATGGCAAAGACTTTCGTAGCGGAACATTTCAAAAAGGCGGCTGCCCACCATGCCAGCCTAGCAACGCATCACTCGAATATCGCGAAGGCTGCGGAGGCCGCGAGAACAACGCAGAAAGCCGCGGCGTCAAAGTCAGACATCCAAGGTCTCGACATCGAAGCCCTGGATAATTTTTTTCAACAGTTCATCGAAGAGCACAGTGCACTTTCTGATGAATGCATGCAGTTCGCCGAGCACTGCGCGGATTGCGCATCTGCAAAGGCCGACGCCGGCGGTGACCTCGAAAAGATGGCCAGCGGGCCCGCGCTCGAACTACTCGTCAAGAGAATCGAAACGATCGAAAACACGATTGTCCCAACTGGCGTGAGCGCGATTATTCCGCGCGCCGTGACCCGCGCAGGGCAAAGAGAACTCCCGGAGACGGCGAACGTCCCTGAACAATTCCGAAAGTTGGTCTCGGTAGAGCACTACGAAACGCTGCCCGAAACGCGGAGCACATAAATGCCGAGCCCCTCGCAAGTCACCGTTACGTACTTAATTTACTCTTCGGCGAACCCTGCCGTGATAACGACGGCGAGCGTGGCGATTGCTATGCCGTCAAGCCTGACCGGCATTGACTCAGGCCAGACGGGCGCGAGCCAAACGGGCTTCAATGCCCTGGACGTTTTGCTGTCGAACATTTCGAAGCGCTTCGGCATCACGTTTTTCGATGCGAGTAATGTCCAGCATTTTATACCGTTGTCGAACATCGTCGATATCAAAGGAGCTTGACCAATGCCAAACCTCAACCCGATGAACCTCAACACCACCGGCGCGTGGCCGGGCAATCCCCAACAGTCCGATTACCGCGTGCCAGGCGTGAATGCCGCGGTCGCGAGCTACCCGGTTGGCAGTGACGTCCTGAAAGCGACGCCGGTCGCCACGCCATATTTGCAGCCGAACCTCAGCACTAAAGACGACCCGCAGGGAACAATTCGCGCGGGCAGAAGCGGCCGCTAGGCACAGGAGCCCGGCACCGTGCCGAAATACATCGCCGCAAACAATCACCACCAACCGCTCAGTCCGCAGCAAAAACGAGTCATTTGCCGCTTACGTCTCGTGGAAGGCGTTCCCGCTACAGAAATCGCGCGCCGTTTCGGTCGCGGCAAAAACGTCATTTGGCGCGTCATTCGCGAAGCTAGCGGGCAGAGGACTCCTCCGACGAATATTTCTGCTCCGAAGAGAAGCAATCGCGGCCGCGGCCGTCGCCTCACTGGCGAAACTGTGCAGCGAGCGCTACATTTGCGATTCAGCGAAGGGTTGAGTGTCAACGCGATTGCCAGCAAGCTGTCGTCCGAAGTAAATGTCATCGCAAAAATCTTCGCCACGTTCGAGAAACGCGACCACCACGCATCCGCGGTCCAGCCCGGGCCGGGCCGCGAGCATGGCGCAAACGTGAATCTATGAACATGAGCACCACGCCCAAGCCCGAATACGTCGAGGCCTGCAGCATGATTGCACTTCTCGAACACGGCGAGACCATCGCGTCACTCCGCGCTCTAATCGGCCGTGGCGCCGACAGCTATCGGCGAAAGGTTCGCGCCTATTTTGAATGCCTGTTGGCGCGAACGCTCTTAAACCGCAGGCGGGGTACTGGCCTAAGGCTTCCTCGCCCGGTCCGGGAGCTCGCCCATGAACTCTTGCGTGGCGACATTTCGAACGTGGCGCTGAATCAGCGGCTTGGGATCAGCGGTCATACGGCGGCTCGGCTTCGCCGTGAGGCCGGAAATCCTGGAAATCCCCGGCGGCGAAAAGGTGCGCGTCGAAAACTGTCAGCACAACAAATCGCCCAAGCTGTCGAGCGATTAAAAAATGGCGAACACTGGCGTCACGTCGCGCGGGAACTCGACGTGACGGTAAAAACCCTCATGACGAACGCAGGCTATCGCAAAAATCGCAAGTGGGCGCCGGAAGAAATTGACCGAGCTCGCGGAGCCATACTGGCCGGCGAGACTTGGACGGACGCGGCGAAACTCATCGGCAGGAAAAAGTCGGTACTGCAAAAAAGACTGGGACCGAAGCGCTCGCTTCGGCGCGAAAGGATGGCGGCATGAAGCCCGAGAGAAGGCACTACCACAAAGTCACCCCCGCGCAAGTCGAAGCGATTCGCATGTACGCATCGATTGGCCTGCCCTATACGGAAGCGGCGAGCCGCATTGGCCTGCCCATCGCAACTTTTTCAAGAATTTCGGCTCGGCTCGGGTTATCCCAGGCACCCCCAGAGCCTTTGCCGCAGGAAATGCAAGAAAGAATTCTGCAGATGTATTTGGCTGGCGCTGGCAGGCCATCGATTGCGGCAGCGCTAGAATTGCCCCCGCACCGAGTGGAACAAATTTTGATCGTGGCGAAATTGCGGCCGCAGTCCGGCGAGCCGCATTGCGCGTACCACGTCCCGCCCGCCATCCAGACGGCCATGCGCCGAGACTTTCGGCAATTTGAAAAACAGACTGCGCAGAAGTACGGCGTTTCTTTAGCGTGGTTGCGGCGATTCTTAAGAAGGAGACAACAATGACCGAAGAAACAATCCTTTTGGTAGACAAAATTTGCGAAGGAAAGTTACCGCAAAATGAGGACGGCTTCGTCGCGGCCTTGTCCAGTCTCATCGTTCCGGCCGACGGGTCCCCGGACCTTAATGGATGCGACCGAAACGCGATAAAAAATTGCTTCGAGGCGAGCGTGCGCGAGGCAATCGCTACGATGCGCGCCTCGGAAGCAGCATTGAGAGACGACACGGTGAATTGATGACCGTTGCGACCATCGATCACGAGCGGGCCTTGCAGCGTCTCGAGGACGCGCGCGCCGCCGAACGCCAGGTTGCGGCGACGGCACGGCACAATTTCACGCAAGAATGGGCCGACGCGTTGGAGGGATGCGTTGCCGAGACAAAAGCGGCCGAGGCCGCCTTGGCCGAGATGGATTACGACGCCGGCAGACGAGGGACATCGTGAAAGTATTTTTGGTTGTCGACGGCAGACCGTCAGCATCTTTTAAAAAGAAGAGTGCGCGCACGGAGCGTGGCTGCCGTGGCTGAAAGAGAATTTTGGGTGGTCGGACCGAACAGCAAGAAACTATCTTGCCCCGGCCAAGACGAAAGGAAATGTTCGGAAATGGCTTTCCTCGGAGGCGTCTCAGCCGGGGTAGTTCTTCCTGTGCGAGCCAGAATATGGTTTTCGATGGACAGTTGGAACTGTCAGAACTACCAGTAGGGGAGTCTGAGGCCGATTCAGATTCCCGCTTCGGTGACGCGATTGACGCGGAGAACCAACGCCCGCCGGGCGCGACTTCGGAGCGGCCCAACTAGTGCAGGTATCCAGCCTTAGCTGATGCCGGGTAAACAATTGATTGACTCCCGGGCATTCACCGTGTTTTTATACTCCCGCCTGCCCGAAGGTACAGGTGGCATACTGCCCGCAGATTGGGTATACTAACCACCTGCGAGTGTCGTCTCCTGTAGTATGGAAGGCAGGTATGAGAGGCCAGCGGAGTCCCCAACTCCTTGCTGACCTTATGTTCAGATGGGCGGATGCAAAGAACCTAACGCTATGAACGAAACTTTCGCGCTTGATGCCACGTCTCTGAGTTTGTGTGACGAGAGACCCCTGGAGGGCGTGTTAGCTTTCCTCGCTTCTCGTTCCAGAAAATCAGCACGCGAGTTGTCTGAACCAGCTGGTGACGTTTTCAAGGGAGTCGCCACGGTCTTGGACCAGTTAGCATTGACGTTAATAGAGAAACGCACCGCTGAAGAATTCCGCGTTTCACTAAAAGAGACTTTTCCCAAGTATGCCGCGCTTACGCTGGCATTGTCACACTTTGCGACCGCGATAGTGCCGTCCGATGTCGTGGAGCGGTTGACGCGCGAGTCTATTTGTGAGCTGGAAGCCGATTTCCGCGACAAAGCTCTAGCTGCTTTCGGATCGGCCGCCCGAGACCAGGCAATGTTCACGATTTGGACGTTAAGAAAAATCAACGATCTCGTGACAAAGATCCACTCTTCAAAGCTAGATAAGGCCAAGGCAAAACAGGATCGGTACTATTGTTTGAACTTTAACCTCTCAGCTTTGCAGGCACATTTCAGCCTTGATTGCTTGAGTCTGGCGCTTCGCCTTAATCGTCCGATATATCCCGGGGTTATGGCACAGTTGATCAACGAGCTGAGAAGTATGGTGAATGCCTATACATGGGTGAGACTAGGATTCGAGTTGAGAGCTCCAATATTGGAGCAGCCCGTGGAAGAAATCATATCCGACGAGGAGGATGATGTCTTCGCGGAAGCTTCGATGCTCAATCTGGCCGCACTGAGCGACGATGACGGCCCTGGGAATGCCTCTTGATCCCGCAAGACCGGTAGATCCGGGAGAGATATTTTGGGTTACGTTGCCCGCACGAACGGGGAGTGAGCAGAATGGCAGGCGCCCTTGTGTCGTGATGGGAAGAAGGTCACTAAGCGGCGGTAACACTGTCGTAGTTGTTCCACTCTCCACGAATATTGCGAGAGCAAGCGCGCACCGGGTTGTTCTACCAAAATCAGAAATAATTAAGGATCTAGGCTGCACAACAGAGATTGTTGATTCTGTGGCGGTGTGCAGTCAGGTTAGCGTGGTGGACAAGAAATACATCGAAAACAAAATCGGGAAACTCTCCCAGAACGCAGTCCTTGCGGTTCAGCTTGGCCTATCGTATCTGTTCGACATACGTTGAAATTCGAAAACAGTGAGCCTGCGACGTAGAATTCAGGCAGATTTTTTTGCATACTCTTTCGCACAATCGCAACCCACTAGACTAGCGGGTTGGTTATGCCGTAATGGTCGGCCGCTTTTTGCGCCTCATTCGTTGCGTCCTGCAGAGCCTTCTCGCCCAACGCTCGAAGGTCGTCATCGTTTATGTTTGTGACGAATTCCTGAGACAAATAGAGGAGATCCTTGGTGACGTTGAGCACTTGCTCATTGAGCTCCCCTGCGGGTCCGGTGGTTTTGCTTCGACGATAGACCAGGTGGAACATGCGTTTGTTCGCAGGCTTCTTATTATCCATATAGTGGCTGTAGACCGCGCTCTTCTTGGCTTGCCAGGGGGGCGAGGCGAAATCATCCGCTCGTGCCTCATCCGGGAAACGAAGGGGAAGCTTGTGAGAGTGGATAAATTCATAGAGCGCACGAGCTTCCATAAAGACCGTGTACATTCCCAGGACACCTTGATGGCGAGCGCTCCCCTTGCTCAGCTTCCAGGCTTCCCACGCGATTGCGCCTTCGAACATGTAGCGGAGAGAATTATAAAAATCTTCCGTTAGGAACCGTTTTCGGTCGTCGTCAGTGATAACCACGCCTGCCCTCTGCCCGTATCATACGCTACACTTACTCTAAGAGCATCTGTCCGCTACACTCCGCGTTGCCGGAGGAAAATAAATGACAGTCAAACCCTTCCACTCAAAGAACCGTACTGTCTATCACACCAATAATAAATGCGGAGCGGGCGCTGAGATACCGCAGTACGATCGTGTCGCGGGCAAAGGTGGCTATCGACAGTGTAAGAACTGCAAAAAACTTGATAGAGAGAGCGCCTAAGAACAACCAAAGCGCCTCAGTGGTTCACTGCTTGACCAGAAGGAAATCCTTGTGCGAATCCTAGTCCTCGGAATCAACCATCAGATTCAACCTAGGCAGATAAAAAGCTGGGGCAGTGGTGGCGAACCCCAGCAGTTCGAGCGTGAGCAAAAGGAGTTTTTCTGCGACCTTTTGCGCACCAGAATGGCGGAACGGACGGTTGATCTTGTGGCTGAAGAAGCCGCGCATACCGAGGAATCGCTCGCTCACGCAGTCTGTCAACAGCAAGGGTGTCGCCACGTGAACATAGAGATTCATCCAGATGAAAGGTCGGCTAGGTGCATTCCTCCCGACTACGAACGAAACGAAACCATCTCGCCAGAGGCAAAAGCCGACTTTCACCGGCAGCGCGAGGACTTCATGATTGAAAAAACGCTCGCGGAAGCCGATACAGCGAAAAGTGCTCTTGTGATTTGCGGCCGGTTCCATTCGGACGCTCTCTCAAGGCGGTTTAGGGAAGCCGGCCACGACGTCGAGACCGCGGATGTGCAAGATGAACCCTGGTACGTTGAGGATTGGATGGAGCGCATGATGCGGATGTAAGAGTGTTGACGCTCGCCGTCAACTAAATCTTGGTGGCCAACCGAGGCGACTGAACAGATTGTCCATTTGAACCTCATCGAGCACTAAAGTTTCTGGAAGTTGTTGCGTTCCCCGCGCGAGTTCTTGCTCGAGGAACGCTTGTGCAGCAGTCTTCACCTTGTCCGGTGCGAGCTGGCCATTCCGCGTCATTTCGGAGGAGTTGTGAACTTCGACGGCTACGTTCCTTTGTCCGACACGGAAGACATAGTAGACCGCCGCTCGCGGGCCGCCGTCGGAGCCGTATGCCTGATGGCTTTCCACGAATTCAATCTGCGGTTTGGACGGCATAGGACAAAACTCTACCGGTCGGATGGACCGAGAAAAACGTGTGCAACGCGATGGCTTAGGTCGACTTCAATTCGAAGTGGCCTGCGCAAAGGTAATAGGCGCTGATCCCGATTGTCAACTCTTCCGAGAACATGCGCGGCTTCCCCGTGGTATTCGACCGTGAAATGCTCCTGCGGTATGGGCTCGAGACCCTCCCACCTGTAGAGCTTAGGCACTGAGATGTCGTGCGGAAGCTGAGTAAGCTGTCCCGACAGAATCTCCTTTACTCGGTTCTTCATTTCGTTTGCATTCATCCCGAAACCCCCGATTGTCATACTCTTTTGCATAATCGCAACCCACCTCAGCCCATGATGCCAGCGGGCCAGGGTGTATACTGCGCACCGCATCGAGATTGAGAAGATTCCTTGGTGGAGAAATGAGGGACAACCCGATACCGCGTTGTCCCCCCTGACCTCTTTACGACTCCTGGAACGATTCGATGTCCCCCTGTAGGGCGGCGAGCGCGTGCGTAGCGGTTTCGTACTTGCCAGCCCAATCCCCCTGAACGCCGTCGATTCTCCTCAAAATTTGCCAACACGGCTGGTTTCGACTTCCCATGTTGGCAATCGACGCCTCTTGGCCGCTTGGAAGGCCATCTACGGCGTATTGGTAGGTTTCGCCTGTACCTGCAACGAGGCCCGACCGCACGCTCGCAAACTTGCGAAGCGTCAGTTTCGTTTTTGCGAGGTTCTGGGCTGCCTGCTCAGCCTTGGCGATCGATTGCAGGAGTTCCTCGGCAGTTTCCTTAATGGCGTCAAGCAATTCCGGGATGAACTTCATCGCCTTTATGCGAATTTCGCGCGACGCATTCGTCAATGGCAACAGGTTGTCGACATCGATGGTTTCTTCGACGTTGTAAGTTTCTGTCTGCTGACGAGTGACCGTTTTGACGGCCAACTCCCAGCCCCTATCGAACCGGTAGTAGCCTAGCCAAGTTTCCTCGTGTAGAGGGAATTTCTGGTCTTCATCGTCGTCTCTGTACCAGGGATCTGATGTTGTTATGTTCCCGACCCAAGCCTCAACACCAAGATTAAGACCGCCCAACTGAAGATTGAGCGATTCAATCGTAGCGTTGAGAGTGTCGGACTTTTGATTCAGTTTTTTTGAAACACTTGCGAGTTCGTGTAGATCAACCATCTTGTGTCCTTGGGCATCGGCGTGCCCTTTGTGAGATCAGTGGCGCATCTCTGCTTTCGGTGGTCTTCAACCTTGGCGCTTCCGCGCCGCTGGTGAGTCAATCAAGACTCACGGGAACACAATAGGCCGATGCGCTATGGCTGTCAAGGAAAACTGACCTGTCTAAAACCCTCGCGGACCTAGGCATCTCCAAGAAGCAATCCTTCGACTGGCAGCAAACTCGCCGGCCGGAGCAAGCCTGCATCTACGTGAGAAAGACTCCAGGCGAGTCTTGACCTTGCCGCGAGTAAACCAGAAGTAAACCTGAGAAGGGAAGTCGGCAGTCGAATTTCACTGCCGATGCTGAAACCCGCATAAACATTGAAGATTTTGGTGGACGTGACAGGGTTCGAACCTGCGACCTCGTCGTTGCGAACGACGCGCTCTCCCAGCTGAGCTACACGCCCCCGACCACCACTAAAATCTTAGCAGACGCTCCGACCCTTGCCAACTGAACTGCCCAAGCGATTTATAGTATTTGTGCGACCGGAACTACGCGCGGCGAATCCTCGAGGCGCGCGAGCACACACGCATCTCGTCCGAAACGATCTGGTATCTGATAATTCGCTATATTCTGAATTCTTACGGTTGATCAGCCGCCGCGCCCATACGCTGCGCCACGATCTTACGCGCGTTCTGATACAGCGCCCGCGCCTGTGGAATGGCGTCTATCGCCGCTTGTACCTGAGGATCTGCCTGAAGCTGAACCTTCAGCCCATCCTGCATACCGAAGTTCGAAACAAAAATCTCCTGCTTGATCTTCCGTTTTAGCCAATCCATATTCTCGGACATTTCCGGCTCGGTGTAGCGCACATTATGCTTCGCGAGATACTCGCGGAACGACTTCATTACGTCGTCGTTCACTTCAAATTCCTTCGTCACCGTCGGCTTGCTTCCCATGAAGTACCGCGTGAATCCTCCCACGCCGCCTTCATACGGATACAGCGCGTCCGCGCGGAACAGTGTCTCCTGAAAATGGTTCAGTTTTGGCGAGGGCACGATGATATCCGGTGTAATACCTCCGCCGCCCGTCACTTGGCGCCCGCTGTCCGTGAGCTTCACCTCTGTCGGATGCTCCGGCACGTGGCGCTCGTAGTGATATTCGTACAGCGAGACCGATTTGTAATCCCGCTGAATCAAGCGCCCGCTCGGCGTGTAGTAACGCGCCGTCGTCAACGCCAATCCGGTGTTTTCGCTCAGCGGCTGCACCGTCTGCACAAGGCCCTTGCCGAAGGTGGTCTCTCCAACGATCAATCCGCGGTCATGATCCTGAATGGCGCCCGAAACAATCTCTGTCGCCGAAGCCGAATTTCCATTGACGATAATGACCAACGGCGTCGTCATGCCCTGATTACCGCGCAACGCTTTGTACTGACGCTCCGGCGATGACCGCCCGTGGTGGGACACAATCAATTGATTCTTGTCGAGGAACATATCTCCCACTGCGACCGCTTCGTTCAGCAATCCGCCAGGATTTCCGCGCATATCCAGAATCAATCCATCCAGGGTTGATGCATCCAGCTGCCTCAAAGCCTCGGCAATTTCGCGATCGGTGGTTTCGCTAAACCCGGAACTCAGGCGGATGTAGCCCACTCCCGGCTTGATCATGAACGCAATGTCCACCGAGTGCCGCGGAATCTCATCGCGCGTCACGGTGAACACAAGCATCTGGTCGTAGCCTTCGCGGCTGACCGTAATCTTCACCACAGTGCCCTTGGGGCCTTTCAGCATGTCGGCAACGTCAGTCGTCGTGAGTCCATCCGTCGACTTGTCATCCACCTTCATGATCACGTCGCCTGGCCGGATTCCCGCATTGAACGCAGGTGCGCCAACATACGGTTGCATCACAACCGTCTTGTTCTCGCGTGGCGCAACCACCATGCCGACGCCGTAATACTTTCCGCGTTGCTCTTCGCGCAGCAACGCAAACTGCCGCGCATCAAAGAAATTCGAGTGGGGATCCAGCACGCGCAGCATGCCGGGAATGGCGCCCTGATACACAGCCTTGTCCACGTCGACCGGCTCGGCGTAATTCGCCTGCACCACGTCCAGCACATTCGTGAACTGCCGTATCGCAGTGTGCTCGTCCTCAGCCGCAGACGAAGTCGTGGCTCGGACATCGGGGCCGTAAATACCGCCAAGAACTGCGGACAGGAGGATGACTGCGACGACTAGTACCAACCCACGGCGTTCAGATTTCATTCTGGCCTCGCGTTACCACACAACATAAATTATAGCATACCCCAAAGTGTGGTTTGACACCGTGGGACGCCCTTTCTATGATGCCAACAGGCCCTCTTACGGCCACCTATCACCATGCTTAGCATGACCCACATGGTTGTCCTGTTTATCGTTGTCCTGGTCGTCTTCGGCCCGCACAAGCTGCCCGAACTCGCCCGCGGCCTCGGTAAACTCATGGCTGAATTCCGCAAAGCCTCCACGGACTTCAAGAGCGCCTTTGAACAGGAAATGCGCGATATCGAACGCCAAGCCCTGCAAGCCGAGCGCAAGAAAGCCGCCGAAGCCGCTGCCGCTTCGGCCGTCGCAGCCGAGCAGCCCGCGACGCAAGGTACACAAGCTGGCACTGAAACCGCCTCAGCCACGTTAGACGCGGACTCTCGCACGACGGAAGCGCTGGTCGTCACCCCGGTTGCCGAATCCATACCGCGCTCCAACGGCGACGCCGCTTCTTCCCCGGCAGACGAAACGCCCCTCGTCCAGGAGGCGCTTCCGTCCAATCACGACTCTTCTCACACGGCTTCGCACGATCCTTCTCACGACCCCTCTCATGACCAACAGCAGCCAGTCTGACGCCGCAATCATTGCAACCCAGGAAGAGCCCGGCGCTCAAATGACGTTTTTTGAGCATCTCGTCGAACTTCGCAAACGCATCATCAACTCGCTCGCTTCCATCGTGATCGGTTCCGCCATCGGTTGGGTCATCGCGCCGCATTTCGTCAACTTAATGGTCAGGCCCATGGTCAAGGCTCTGGCCAATGCGCATCTCAACCCGCAGCTCGTTTACTCTCACCCCGCCGGCTACGTGACGCTCCTCATCACCTGCAGCATTTACATTGGCATCGTCATCGCCTCTCCCTGGATTCTCTTTCAGATCTGGCAATTTGTTGCTCCCGCGCTTTACAGGCACGAGCGCAGCGCCATTACCGGTTTTCTGTTCTCCACCGTGTTTCTGTTTCTCGGGGGCATCGCGTTTGGCTATTTTGTTTCGCTCCCCTACGTCCTGCGCTTCCTGATCAGTTTCCAGGGGCCGGTCGTGCCGCTCATTAATATTGACGAGTACTTCGATCTGATTCTGCTGGTCCTTCTCGGGCTTGGCCTCGTTTTTGAACTCCCCGTCCTCATTTTTTTCCTCACGCTTTTCGGCATCGTCACGCCCAAATTTCTGATCGCCAACTTCCGGTACGCGCTGTTGGTGATCACGCTTCTCGCCGCCGTCTTGACCCCTTCACCCGACGCCCTCAGCATGGTGCTCTTCATGTCTGTGCTGATCGCGTTGTACTTTGTCGGTGTGGCCGTGTCCTGGGCGGTCGTGCGAAAAAAGAAACAGCGCGAAGCGGCGGAGGCCCACTAGATGAATTTCACCGCGAAGAGTGTTTGTCGCAACGCGGCTCGCCACTGCGCCCCGGTTCTGGGCGTCGCGCTAGTTCTGGCGCAGCAAGGCTGCAAGGCGAAGGCTGACAATCCTCAGCCCACGGCGAAAGATGCGCCCTTCATGAGCGCCCTCACCACCGCCCCGCCGCCTGCCCAGCCAAATCCAGCCGACGAAGCGCCGTCCCCCGACAAAACCGGCGGCTTCGACGGCAAACGCGCCTTCGCCCACGTCGCCAAGCAAGTCGCATTCGGTCCGCGTCCGTCCGGCTCGCCCGCCATCGCGCAAACGCAAGACTACATCCTCGCCGAACTAAAAAGCTACGGCTGCACCGCCGACGTCGACGCCTTCAATTCCGACACCCCCGCCGGCCGCATCCCCATGAAAAATATCCTCGTCAAAATTCCCGGCGATAAGCCCGGCGTAATCCTTCTCGGCACTCATTACGACACCAAGCGCCTCGAAAATTTCGTCGGTGCCGACGACGGCGGTTCCTCCACCGGCGTCATGCTCGAACTCGCGCGCCTCCTCTGCTCCCAACATGGCCGCTACGCCGTCTGGATCGCCTTCTTCGACGGCGAAGAAGCCGTCCGCCCCGAATGGCAGGATCCCGACAACTGCTACGGCAGCCGCGAAATGGCCGCCCGCTTCGCCAACAGCGGCGACCTCAAAAACATAAAGGCCTTTCTGCTCGCCGATCTAGTCGGCACACGCGCGCCGCACTTCAAGCGCGAAGAAAACTCAACAAAATGGCTCGTCGACATCGTCTGGGGAGTCGCCAAGAAACTCGGTTATAGCGACGTCTTCGTCGATGCCGCCTCCCCCATCGAAGACGATCACCTGTCCTTCACCAAGCGCCACGTCCCCTCCGTCGACGTCATCGACCTCGACAACGGCCCGCAAGGCGACGTCTACTACTGGCACACCCCCCAAGACTCGCTAGACAAAATCAGCCCCAAAACTCTAGCCATCACCGGCCACGTCTTCCTCGAAAGCGTCAAGCAACTCCAGACGAAATGATTAATCGCATGCGGCATGTCTCCATCGTGGTCGGTTTCGTGGCTTCTAGCTTCACCCTTAGCCATTCGCTGCTCGCGCAAACGCCTGAAGCACTCCAGCAGGAGCCAATATTTCAAATTACTTATCCACTTGAATTCAGAGGCCGCGTCGTCTCGGGACGGCTTGGAAAGTCCGACATCCCGAGGTTGCTCGATCTGCCTGTTCGCAACGGAGACTCCGACCTGAAAGAAGGCTATGGTGTTGAAATGACCCGGCCCAATGGCGAAAGGTTCCGGGCTTCTACCTGCCACGAGTGGGAAAATGCTCAGCGCGAACAGGCATACGCTGCCACCACCTACGATATGTCCATGGAAAGCCCACTCATACATACTTGCGGCCTCTTGTTTCGGTTGCAGACTGCAAAAATTCCGGCTAAGAGCTTTGTCGCGAATCCCAAGGTGACCCTCGCCGACGTTCGTCTGCTCCCCGCGGAAATGCTCAACGCCGTCGACGAAGACCAAAAAAGAGATCAGCAGAGTTTGCGGGGCCTAGCGGTAGCCCAGGTGGTTCCGGCAAAAGATATTACCGAGGTAAATGAGAAGGCTCTGAGCTTGTCCTACGGCGGACTCCGGCAGATTTTTTGGGAGGCGGCTCGAGCAGACTTCGATGGAAAAGGCTTAGAAGAAATATTCGTTTTTGCGGGTGGCCGGGCTGAGGGGGGCACAATGGGATACGCCGAGAACTTGATTCTGACCCGAACAGTCCCGTCGGGACCTCTAAGTCTGGTTACTGCTAAGAGTGCTTCAGGTAAGCAGTAGCGCGCTTTGCGATTTCCTAAGTCGCCCACGCGCCCCTCAGCTAGCGACTATATGTTTAATTTGGATGAACTGCGAGTGCTGCTTCTAACAAATGAAAAATAATCGCATTCTCGTGAACTCGTCCACAGGCCGCTACGCTGTGGTCTGCGGCGTTGACGTTCTTCGTCACACCAAAAAGGAAATCGCCAGTCTCGGAAAATTCTTGCGAATTCATGTGGTCTCATCGCCGAGAGTCTGGCGCGCAGTAGGGAAGAGCGTTCTAAGCGCCCTCGGGCTTAAAAACACCGCCCATGCGACGCATCTGATGGACGACGCCGAATCCGCAAAAAATCTCCAAACGGTAGAAAAGCTCTCTCGTTCGCTGATTCGCGCGGGAATCGATCGCCACTCGCTAATCATCGCAGTAGGCGGCGGCGTAGTCGGAGACGTAGCAGGCTTTGCCGCTTCGACCTGTCAGCGCGGGATTGCTCTCGTCCAAAT
>DASXMM010000182.1:0-18677 GCA_036495665.1 Candidatus Acidiferrum sp. | reverse complement strand
GTCCCCGATGCCAACGCGCCCGGAGGCGTCCCGGGAGCCGCAGCTATAAATCCGCCGCAGGGCCAGCCGGGGAAGATGCGATTCGAGCCGGGAGCGATCTCGCTAAAAGTAGGCGAGACGAAAACGGTGGCGATCGTTGTGGAAAACGTGAATGATTTATTCTCGATACCGATGCTGCTGCAATACAACCCGGCCGTGATCAGCATCGAGGAATTCCAGCATGCGGTGAGCGAAGGAAAGCCGGGTGGATTTCTCTCGGGCGGAACACAAGAAATAGCCATCGTGTCCAACGTAAATAAGGAGAAAGGCCAGGCAGTAATATCGGCGACGCGGCAGCCAAATACCGCGGGAGTGAGCGGGAGCGGCACTTTGCTTGCCATTGTGATCAAGGGGATCGCGCCGGGGTCGGCAAATTTGAGTATTGTGCAGGAGAACGCGAAGGATTCGCAGCAGCGGCCGATTCCGCTGGTCACGAGCGAAGCTACGGTGCAGGTCCAGCCCTAGTCCAGCAATCTGCGAGGAATCTCTAACGATGGTACGGCGAGAATTTCGATCCGGCGGACGTTATGGAAGGCGGCTGCTCGCCCGTGCAGCCGGGCTGACGCTTCTGGAATTAATCATTTCTTGCTCTATTCTGATGATTTTGTCCGCCATGGCGCTGCCGATTTTTCGTTACGCGGTGATTCGAGAAAAGGAGACGGAGCTTCGGTATGACTTGCGGACGATGAAAGAAGCGATCGACCGGTACAAAGACCTCGCAGACCAGCACAAGTTTAGGACGGAGGTGGGGAGCGACAACTACCCGCCGGACTTGGACACCCTGGTGAAAGGGGTGCAGTTGGGGACGGGAAACGATAAGAGGCTGCGGTTTCTGCGCAAGGTTCCTCTCGATCCGATGACGGGGAAGGCGGATTGGGGACTGCGATCGACGTTCGATGACTGGGATTCGCAGACGTGGGGCGGGAAGAATGTTTTTGAAGTGTACTCGAAGTCGACGGCGACGGCTCTGAATGGGACGAAATACAGCGACTGGTAGGATGGGCGGGATTTGCAGCGAGGTATTGCCATGAGTGGATTGCGACGGAAGAACGGGGCGGCGACGCGGAATCGCGGCATGCGTGGCGCGAGCGGCGGTTTTACGCTGATTGAGATGATGATCGTGATCGCGATCATTTTTATTTTGCTCGGATTGGCGGCAGGCCGTTACGACATGACGATTCAGCGCTCACGCGAAGCGGTGTTGAAACATGATTTGCTGATCATTCGCGAGGCGATTGACAATTTTACGTTGGATAAGCAGGCTGCGCCGCAGTCGTTGGACGACCTGCAACAGGCGGGGTACTTGCGGGAAATCCCCGTGGATCCCATGACGCAAGCGAGAGACTGGTCGCCGGTATTCGATAACATCGTGCTGACTCCTGACCAAGTGACTACGGGAATGGTGGACTTGCACTCGAATTCGGGGTTGACGTCGCGGTTTGATGGGACTGCGTACAACACCTGGTAGGATTTTCCCGCAAGACGAGTAGGCTTCCTCGTTCCTGGTTTCTTGAAATGAATGGATGAGCGACGTTTAGCACAACGTGTGGAAGTTGCACAAGAAGAGCGAGTCGCGTAGTATGAATACGCGGGGTGGAGCAGCCTGGTAGCTCGTCGGGCTCATAACCCGAAGGTCGTCAGTTCAAATCTGACCCCCGCAACCAAAAGGGCCTAAGCACTCAGCTTGGGCCTTTTTGATTTCTGAACGCCATTTGTGCGAATCGCGCGCTTTCCGGCCAAGTGGTTCCGCTTCAGAGTCAGAGAAGCAAGCCGCTCGCTCGCTTCATAAGCAGGTGCGCTGCACAGTCACTATAACCGTGTCCAGGGAACTAAACAGTGCTAGTAAAATCCTTGAGTGTCACGCTTGACGCTGACTTTTCCGGCAGACCGCAGCGATACGAAGATGAAGTTGACACTCGCCCGAGCGAAAGCGCCCGGCCACCAAATAGAGGCGAGAACCAAAGTACTGCGGCTGGAAGCAACGGCATAGGCAGTGAGAGAATTCTCAGGCGCGAGGGTCGAATACAGCGTCACGGGAAAACTTCTCGATGGACCAATTCAATCGCGACTCGCAAAGGCGCACTCGCGGACGTCAGGATCATGCCGAAGAGCATCTATTCGATCAGTTCGTTGATTGTCCTCTGAATTGCTTGCGGCGGCCGTCCGAATGCGCGAACGAATGATCGCCGCATCCGTTCGCGATTTCCAAAGCCGTTCTTACAAAGGCGGAGTATTCGCATACTGCGAAATCAAGGAATTGCCTTTTGTGTAATGAAGGTTTCAGGCTGCAGCTTAGAGCCTAACCTGAGATCACACGTTCCGCACCGCCCGAGCGGGAGAAATCCTTTACTCAGGCCCCGATCGAAAGATCGTGCGGTCGCGCCTAGAGAACGCCAGTCCTACCGTCAGGGTAGTCGGCAATCCGCCCAGCTTGATCGCCAGAATCCTCAAAACCCGACTCGACTGTTAAGGTTAAAGAATCGTGGCGACCACAAAAGTCATCAAATTCGCCAAGGCCGAGTGGCTTGCGGCCCACGATCTGAACGGAGAACACGATGTCCAACAGCATATCGACGTTGCTGCTTCGTAATCTGAGCGACGTATTTGGCGAAAATGACCCCGTGCGTCGTCGCGCGGCAATCGACGAGGTCTTTCACGAAGATGGAGTATTCTATGACCCCAAAGGCGGCATATTTCGTGGCCGAGACGAGATTGATCGTATTGCTGGCGTGCTGAAAGCAACACATCCAGATTTCAAATATCAGCCCCTCTTCCCTCCCGAGGAATTAGGTGATGCCGGACGGGTTCGATGGGTATCTGGCACTCCTGGCAAACCACCAGCTTACGCGGGAACTGATTTTATCGTCGCCCGGAACGGTCGCATCGCTTCGCTCTATCTCTTTTTCGACAATCTTCCTTAAAGCGAAAATCGGAACCTCAATGAGATCGAATGCCGCTGGGTCTTTACATGCTCGGTGCCGGCGTTCCATCGGACCACGTGACGGCGGCGACGCTAGGCCGACGCCGACTTATTGGCCAGGGCTCCGGCGACCGATTCCAGGATGTGCGCCCAGCCAAATTCAGTCGCGCGGCCCAGCTCATCGTCGGGCAGATTCGCGTGCCGCAAGATGACCTCGGTCTCTTTGCCGCGCGCTTCGAACGTCACCGTCACAGTGGACTCCACGCCCTTGGTCCCTTCCCCCACCCACGTGTATTCCACTTTGCCTGGCCGCTGAACCTCCACAAAGCGCCCGTAGAGCGCCCAGCAATGCCCTTCCCACAATATGGTGAAATAGAACAGCGAGCCTGCCTTCGGCGGTGCGGGCGCAAAGATCAGCGCCGCTGACTCGAACCACGGCCCACCCGGACACTTCGGATCCATCCACGCGTCAAAGACCTTGTCGACCGACGCGGGAATCGTTCGCTTCACCGTGATGTCTATCAGCTTCATCTTCTCGATCATCTTTCCTCCTTATTTTTCTTTCTCAAAGAACGCCTGCAGCCGGTCGAGCCGCTCATTCCAGAACTTTTCGTATTGCAGAGCCCAGTTCGCCACTTCGCGCAACGGTTCCGCCGAAAGCGCCAGCACTTTCGCGCGGCCGCGACGAGTGCGGCGCACGAGTCTGGCGCGCTCGAGGACGCGCACGTGCTTGCAGAACCCAGTGAGCGTCATGGAGAAGGCAGCGGCAACATCCGAAACGGTCGCCGGTCCGCGCGAAAGCCGCGCCAGAATCGCGCGCCGCGTCGGATCGGCAATCGCCCCCGCCACCAAATCCAAATTACGCCCATGCCGATACTGAACCATGCGGTTCAGTATCAACGAAACGCGACGCGCTGTCAAGCCTTCAATACGGCCCGAGGCAGCCCCCCGCTCTTACGAAGTCGTGTTCAAACTGCGCTCTTCTTAAGAAGCATCGCACCGCTTCCATTGCTTTCGGCGATTTTGGTCCGCACTGCAAGATAGCCAGCGCGAGATGGCGGTGACATCGCCTGTAAACGCGCATCGGCTACAAAGAGTCAGGATTGGGGGACTTGTTCGAACCCAGCGGCCCAAACTGCAGAAATAAGCCGCGCTTTCGCATAGATCGTCGCCTAGTGCATTGGGACGGCGAGGTGCTCCCATTCCCCGTTTTTTCAGGGCTTCTTGTCTTTTGGCGTGGCGGTAGGCGTTAAATCAGGAGGCTGGTAATACACTTTGCTACCGCCGGCTTTTTCCACTTCGTCCATGAAGGTGGTTCCATAGTCGCGCTTCGCGTCAGACAGCGCATAGGCTTGACGCTTGTAATTCCAGCTCTTGGGATTCAACTGCTGCGCCTTTTTGAAATGAGGAATGGCTTCGTTCAAGTGTCCGGCTTTATAGAGATGCTCACCAAGCCCGAACTCAGCCGTGGCCAAAACAGAATTGGGATCGTTGACAGAGAGCTTCTCGCGAAGTTGCTCCTCACTCATCGCGTAAGTACTCTTGTTACCTTTTTCGATCCAATCCCTCAGAGCGTTTAGATAAGGTGCGGAATCCAGGCCGCTGAAGTTCTTGAACCGGTCGTCGACAAAAGCCACTTGGTTAGGCCGTACAATCTTCCCTTGTTCATCGATCCAGACTCCGGTCGGAACATTGACCATGTTGTACAGCTTCGAAACGACATGCTTGTCATCGATTAAGGCGGTGTATGTCGGATTCGCGGCGGTGATCCATGGACCAGCGTCCTTCACGCCGTTCGTATCCTGGGCGACAGCGACGATCTCGAAATTCTTATCCCTGAGCTGCTGATAGATTGCTTGCCAGCCTGGCAAGTCCAGACGGCACCCTCACCATGAAGCCCAGGTGAGAAGTAAAACCTTCTGCCCCCGAAAATCGGAGAGCGAATGTATCTTGCCGTTCAGATCCGGGAGGGTGAAATCCGGAGCCTCAAGCGAAGACAAGCCTAGTCGCTGGTCGGATCGCAGTCCGAAGTACCAGATGGAGAGAGCTTCATCGTGGGCAACGGGCTGGTGCACAAGTTCTGCGAACCCGGCGAGATTGAACCATACCTTTCCCGCGCCCTTGCGGACGAACTCCGACTCTCGGAACTTGGGCACCGGAAAACAAAGCTCGTTTCGGCAGACGCCCTGGGGCTTTAGTTCGAAGTCGGTTGCACGCTTAAGGTCGGTTGTGGTCATCCAAAGCTGCCGGGTGTCTGTGTCGGCAGCGGTAATTTCCGTCACCTTATCGTCGTAGATTACGGTAGCCCGGGTTTCTCTGCCCCATGCTGGAATACAAGCCATTGAAAGGAACAATAAAAAAACGCCGCTGAAATGCCTGCACTTCATCATCGCCTCCCGATCGCTCCACCATCCGGAGTTTAGCCGCATACATTAGACTCCGAGTGCTCTGTTGTTATTCCCGGGAAATTCGTTCGCGCGATGAAAGCCGAAAGGCATCGCAACAATCGCTCCTGCCAGTCCGTGGCTTGCTTGGTAGAATCCGTCTGGAACTGGCCGAAGCCATGAGGTTCGCACGCTTCTTCCAACGAGAGCACCTTCACTTTCGGCTCGCTGGATTGCGCCAGCGTGGTCTGGCTGATGGCCATTAGGAGAATCAAGAAATCGCAGCTTTCAGATAGGCTCGGTAATTCGCTAGCACAATTGTCTACTCTTCATTTCAAAAACCCGCCGTCCCCTCTTTTGCTAGGCAACCTGAGTATTGAGCGCATGTCGCAGCTGGCTTCGGTCAGTCGCAGAAGTTTCTATCGATCACTGAAAGGACGTCAGCCAACTGAAGAAGAGATGGAAGTGCGATCTGCGATTCTAACGATTGCTTTGGAGCACCGCCGGCGTTCACCGGCATTCCCCGGCGGTGTAGCTCTGCTGTGATCCGCGCAGCCGGGCCGGATGCTGTACCGTATTGCTTTGCTCCTAACAAGTTTTCCTTGCCATCGCCCATACCCAGTCAATTTGAATTCGACAGCAAAGATTGAAGTGCCGCGATCGCGTCAGGATCGCCAGGGTTAAGCTGAAGAACTCTCTCGTACAGTTTGACAGCGAGGTTCGCCCTTCCAGTTTTTTGATAAATCGCGGCTAGATTGAATAGTGGAATCGGATCGTTGGGATTAATCTTTGCAGCCTGATTCAATTGCAAAACGGCGGCGTCCACATCTCCGGTGCGAAAGAGCAGAACACCTAAATCGCAATAGGCGTCGTCGTTATCCGGAGCTAGAGAAATGGCACGTTGATACTGCTTTTTGGCAGCGTCAATCTCGCCAAGCGTTTGCAGCGTAGTGCCGTAGTTCGTGACCGCTTTCACGTCATCGGGCTTGAGTTGAAGCGCCTCCTGAAACATTTGGGAGGCTTCGTTGGTTCTTCCGAGGTTCAGCTCTATATTTCCGAGACCGGCGAGCGCAGGCTCGTAACTCGGCTCCAAACCGAGCGCTCTGTTATATTCAGCGCTCGCCTGAGCAAAATTCTTGCGCCCTTCCAGGACGGCACCCAGATTGTAATGTAGCTTTGCACTGCGAGGAGTGGCCTCCAAGGACTTTTCGTAAAGACGCGCCGCATCCGACCAGTCCGAGATTCGAGTTTCCAGTCGATAAACGCCCCACAACACCCACATGGCGATTGATCCGAGAACGAACGGCCGCAAACGTGTCTGCCATTCTGCACCGATGAGGACAACCATCAGGGCCACGCCCGCGGATGCTACATACGTATAGCGTTCGGCCATGCCCTGATAGATGAACACGATTCCGCAAAACGGTAATAGGGCGATTCCCATCCACGCAAAACCAATTGGTGATTTCGGAATTTTACGCTGTACAGCAATCAATGCAGCGCAGGCGAGAGCCAGACACAGCCATGCCGCGAGCGCGTGTCCTGACCATCCTGGCGGCGGCGTGTTAGTCGATCGTTCCACGCTCATGTGGATCGGAAGAACCATCCAGCCGAGATACTTCCAAAAAAACAGCCCAAAGGAAGAAATGGCCCCTTTTGCAGTGACTCCTGTTGCGCCCGCGGCGTGCCTCAACCAGAAGTAAAGCAGTATCGTAGTGACGCACATGCCGTAGAGCATCATGGCGGACCTACTCTTGCCTTTATCCTTCGCAATTATGAGCAGTAGCGTGAAAGCAATAATCAGCACGCCCTCCTCATGGGAGAGCAGAGCACAGAAAGAGGCGAGACAACAGCCGACGAGATACTTCACCCCGAGACCAGATAAATACCGTTCCGCGAACAACGTCCCAAGCAACAAGAAACAGGCGACCAGACAGTACGGACGACCGGAGATCCACGCGACCGCTTCCGAGTTAACGGGAAGACCTATCCAGAGCAGGGATGTCAGTGCCGAAGATAAGGAGGAAATATTCAGCCGCCGCAAGAGCAGAAAGAGAAACAGGGCGCTCAACCAATGCAGCAACACATTTGTGACGTGAAATGCCACTGGGTTCAGCCCCCAGAGCTTTTCGTCGATGGCCAAGCTCAGCCAAAAGAGAGGGCGATAAAAGGACGCTCCACTCCCGCGAAAATCCGAGGCAAACGACACAGGAGACTGAAAGTATTTCAGGCTCGCAGCTAGAGAAGATAGTGACGGGTTCTGCACGATCTGCGGTTCATCGTCGTAGGACGCGAAACCCGCCTCAACAGCATGCGCATAGAGCACAGTCGTCCAAAGAATACTGGCCAAGATATACGTCGCGATCGGATGATCGCGGCACCATTGAACCGCTCGCGCAAAGAGTGTTGTATTCATCATCTATTCCATTGCGTGAGAATCGAGGCTCAGGCGGTCAGAGCTGTTGACAACCGCGCGCACCGCGCGGCCTGAAAGTGCTGAATCGATATCTAACCGGCGTGTACTGGCCGCGGGGGCGGTTTCGACAATTAGAGCTTCGCAACTATAACCTGGTGCGGCGCACCTTCGCAGAACGCCGCGGCTAACAGGACGAAGATTCCACTTGGAGCCTTCATCAGCCAGATCCCCCTTATTCCCAAGTGGGGCAAATTGTCCGACTCTATTTTCCCAAAGAGCGCCTAGTGGAGGCAATCCGCAACGCGCCCTATGAAATTCCGCCGACATCTGATTCCTATAGGAATTGCCGCAGTGATCGCCTGGGCCGGCGCGGGGCTCCGAAGACTCCGCCCTGCGCTACATGCGGCACTACATGCGGTTCTTTAGAGACCGAGGTCGCTCAAACCGGGATGATCGTCGGGACGGCGGCCGAGCGGCCAGTTGTATTTGCGGTCGGCTTCCCTGATGGTTAAGTCGTTGATGCAGGCAAACCGCCATTGCATGCGGCCATCCGGGTTGAACTCCCAATTTTCGTTGCCGTACGAGCGATACCAATTCCCGGAGTCGTCGTGCCACTCATAGGCAAACCGCACCGCGATGCGATTTTCGGTGAATGCCCAAAGTTCTTTGATCAGCCGATAGTCCAATTCCCTCTTCCATTTGCGCGTCAGGAAGGCGATGATTTCTTGCGTTCCGTTCACGAATTCCGCGCGATTCCTCCAGTGGGAATCCACCGCGTACCCCAGGGACACTTTTTCAGGATCGCGCGAGTTCCAGCTATCTTCCGCGAGGCGGACCTTCTGGATGGCGGTTTCGCGGGAAAATGGAGGTAGAGGTGGGCGCAGTGCCATGGCTTGTTCTCCTTTTGAGTGTCATCGGTGCCGGATACGGCCGCTTTTTCGTGGGTTAACGTCGTACGTTTGAGTGTGTCGCAGGTAAAAAAGGCGTAATTCTTTTTTGCGCTTCATCATTTCTTACATCGCCCAGAGCGTTCGGCCCGAAACCTGGTCTCGATGATTCACTTCGCGTCAGCCGCCGCCCACGCTGATCGCGTGGGGCAAGAACGACTGCATCTTTCCGCTGGAAGGCGCCGCGACCTATAAGCGCAGACTGGCTGCCGGATGCTGCGGGCTGGCGAAGTGCGCGGCCCCCCCGGAGAACACTCTGGATCGGCTACTTTTGACGCAACTTGTTTTCCGCCAATTTTTCAGAAGTAACCAGCGCATCGCCCGGCTGCACCCTCACATCCGGCTCGACTCCAATGCCTTCCCAGTCAGACTTCGCGTAAGGGTTGATCGTTTTCGTTTCCGGAACTCCCATTCCAAAGTGGTCATCGATCCGGTACCACACACCAGAATGCGCACTACCGTGCGTGGTCTCGCCAACCAGTGTGGCGCGTTTCAACATCTTCAGGTCGTAGCAGAACTGCTCCGCAGCCGAGATTGTCGTCGAAGAAGTCAGCACATACACCGGCTTGTCCGCCAGTTGGTTGCCCGGAACCGGCGAGGACGTCCACGACTCCGGCGTGGGCGCGAACCTCGGGTCGTACATGTATTCCGGATGATCGAACAGATAGCTGGAAATCAGCAGCACCATGCCCGCGAAACCACCGCGGTTGTCTCGCAAATCAAAGATGATCGCGTCGGCGTGGTTCAAAGAGGCCATCGCAGCCTTCGCGGTTGACTGACAGATTGCGGGATCAGGAAAAGAATTCAGCTTTAAGTAACCGATGTTGTGCGGCAGGATTTCGACCTTTTCAAACGTGCAGTTTCCCTGCTGCAACTCTTCCCGGTATCGCGCCATAACGTCAGGCGTGGGCGCCAACGGACGCTCGGGCAGCCGGTTTTCGCTGTAGACCACTTCCAAATGCTTGTCCTGACTCACATCTCTCATCTGCCTGGTCAGCAGGCGCGCGAACGCATCGCCATCCGTCACCACGTTGTAGTCTCCGCGTTTTTCCCGCTCCAGAAGCGTTTCGGCCATTTTCCGGCCAACGCCGGGATCGAAGTAATGCGCCCTGATATTGTTGGCGACGGCGTCCGTCACGCGGCGGCGTTCCGTGGGGTCCAGATTCGGATCCGCAGGCCTGACGACGATCGTGTTGGGATCGCGCGCTGGCTGAGATTGCGCTTCGAGAATTTGCGCGTTCTCCCGCGCGGGAGGATTTGGCTGCGAGGCATCTCGCCTTTCGTAATATTGGCCGGAGCCGGCAGCTCCCGGCGCCGGAAACTGCCGCACGGGCGATGTGCCCAGTCGCGCGTTCTCACCGGTGCCGCCGCTTCGCTGCGCTCCAACTCTTGCCGTAGACCTCTGCGCATCCCCGGCGCTCTGTTGCTGTGCTACGGAAGCGCGCTGTGGCCGATAGCTTCCAAGACGCCCCAGCAAAATCGAGAACATGCTGAGAGCAGCCAACGAAAGCACGCAACCTGAAACCAACGCTCCAGCGCGCGGTGACTCGTTTCCGAGAACGAAGAACGTGGGCGCGCCGTCCAAATGCTGGTGAGCGGCCCCAATGAGGGCCGGCTGGGCGCGGTGGTACTCGCGCGGAATAGAAATGACGAGATCGGCGAGCAGGTCAAACCACAGTCGCACCCTCAGGAGAAAGCCTGTCTCGTGACGCGCGCGGTCGCGGAACAATTGCAGAGCTTCCTCGCCATGCGCCTCACGAAAACCAGCAGGAAAAAGACGCAACAGGCAGGCGTATATCTTCTCAGACATATTCCCCCCTAAAGATTTTCTTGGTCCGTGCAACACGCAAGAGATCGGCAAGCCTGTCCGCCTCGGAGCGCGCCAGTTTGCGTCCCCCAGCAGTCAGGCGGTAATACCTGCGCCGCTCGTGCCCAAGTTTCGCATCCTCGCGCGCGTCAACCTCTTCGATGAATTTCGCTTCGAGCAGCGTTTGAACGGAACTGTATAACGTCCCGGGGCCTAGACGTATCCGTCCCTCGGACTGTTCTTCGACCTGCCGCATGATTCCGTAGCCGTGCAAATCTTCGCCAGCCAGAGCAAGTAGAATCTGAAAAGCCGCCGACGGTAATGGATCAAGTTTTCGTTTTGGCATATGTGCTCGATACTCGATATATCGATAGTCGACTATAGTGGGGCGGGGCCCGCTTGTCAATCGCTGTTTTCTGATTCAATAGGACGCGAGTTGGAGAGCGAAACTCCGATGGCGAGAGTGACGATCGCGCTGCGGAACGGCGAGTTGTGCCGCGCTGAATCGACAGTGCCCTTTCGGGAATCTCCCGAGCTTGAGAGTCGCTGATTCTTCACAACTTAAATTGGTGCGGCGAGTGCTCTTCGACAACGGCAGGAGCGCGACGTCCTTCTTACGCTCGGGAATGTCGCGAATTCGAACGAACCACCGTGAGAGCCCTCGCCCTTATCCTGATGTTTGCCGTTCCGTGTCGCGGGGGACCACAAATTGTCGAACCGCGAGTCGATTGGCGCACGATCGCACTACTGAGTTCTGCGCAGTTCGCCACCGATTTTTGGGATATACAGCAGACGCGGTCCCACTACCTGGAAGCTCAGCGGAACAACCTTTTCTTTGTCGAACACAACCCCCTCACGAATGCCCTGTTGCCGCATCCCGGATTGTTCTATGCGAGGCCCGCACTCTCGGCTGGACTTTCCACGTTCGTATCCTACAACCTCTCGACCAACCGGCGGGCCTGGGTACGACGCTTTCGGTATGCGCCACAATATGTGCAGATTTCCTCCAATACGCAGGGACTCATTTATAGTCGCGTCAACTGGAAGAGGCGCTGAGCGCAACGTGGATGAGTTTTCGTCCGTCAGTCTCCCGCGACGGTACAAGAATCCTTTCATTGATTTCCTACTCAGCACAGCAGCAAACAAAACCCCGCTCGCAGGGTGTGGTATGCGAGCGGGGCGTATTGCCTACTTCCCGTGTGTGGTTAGAAGTAGATCTTTCCGCCAAGTTGGAAGACCCTTGGGTCGAAGGCGGAGTTGAATTGCCCAAAGTTGTTGTTACCAAAGGTGGTGTTCACCCCGTTGAACTGCGTATGGTTCCAGGTATTGAAAGACTCCACGCGGAGCTCGAATCGGCTGCCGCGGGCTTCATTCAACATGAAACTCTTGAACAAGGAGAGGTTCCAGTTGTCACGGCCGGGTCCACGCAGGGCGTTGTGACCGAGGGTGCCCCAAGCGCCGACTGCCGGGAACGCAAAAGCCGACGGACTTATGTATTGAATGACCTGCTGGCAAGTGGCACAAGTCTGGACCTGGTTCGGGTAGGAAATAGCACCGACGAGGTCAGGACGGTTGACTCCGTTTGGTACTCCATTTCCGCCCTGGCCGCCGGACAGACCAATGTTTAGCGGCACGCCGGACTCCAAAGTGACGATGCCGGAAACCTGCCAACCACCGGCTACGGTCCGAAGCATACGGTTGTCATTGTGGCGGAGGAAGGGGATGTCGTAGATGAAGTCGACCACAGCCACATTCGTCCGATCATAGCCGCTTGGTCCCGCATCGTATGCCCAACCCGCATAAGGATTGGAAACGTTGCCCAGGTCGCCGCCGCCGCTGCCAGCAGTGGTGGGGTCAAAGGCCTTCGAATAAGTGTAGAAGGCCCGCAGATTGAGGTCATGGCCCAGCTGGGAGTTCAAGTCGATCTGGAGGCCATTGTAGTGCGTATTGGCCTCGTTCTCGGACTCAATGATTCCCGTGAAGCCCGCGTAGGGCAGGCCAGGTGCAGTCTGATAGGGCGCGTTATTGATTAGGTTGGGCAGATCGGTCTCCGCTGGCAGGTTGATGTTGCGATAGTCGTTCTGATGGCGACCTTGGTTGCCGACGTATGCCACCGACAAAACGGTCTTGCTGCTCAAGGCGTGCTGCATGCCAATGCTCCACTGATAGCTAACAGGCAGCTTGTAATCGGCGACGTCCATGCCCGTAATTTGGGCTGCGTTAATTGGGAGAGGAGGCACTGCCCCACTGGAGAGAGCGACGCTCGGGTTCCCCATCTCGACTCCGTTCAAGTTAACCTGGAGGCTAAAGGGAATGTTCGGACCGGCATTGTACATGTCGTTGCCCTGGATGCGCTCGTACATAATGCCAAACCCGCCGCGGACGACGGTCTTGCCACGGCCTGTAAGGTCATACGCAAAGCCGAGGCGAGGACCGAATGCAGCCCAGTGATTATTGACCAGACCGTTCGGGACGCAGAAGCCACTGTAGCAATGCCCAGGGATGCCGATTCCGTTCAAATAGAGCGGATTGTTAGCAAGAATGGAATTCGGGCTGGCACCTAGGCCGACACTCTCACCGAGCGGGCATCCAGTCGCCGTCGTGTCCGTTGGTCCGCAGATGGTATTGTTTGAGTTGAACGTGGCTGCATCCGCCGGATTGTAGAGCTGCGGGTAGAAATTGCCCATGCGGTCGTTGGCTTCATAGGTGTGCGGCACGCCATCCCAGCGCAAGCCGAGGTTGAGAGTCAGGCGACGATTCACACGCCAGTTGTCCTGGACGTAGGCGGCCCAAGAGACGTTGTTCCACATGCCGCTGTCTTGCACTGCTAGCTCCTGGTAAGAGGAAGCGGCTCCGAGCAACATATCCGCGAAGTCGCTGCCGCACGATTCGCCCGCGGGAAGAGGGCAACCAGCATTGTTGGTGTAAGTACCGTTGAAGCTGAAACCGCCCTGGGTCTGGCCGAACAGGTCCTGGACTTTCTTATAGAGCGCCCAACTGCCGCCAAACTTCAACTGATGAGCGCCCTTGGTCCAAGAGAGGTCGTCGCGGATCTGGTAATCGTCCGCTTTGTTCTTCCAGGGCCAGCTCGAGATTTCGAAATGTGTCCCGAAGTTGCCACCCAGGTCGATGTTGGGAATGCGATTGTCATTGTTGGGGCCGGTGAAGAGCCGGGAATTGGTGCCGTCGTAGCCAGTTGGGAGAGACAAGCTGGTTAATCCGGCGCCCGCCGTCGGAATGATGTTAATGCGGTTGCCGTTGTAGTTGAACGCGACTTCATTCACCAAGGTCGGGCTGATCGTGTACGTCGTATGGATGACGGCGCTGTAGGAGGGATTGCCGAAAGTGTCGCCCACGGTAGGGACGTTGGCACCGCTCCACTGGCTGATCGAATAGCCCTGGGAGACCTGCTCGGAGATGAAGTGTCCGAAGACGGAGAACTTGGACGAGAAGTTGTGATCGATGCGAACGATTTCTTCCCGCAGATTCGTTGGCGCGTTAGTGCCGCCGAAGAACTAGTCTCCTGACGTCGGCTTTGGGAAGACCCCTGCGCTAACCAGAGCTGCAGCGTTCGCCGAGATCATGCAAGCCGGAATGAGGTTACCGGGAAACGGCGAACCTTGCACGATTCCGGTCGGAGCTGCACCGCCGCAGCCGGCAAAAAGAACGGACGGTTTCACTTGGGCGGCTGTCGGAACATAAATCGGAATCAGGTTTCCGTGCGAGTCGGTCAGGGAACTGAAATTAGCGCCAGCCGCGGTTGGGTAGAGTGCAGTGGGTGGAACCAACTGGCCGCTGGAGATGCTGCCCTGAATCAAAGGGCGCCATTCCATATTGTAAAAGAAGAAGGTCTTCTTTTTGTCGGGGTTGTAGAGGTGGCCAAATGTGACCGGGCCGCCGACGTTGAAGCCGTACACATTGAGGCGTAGCTCAGCGACCGGATTATAAGCACCACTAAGATTGTGAGTCGGGTTGAAGAAATTCCGCGCGTCCAGGGCGTCGTTGCGATTAAATTCCCAAGCGGAAGCGTGGAATTGGCTCGTTCCTGACTTCAGAACCATGGTCATGGTGCCTGCCGAGGAGAGGCCGTAATCGGCGCTGTAGTTGGAAGTCAAAGCGCGGAATTCCGCAATGGCATCTGCGGATGGCGCAATGCTCATGCCGCCGGCACCGCCGCGATCATCATCTTCGCCGCCGTCCAGTAAATAGATGTTGTGGTTCTGGCGCATGCCGTTGAATTCGACGCTGTTGTCGCCACCGACCGGCGTGTTGGTGACGCCTGAACTCATACCGCCGGAGCCGCCAATCTGGCTCGAGGCTCCTGGGGTCAAAGCGGCGAGCTGGTAAATGCTGCGCCCGCTGATTGCGAGCTGGCTCATCTGCTGCCCGGTGATGAGATTGCTGACTTCTCCCGAATCGGTCTGAACCTGAACGGTATTGGCTTCCACCGTAACCGTCTCTTGCGCCGCGCCCATTTGCATCTGGAAATCGACCCGAATACGGGCCCCGATGGTCAGCACGATGTCTTTTTGTTCCGCGACCTTAAAACCTTTGGCCTCGGCTTTGACTTTGTAATGGCCGATTTGGAGATCGACCGCTACGTACTGCCCGGCGTCGTTGGTTGGAATGACCGTGCTCACACCCGTATCTGTATTGGTCAGAGTGATGGCCACCCCCGGGACGACTGCGCCCGATGGATCCGTAACCGTGCCAACGATGGTGGCTTGTTGAGCAAACGCCCCACCTGTGAAGCAAAGCAAGCTAACCAAAGAAACAAATAAAAATCGCAAACGCTTAGCCCGCACGAGAAGATCTCTTAGATTGCGCACTTGCAGACACCCCCTATTTGAATTGCACTGCCAGCTTTCTCATCCCTCGCTGTGGAAAACGTTCTCGAACCTTACGGAGCATTCGCGCCGACGCCCGGCATTTCCCGCACCGTGAACGAAAGCAAAAGGCGATATGCAATATCGATATTTTTGATGTTGCGTTGCCGAGTGGTCGGGCGCAATATCCACTTGGGGCAAACTTGCTATGACCAGTTGGGTGATGGAATGAAGAAGGTTCCGAGCGCGTTATCGCCCGTGATTGCCGTCGACCGCAAAGCCGCAAAGCCTTTACACAAGCAGATCTACGACGCGTATCGCGCCTTGATCGTCAGCCGCAACCTGAGCGCGAGCCAGCAAATTCCTTCGACCCGTGCTCTTGCGAGCGAGTTGAAGATCTCACGGATACCGGTTCTCACTGCCTATTCTCAGCTTCTGGCCGAAGGGTATTTCGAGTCTCGCGCGGGTGCGGGAACCTTTGTCTGCAGTTCCCTGCCCGACCAATTGACGTCCGCCGACGGGGGCTCATTCACTCGCTCGGATGAAGTTCGCTCTGGCGCACGCATTTTGTCGCGACGCGCGGCACGACTCCCTGACTACGAGAGGTTGCCGTGGTTGAGCGGCTTGGGAGCTTTTAATGTCAGCCAACCGGCGTTCGACCAATTCCCTTTCCAGACATGGTCTCGCATCGTTATGCGTCATTGCCGCAGCCTGCACGCAAGCGAATTGCATTACGGTGCACCGCTCGGTCTCAAGGAACTTCGCAACGCGATATGCGCGTATCTCAGGACCGCGCGTGCGGTGCGGTGCGAGCCCGAGCAAGTCATGATCGTCTCAGGCTCTCAGCAGGCTTTAGAGATTACAGCGCGGACGCTGCTGGACGAGCGAAGCCACGTCTGGGTGGAAGAACCAGGATATTGGCTGGCACGACAGGTTTTGACTGCGGCAGGTTGTCGCCTCGTGCCCGTCCCAGTCGATAACGAAGGCTTGGATGTCGGCCTCGGCCTCAGGAAGTGTCGCAAAGCTAAGGCCGCTTTTGTTGCACCTTCGCATCAGTTTCCGCTCGGCGCTACCATGAGCGCTTCACGGCGTTTGCAACTCCTGGACTGGGCACAGAGTTCGGGTTCCTGGTTGATCGAGGACGATTACGACAGTGAGTATCGTTATGGAAATATGCCGGTCGCCTCTCTCCAGGGACTGGACCACAATTCGCGCGTGATCTATATCGGAACTTTCAGCAAAACTTTGTTCCCATCGCTGCGGCTCGGTTATCTCGTTATTCCGCCGGATCTGGTCAGTCGTTTGACGGCCGTTCGCTACACGATGGATATCGGGCCGCCGCACTTCTTCCAAGCGGTGCTTACGGACTTCATGAACGAGGGCCATTTCGCGCGCCACATTCGCCGCATGCGCCTGCTTTATTCCCAGCGCAGAAGCGCGCTTGTCGACGCACTCCATTCAGAATTCGGCTCGATGCTCGAAATACTTGGCTCAGAAGCGGGAATGCATCTCGCCGTGATTTTGCCGAAAGGCATTGGCGATCAAGAATTAGCGAAGCGCGCGGCGGGCGAAAAACTTTGGCTTTCGCCACTTTCGCCTGCATACCTGGGCGATAACCCTCGTCAGGGATTTATTCTGGGGTTTGGGAACACCGCTACTGAACAGATGCCCAAGGCAGTCCGGCAACTGAAGGGCTTGCTATTGGACGAAAAGAGCTTAAGTGGGAGAATGAGTGGTAATAGGAAAATCTCGTAATGTGGTCATTTTCGTCAGCCGAATGATGAAGGAGGATGGTGCTATGAGAAAGCCTCAACGCAATTTCAAGCTTCCGTTAGCAACTGGACGCTTCTCGATTCGCGGAGCGCCAATAATTCTCTGTTTAAGCTTAGCCTTCCTGTTCGCGGCCGGTGCGGTCTCATCTTGGGCACACTTCCCTGCTGCGGACACCAATGCTACGACTCCCGTGCTCGTGGAGTTGTTCACGTCCGAAGGTTGTTCGAGTTGCCCTCCCGCTGATGCGCTTTTGGCAAAGATGGACGCTTTACAGCCGATCCGCGGTGCGCAACTGATTGTTCTGAGCGAGCATGTTGACTATTGGAACCAGGATGGTTGGACGGATCCGTTCTCGTCAGCATCCATCACCGACCGGCAAAATGAGTATGTTCGCGTGCTGCGACTAAATAGTCCTTACACGCCGCAATTCCTGGTGGATGGAACCGAGGAGTTGCAGACCCGTAACAACCAGCTGGTCGTAGAAGGTCTTCAGAAAGCTGCCTCTGTCCCGAAGATTCCGATGCGGATCACCTCGGCAAGCGTTGATCCTGGGAATCCCGCGATCATTCATGGGCACGTTGAATCTGACGTTAGTTCAGAAAAACACAAAGCCGATGTATACATCGCTATCGCGCTCGACCATGCGGAATCTCAGGTCTCGCGCGGAGAAAACAATGGGCGTCACCTTACCCATGTCGCGGTGGTCACGGAATTCACAAGAGTAGGCAAGCTTGAGCCTGGAAAGAGCCTCAGTCAGGATTTTCGCGTCAAGCTCAAGCTGCCGAATCCCGCCCCGTCGAATCTTCGGATTGTCGCGTTTGCGCAAGAGTCCGGGCCCGGAAAAGTTGTCGGTGTAACCTTGAAGAACGTTGCGGTCAATCAGACCCTATCCCGAACTCATGCCGCTAAGTCTGCCCTGCCTATATGACTTTCGACTGATCCATATTCGCTGGCAGGCGTCTAGCTTTCACCTTCCTTTGGTGTAGACTTCCCGTGGCCAAAACCAGACGTGTTTGGCTCGCCAGACAGTGCACTCGGCGGACGTGCGTAAGTTACCTATTCGCTCGGCATGCCGAGGTAGCGCGCGCCAGGAGTCGTTATGAATCGACGAGATATGATTCGTGCCAGCGTAATTACGGGCGCGGCGGCAGCGTTGCGGCCATCGGTTTCCAGGGCACAGAGCGCAGCACCGCCACCGACAGCGCCATCCGAGTTGACGCCAGCGCAAAGCGGTGTTGACGCATCGAAAGACCTCGCAGCGCCTGGATGGAAGCCACTCTTTTTGGATGACCACCAAAACGAGACGCTCATCGTGCTGAGCGACCTGATGATTCCCGCGACGGACACGCCCGGAGCGAAAGAAGCGCTGGTCAATCGCTACATTGATCTGGTGTTGGCTGCCGAAACACGGGACACACAACGAGCATTCTTGAACTCGCTTGGCTATCTCGATGGCGAGAGCATACGACGCTACAAATCGGCGTTTCGCTATTTATCGCGAGAGGATCAAGACGATTTGTTGCACTCGTTCGCTTATCCGAAGAACGGCAGTGGATGGACTGGTG